>CACESO010000003.1 GCA_902562205.1 uncultured Pelagibacteraceae bacterium | reverse complement strand
AATTGAAAAAATACAAAATAAGTATCAATATCTTAACGACAAAATAAGAAAAAATCAGCTTTTAGCGGTCGGCCTCCTCAGATTTCTTGGTGGTATTCCGACACAGATACAAAATTTAATTCCTGTATTATTTGATGTAAAATTAAAAAACTATTTTTTTGGAACTTTACTTGGAGTTATTATTCAAGCATTTATCGTTTGTTCATTAGGATCAGCTTTAGAAAAGAAAATATATGAAAATGATGAATTACCTAAAATATTAGATCTTCTAAAAACTCAAGAAATATATTTACCAATAACAGCTATAATATTTTTGTTCATTCTGACATTTATTTTAAGAAAATTTTTCTTTAAAAAGTAATGGTGCCCTCGATGAGAATCTAACTCATGACTGACCCTTACCAAGGGCCTGTTTTAACACTAAAACTACAAGGGCGAATAAATAAAAATAGTGTAAAAATCAATAAAATTCAAATTTTTGACTTAATTTTTTATTTTAATAAGACTATAATAATTTTTGGTTATTTTATGGGAATTCACTACGATTATAAATCTACAAGAGGCGCTAAAGCAATGGAGAAGCAAGCTAAAAGAGAAAAGAAATTAGCTGAGCGAAGAGCCAAAAAACAATCTAAGCTAGGAACAAATAAATCTGAAGATAAGGCAATACCAATTGATCAAGTTGTAACTTTGGAGCATCTTACCAATCCTGAGAAAAAATAATCTTTTTAATGAATTCTAAAAGAAAGCCTTCTAAGCTTGATCTCGAGAAAGCCCTTAGAAAAAATTTAAGAAAAAGAAAAATTCACAAACAAAAAAGCCAAAAAAATGATTCTAAACGATAAACAAATAAAGGAACTTGCAGAAAAAGAGGAGATGATAAGTCCATTTGTAGGTGAAAGTATATCTAAAGGTATTAGTCATGGACTTAACTCGTTTGGCTATGACTTAAGATGCGGCTCTGAATTCAAAATTTTTACAAATATAAAAGGGGCTACCGCTGACCCAAAGAATTTTAGTGAGGATAATTTTATAACTATTAAGGGTGAAGAGTCTGTTTTAATTCCTCCAAATTCTTTCGCACTGGCAAGTAGTCTTGAGTATTTTAAAATGCCAAGAAATGTAACCGGATTAGTCACTGCCAAGAGTACTTACGCGAGATGTGGACTTGGAACTCCTCCCACAGTTTTAGAAGCAGGTTGGCATGGCAACTTAGTTTTAGAATTTTCAAATCATACAAGCAACTCTATAAAATTGTATGCAAATAGTGGAGCAGCGCAAATCTTGTTCTTCAGTGGAGATCAGCCAGAGGTATCATATTCTGATAGAAAAGGAAAATATCAAGGTCAAGTTGGTATAACTTTAGCAAAATCAAAATAGTATGAAAAGATTTATAATTACTGGCCCAAGCAAAGCCGTAAAAGGAATAGTAAATATAAGTGGAGCAAAAAACTCATGCCTTCCACTTATGGCGGCATCTATTCTTTTTAAAAAAGAAGTAATTTTAAGAAATGTTCCTCTAGTTCAAGACGTTCTTACAATGAAAGATCTTTTGATTTCCTTAGGTTCTAAAGTAAAAATTTTAGAGAAAAAAAAGATTATGATTATTAAAAATAAAAAGAATCATAAATTAACTGTTCCCTATAACTTGGTATCTACAATGCGAGCAGGAGTTTTAACCATGGGTTCTTTACTTGGAAGATATCCAAAGAAAAACATAAGAGTTGCTCAAGGAGGAGGTTGTGCATTAGGAATTCGTGATACATCTTGGCATCTCGAAGGTTTCAAAAGTTTAGGGGCTGAACACGTTTTAGAAAAAGGATATGTGAAAATATCCTCAAAGAATGGTTTAGTAGGTAAGAGCTATAAGTTTCCAAAAATAACAGTTACTGGCACGTCAAATTTAATCATGTCCTCAGTTTTTGTAAGAGGTTCCCATGTTTTAAAAAATATATCTTTAGAACCTGAGGTAACAGATCTTATAAAATTCTTAAACAACTCAGGTGCAAATATAAAGTTTATTGGCAAAAGATCTTTAAGAATTAAAGGTGTTAATGAGCTATTAAGTGGCAATCATAAAATTATTGGTGATAGGATAGAAGCATTTAGTTATCTTTGCGTAGGAGCAATTACCAAAGGTAGTGTAAAGGTGGCGAATATAAATCCTAAATTTTTACCTTCTGAATTAAAGATATTAAAAAAAATTGGTTTTAAAGTTGGCGTAAGTAAAAATTCTATAAAATTAAATACAACTAAAAAATTAAAACCTATAAACGTCAGAACTGGACCATGGCCTGGATTTGCAACAGATTGTTTGCCTATTCTAATACCTGTTTTGACCAAAATTTTTGGGGAAAGTAAAATTGAGGAAACGATTTTTACAAATAGATTTATGGCTGTACCCGAACTTAATAGAATGGGAGCCGATATAAGAATTAAAAAAAACTTTGCAATAATTAAGGGAGAAAAAAAGTTGAACTCTGCTGATTGTATTTCATCTGATCTTAGAACTACTTTCTCAATAATATTGGGTGCAATTGCAGCAAATGGATCATCAACAATATCAAGAATTTATCACGGATTAAGAGGGTACTCAAATCTTCAACTTAAATTAAGAAAACTTGGTATTAAAGTAAAAATGAGAATATAAAATATAATGGTAAAAAATTTTTTATCCAAGATATTGGCAAGAGATCTCAATGGTTTAAATATAATTTCTACATACTGTGAGGACTCAACCACCAGTGTTTCAGAGATTAAATATCTTAAAAAAAATAAAATATTTTTACTTTCCCTAACTCGAAAATCACTGAAAGATAACAAAAAAAGTAACATTATAAGTGTTTGTAAATTTGAATTTATAGATAATGTGGTAGCAAAAAATATAGATCAAAAAGATAGTAAACTAACACTAAAGTTGATGGGAATAGATGTAATGAAAATAGATAAACAATATGAAATTAATTTGTTATTTTCAGACAATCGTTTTATAACCCTATATTCTGAAATTATAGAGGTAACATTGGAGGATTTAAAAAAGAAATAAAATGAAAGTAATTTCTGCTAAAAATAAGAACTTTGATAAATTGTTGGATAACCTTCTTTCTAAAAGAAAAAATAAGCTTCGTTCAGATTATATTTCAGTAAAAAATATAATTAAAGATGTGAAAAAAAATGGAGATAAAGCCCTGGTAAAATATGAGAAAAAATTTAATAAAAATAAAACAATTATTCCGAACTTAAAAAAAATAAATGACACAATTAAATCCTTAGACCAAAAAGTAAAAAAAGCGATAGATGCAGCTTATAATAGAATTTATAAATTTCATTCACTTCAAAAGTTCAAAGATATCTCATATATTGATAAGTATCAAAACAAAGTGAAATATAAATATGTTCCACTTGAGTCAGTAGCAATCTATGTGCCAGGTTCAAAAGTTTCCTATCCATCGAGTGTTTTAATGTGCACGATACCTGCAGTTGTAGCAGGAGTTAAAAGAATTGTAATGATAAATCCTGGTTATAAGGGAAAGCAAGATGCTGCAGTTTTGTACGCTGCGAGAAAATGTAAAATTAAAGAAATTTATTCTATTGGTGGCCCTTCAGCAATTGCAGCTGCAGCATATGGAACTAAATCAATTAAGCCTGTAAATAAAATTGTAGGACCAGGAAATTCATATGTTGCTTCAGCAAAAAAAGAGGTCTTTGGGGATATAGGAATTGAGTCAATGACAGCTGGACCTTCAGAAGTATTAGTTGTTTGTGACAACAAATCTAATCCAGAATGGTTGGCGAGCGATTTAATTGCTCAAGCCGAACATGATTCTCTTGCCCAGTGCATTTTAATTTCAAAAGATAAAAAAATTTTAAAAAAAACTCAAAATGAAATAATAAATCAACTTAAAAGCATTTCGAGGAGCTCAATTGCGAAAAAAAGTTTAATGATGAATGGCATACTTATCTACGAAAATTCAGAAAATAAAATTGCTGAGATGATTAATAAGGTGGGTCCTGAGCACTTAGAACTAAATATAAAAAATTACAAGTCTTTAATTTCAAAAATTAAGAATGCTGGTTCTATTTGCTTAGGAAAATATGCAGTGATGGCAATGACAGATTATGGAGTACCGGGCACTAATCATGTTCTTCCAACCAATATGACCAGTAAATACTCTAGTGGATTAAGTGTTTCAGAGTTCATTAAAAAAATTTCATACATAAATTTATCAAAAAAGGGTATTGAAACTCTTGGTCCATCAGTTATAACTCTTGCAACTAATGAAGGTTTAGATGGACATGCTCAATCAATTAAAAAAAGATTAGGAGAATTATAAATTTGTCAAAACAAGACTCTTTAGAATTTAAAGGAAAGGTAATAGACCTTTTGCCCAATGCAATGTTTAGGGTTAAATTAGAAAATAATCACATTGTTACAGCGCATACAGCTGGAAAATTAAGGAAAAACAGAATTAGAGTTTTGCAGGGAGACAATGTTACTGTAGAAGTAACTCCATATGATCTTACAAAGGGTCGTATAACATTTAGATTTTAATGGCCTTGTAGCTCAGTAGTAGAGCAGTACCCTGAAAAGGTATGTGTCGTAAGTGCGATTCTTACCAAGGCCACCACCAAAAAGCTCAATAATAGACAATTAAATCACTTGCATCTAATTTAGAAATCTAATAACAAAACACATTCTTTGTATAAACAAAGATTAACTAATAAAGAAAGAGTAAAATGAGTCTAAAAGGTAAAGTAAAATGGTTTAATGGAAAAAAAGGCTATGGTTTCATTGAACGAGAAGATAAAGAAAAAGATGTATTCGTGCACGCTTCTGCTGTTAGAGAAGCTGGTTTAAGATTCTTAAACGAAGGTGACGAAATTACATTTGAAGTTGAAGACGGAGAAAAAGGTCCTTCCGCAGTAAAACTGCAAAAAACCTCTTAATTCTAATTCATCATTATTGTATAGGAGTATAAGACCCATTGGGTTTGCTATTCCTATACAATTCATTCTTGTATTTCTAGAATTAAATGCTATTTAAGCTTTATGACTATATTAAATAATAATTTCAACTCACTTAACAGACATCATACACATGCTGGCTGAACGCTAGCTATTTAATTATTTAATAAATTTAAATTTAACAACAATTAATATAAAATAAACATAGGCCCTGGTGGTGAAATGGTTATCACGGAAGTTTGTGGAACTTCAGTTTTTGGTTCGATCCCAAGCCAGGGTACCAAAAAAATGAGTAAAGAAAATAAATTAACTCCTGGGTTGCCTCAGGGATTTGAAGATAGGTGGAATAAAAAATTACTTCTTAAAAAGAAACTTTTAAAAGTTATAGAGAGTAATTTTATAAAATACGGGTTTGACCCTTTGGAAACCCCATCTTTTGAAATTGCAGAAAATATTGGATCCTTTCTCGCAGAGGACGAAAGTAATCCTTTGTCTGATGTATTTTCTTTTAAAGACGGAACTAAAGATATTACCCTTCGTTATGATTTATCAAGTCCATTAGCGAGATTTGTTGCTCTAAACAATCAAGATCTTCCATCAATATATAAAAGATATGCAATCCAAAACGTTTTTAGAAATGAGAAAGCTGGAAATGCGCGGTACAGGGAATTTACGCAAGCAGATTGTGATATTGTAGGAAATGTTAACCCAGCTCAAGCGAATGCAGAATTATGTAATTTAATTGCAAGCACATTGTTGGAGTGTGATTTAAAAACAGATCAATTTATCATTAACGTCAGCAACAGAAAAATTATTCAAGGTATAATCAAAGATCTAAAGATTCCAGATACTAAACAAATCAAGGTTATGAGAGCTATAGACAAGCTTGATAAACCTGGTTTTGGATTAAGAGGTGTTGAGGATTTATTAAAAAAAGAGAGAAAAGATAAAAGTGGTGCAATTACAAAAGGTGCTAATCTAAGTGATGGCCAAGTATCTAAGATTTTAGATTTTTTAAAGATTAATGATTTGAGTAATCTTAAACAAAATTTTAAAAATCCTTTAACACAAGAGGGAATTAAAGAATTAGAAGATCTTCTAGAAATTTTAAAATTTGGAAATTATTCTGGTCAAATTAAAACTAATTTTGCAATTGTAAGAGGTCTTGCATATTATGATGGTTTTTGTGTTGAAACTAATCTTAGTTTTAAAGCAAAAAATAACAAAGGCAAAGAAGTAGATATTGGAAGCATTTGCTCTGGAGGTCAATACAATAAATTAATATCTAGATTTAAGGGAGTAGATATACCTGGCACAGGCGTAAGTATTGGTGTTGATAGATTGTTATTTGCGATGATGCAATTAAACCCAGAAATCAACGAACAAAAGCCAGTTATTATTTGTGTGATGGATGAAAAATATTTAAAAAATTATTACGAAATTTTAGAAACTTTGAGAAAAAATAATATTAATTCAGAAATCTTTTTAGACAGTAAAAAAAATCTCGGGAAACAATTAACTTATGCCAATAAAAGAGGGTGTCCGGTCGCTGTAATTTGTGGGGAAAATGAATTTAAAGATAACAACATCACCTTGAAAAATCTTCTTGGGGTTAAAGGAGAAAATAATCAAGTTACATTTTCAAAAGAAAATTTAATCAATGAAATCAAAAAATTTATCTGAAAAAATTCTTAGATCTGTAAAATCTAAAGGATTTAAATACATTAAATTACCATCTGTAATTGAAGCTAATCACATAGTTCAAAGATCAGGCGAAAATTTTAGAAAGTTTATCTTTTCATTTATTGATCAAAATGGAAGCGAGTTATGTTTAAGACCTGATTTAACAATAGTTTCTTGCCTTAGGTACCTTGAAAACAATCTTAAAACTAAAGAAAAAATATTTTATAGCGGTCAGGCATATAGAAAATCAAATAATAAAAAAGACTCAATTATTAGAGACCAAATTGGATTTGAAATTATTGGTTCGAAAGATGAGAAAAAAGATGATAAAGAAATAATTGATACTTCTCTTAAATCAATAAAAAACTTAAAGTATTCTACAGGCACATTGACAATAGGAAATGTGGAAATATTTAATCTTTTAATTTCAAAATTGGATATCCCTAAGAGATGGAAGTTGAGACTTTCAAGACATTTTTGGAGAGAAAGTTATTTCAACGACTTGCTGAAAAGATTAGAGACAAACTCAGATGTTGATCCAACAATTGTAGAGGTTGATAAAAAACGTTATTTAAAAATGACCAAAGAAAATAAGTCATCAACAATTGCTGGTAGATCCATTGATGAAATTTTAAAGAGGTTCGATAAAAAGATTAAAGACCCAAGACGCCCAAGCAAGGGTAGAAATGTTTCTAAAATTATTAGAGGGTTTTTAAAGATCAAATGTCCAATCAACAAAGCAGCACAGGAATTAAATAAATTTTTTAAAAAAAATAAAATTAATCTAGCAGTCGATCAAAATTATTTTCCTTTATCAAATAAAAAAGTTTCAAAGCTAAATGTAATTTTCTCAACTGCCTTTGGAAGACAACTCGAATACTATACAGGTATGGTGTTTAAAATTGACATTAAATCAAAAAATAAAATTAAAAATATTTTTAATGGTGGAAGATATGATCAATTAATTTCTGATTTAGGATCAAAAAAAAAAGTGCCAGCTGTTGGGGCAGCAATAAACTTAAAGTAAATTATGAAAAATACAATTAACATAGGTATACCAAGCAAAGGTAGATTAAGAAAAGACGTTTTAAAGATTTTTAAAAGGAAAAAACTAAAACTTATTTCAGAAAGAGGGGAAAGGGATCTCATTGGATCAATTAAAAATAAAAAAAATATAAAAATATTATATTTACATGCTAGAGAGATTATAGAAAGACTAGGGGATGGTTCTCTAGATATAGGTTTTTCTGGTTTTGACTTATTTAAAGAAAGTGAATTTAATACACAAAAAAAAATTAATCTTGTTAAAAAATATGATTTTGGAAAAGCAAATCTGGTTGTTGCTATTCCTGATCCGTGGATTGATGTTCAAACAGTTGCAGACTTAGAAGAAATTGCGTTTGAATTTAGAGATAAAAAAAAGAAAAGACTTAGAGTTGCAACTAAATATCCCAATCTGACTAGAGACTTCTTATTTTCAAAAGGTGTAACTCAATTTCAAATTGTCAAAAGTTTGGGCGCTACGGAAGTTTATCCTTTTACTGGTTCAGCAAATTTGATTTCTGACATCACCTCTACTGGGAAAACGATTAAAAGTAATAATTTACGTATACTTAAAGACGGTGAAATTTTGAAATCTCAAGCGTGTGTTTTTTCATCAAAAAAAAGTTTTTCAAAAAAAGGTTTAAAAAATATTGTTAAGTTATTTTCTTAGCAACATGTCCTTAAGATAGATAAGAATAATTTTAATTACATCTAAATTTCTTAAAGTTGCATAAACAGCTATTAAAACGCCTACTATAATTATTATTTTAAAGGTTAATTGAAATTCCATTATTTTAATAAATTATATTACAATTTTATTTGTTTTTTAAATCTTTTTACTTGTATACTTTGATAAAATAGGAATATTCATAATTGATAGCATGCAAGATTCGATATTATATTTAATTTTAGTTTTAATGGTAATAATAATTTACCTATTAATTACTCAGAGGAGAAATAAGTCAGAACCAAAAGATAATTCTCAAGAAATTAATAATTTAAGGGATAGTATAAATAGTTCATTCAATACAATGAGTGCATCTTTCAACAGTTTATCTAAAGATGTCACCAGAGATATGACTCAGACACTAACTTCGGTAAATCAAAAAGTTGAAGCATTTAATATGCAGGTAAAAGATTTAAATGAAAGCCAGAGAGGCATAAATAAGATACTTGCAGGGGTGAAAAAATTTGGAACATTAGCTGAATTCAGTTTAGGATCTTTATTAGAGGATTTGTTACCAGCTTCACAATATTTATCTAATGTTAAAATGAAAGAAGACACGAGTGAAAATGTTGAGTTTGCTATCAAACTCAAAGAGGATGTGCTTGTACCAGTAGATAGTCATTTTCCTGTAGATAAATTTAAAGCCATAGAGGATGCATTTAAAGATGAGGATAAAAAGGCCGCTGCTGATGCAAGAAAAAATTTAGCAAAAGCTTTTAGGGACAAAGCAAAATCAGTTAATGATAAATATATCAACCCTCCCAAAACTACAGACTTCGCAATTGTTTATGCTCCAACAGAAAGTTTATTTTCAGAATTAAGCTCTTACCAAGACCCTGTTAATAAAGAGCTGTTGACACAAGAAATAATGAAAAAGTATAAAGTTGTAATTTTAGGACCAAATACTCTCTCAGCTTATTTGCAATCTCTTCATATGGGATTTCAAACTTTGAAAGTTCAAAAGCACGCAACAGAAATCTATGATCATTTAAAAACAATCAGCACTAGATTTTCAACTCATTTCGATAATATTTATAAATTAAGAAAAAAATTAGAGGAGGCTATGACAGTCGTTGACAGTTTTGGAAAAGATGCCAGATCTATTACGCGGACACTAGAAAATATAAAAGATCCAGAGCAGATTGAAAGAGCTATCAATACAGAGAATGTAGAAAAGCTAAGTAAACAAACCAAACAAGCTAAAAACTAATTCATTTCAAATTAATAAACAAATATAACAGCTCAAATGGAATGGAATAAAAAATTCAATTATCCAAGTTCTACTCGAGCATTAATTGAAGGAAAAAGGCACTACTCTTTAGATGGATCTAACTTACCCTCTGTTACAACCATACTTTCAGCAACTAAAAGTGAAGAGGACAAAGCTGCATTAGCTGCATGGAAGGAAAGAGTCGGAAAGCTTGAGGCAGATAGAATCAAAAAAGAAGCATCAAGAAGAGGTAGCTCAATTCACAAGTTTATCGAAGAGTTTCTACATGGAAAGCTTAATCAAGATTTAATTGATGATAACAATCACTCAAAAAAAATGGCAGAAGAAATTATAGATAATGGTCTAAAAAATAAACTAACAGAAGTTTGGGGTGCTGAAGCAACACTATATTATCCTAACAAATATGCTGGCACGGCTGACTGTATAGGTGTTTATGAAGGTAGAGAGACAATTTTAGATTTTAAACAAAGTAATAAACCAAAAAAGAAAGAGTATATTGAAGACTATTTTTTACAAATAGGGGCCTATTCATTAGCGCATAATACAGTTTATAACTCCAACATCACACAGGGAGTTGTTTTGATGTGTACAGTAGACAGGCTATTTCAAGATTTTAAAATTGAGGGTAATGAACTTTTAGATTATCAAAATAAATTTCTTGAGAGAGTTGAAAAATTTTACAACCTTTTTGTCAAATAAATTTGACAAATTATTAAATTAATATACTAACAAATTTACTTGCTACTTGTTTAGATGCGAGATCATATCCTCTTCACAAAAAGCATTAAAATAAAAGGAAAAAAATTGAATATTGTTATTTGGGATATTGAGTCATCAAGTTCTTCTACTGATTTTGGCAGCATAATTGAAATTGGAGGAATATTGGTAGATGAAAATTTTCAAGAAAAAGATAGGTTTAATCTAAGATGTAGACTACCCGAAGGTGAAATACCTCAGTGTATGGCGCTGCTTGTTAATAAAACAAACGTAGATTTGCTAACAAAAACGAACCTAAGCCATTATCAGATGTTAAATCAAGTTGAAGCAATTTTTAAAAAGTGGAGTCCCGCAATCTTCATGGGATGGTCAAACATAGGTTTTGATGATGAAATGATTAGAAAAGAGTTTTTTAAGGGCATAAGATACCCCTACATTACTAATGCCTCACCAAACAAAAGACACGATGGACTAAATATAGCAAGAGGTGCTTTTGCAATTGATAATAAAATTTTAAACACTGAAATTAACGAGAAGGGTAACGCAGTGATGAAATTAGAGTCTTTAGCAAGAATGAATGGTTTTGAATCCGGCGGAGCTCATAGTGCAATTTTTGATGCTGAGCTCACACTTAAAGTACTTGGTTTAATTAAGAAAAAGCAGCCAGAAAATTGGAACGATTTTTTAAAAACTGCAAACAAGTTAGACGCAGAAACAATTATTAAAAAAGAAAAGATTATTACTTTAAATGAGTATTTCTATGGAAAATCAAGACTTTACCTTTGTGCTCCTCTCCACCCTAAATTTTGTACCCATCCGATATATCAGTGGGGTCAAGCGGTCGACTTAAGGGTTGATGTAGAGCCTCTTCTTAAAATGTCGATCAACGATTTAAAAGCTGAGATGAAAAAATCACCCAAGTTTTTAAGAACTATCAGATCAAATAAAGCACCTATAATTTTGGATAAAAAATTTGGTATGGATGTTGAACCCTACAATGCAATAGATAGAAATATACTGATAAAAAGAGCTGAATTAGTAAACAGTGACGAAAAGTTTTCTGAGAACATATTGACTGCTTTAAGAGAAATTGCTGAAGAAAAAGAACAATCAAAATCTCAAGAAGATATACTTCCAGAAGAGAGTATTTATAAAAGGTTCACTCCAAACAAAGATACAAATTTATTCTCCAAATGGCACGAGGCATCTTGGTCAGATAAACTAAGATTGCTGGATAAGTTTGAAGATGAAAGACTTGTTGGATTTGGCAAAAAAATAATCTTCCAAGAAGCTCCTCATGTTCTGCCCGAATCTATTTTAAAACAGGTAAAGCGAGATATAGCTAAGAGAATTCTTAGTGATAAAAAAGAGAAGTGGTGGACATGCAAAGAATTTTATTTTGAGTGCGACAATTTAAGAGAAAAATTTACTAATGAAAATGATGAGAAAAATCTCAAATTTTTGGACCAATTAAATAATTTTGTAATGTCCATTGAAAAGAAATATCAAAGTGTTTAGTGTGGATAAAATAAATTTTAATCATTTTGGGCTTGAATATAAGTCTAATCTTTATATATAAATACTATGGCTACTGTAAACGTAACAGATGAAAACTTTGAAGCAGAAGTTATTAAGGCTGGCAAACCAGTTATAGTTGACTTCTGGGCAGAGTGGTGTGGACCTTGTAAACAAATTGGACCAATACTAGAAGAAATTTCTAACGAGATGTCGGGTGTTGTAATTGCTAAACACAATATTGATAATGAACCTAACACTCCAACAAAATATGGAATCAGAGGTATACCAACTATGCTCTTATTTTCTGGTGGAGAATTGAAAGCAACAAAAGTTGGAGCTACAACTAAATCTAATATCGTTTCTTGGATTAAAGAAAATACTTAATTTAAATTTAGAACTTCTCCAATTAAATAAAGTGATCCTGTAACCAAGGTAATAGTGTTAATATCCTTTGAGTTTAAATGAATTGCACCGTCGATACTTTCTGAAATTTTTAATTTAAAATTGAGATTACTTATCTTTTGTTTAAATTCATTTTTAGAAATCCCTCCATTCTGATTAGGAATATCAATTAAAGTAACTGAGTTAACTAGACCCTCAAAAGATTTCATAAATTTTTGATGTTCCTTATCTTTCATCATAGCTACAACGAGATTAACTTTTTGATTTTGGTTTTTAATCCAGTTTGCAATAACATAACTGCTTGAAATATTATGACCTCCATCAACTATCAATCTATTATTACCTGCAATTTTTTTGAGTTTTCCTGACTTAATTTCCTGCAATCTTCCTCTTAGAGAGATATTTTGAATACCTGACTTGATATCTTGATCTTTAACGTTAAATATTTTTCTAGATGCTGCAATTGAAGTACTAATATTATAAAGTTGATGGTCTCCTAGAATATTGGGTTCTGGTAATATCAATTCACCAATATCATCTTGGTATTGAATAAAGCTATTATCTGATCTTGAAATATTGAAGTTTTTTCCAAAAAAATATTTATTTGACAAATTTTGATTTAAAGATTCTTCCACTTTTTTACCTATCTCATCATTCACCTGTTTGTTTACAAAAATATTAGAGTTTAAAAGCTTACAAGTTTTTTCATGTATGACTCCATCAATACTCTTATTTTCTAACCATTGAAAATGATCGTTATGTATCACACCAATTAATGTCATTAAATTTTTTTTAAAAACATTGGTACTATCGAATTGATGAAATAATCCAGCCTCAATAATATTGATATTATCTTTAAAGCTTTCTGCATATTTTAAAAAGGCACATGTAAGTATTTCAAAAACAGTTGCACTATCATCGCCTAAGACTTTTTCTGTTTCCTCTAATAATTTTAAAAGATTTTCTTCGTCAATTTCAGTATCATTAAATACAAAACGTTCAGTATAGAATTGAAGATGTGGGGAGGTATACATATTACACTTTAATCCAGCTTGATTAAGGATTGCCTTTAGACTGTATGACATACTTGCCTTAGCATTCGTGCCTACTATCGTAATTATATTATTAAGTTTGTCTTGAGGGTTTCCAAGTTTTTTTAAAAGATTAAAAGTTCGACCTAGTGATAGGTCTAATTTCTTTTTATGATGCTTCTCTAGTTCCGATATTAAATTCTGGAGTTTGTTCATTATTCACTGAATTTACTTCAGAATTTTTCTTTAGCAATATAGATAATACCTGGCTAATTTTTTTAGATAAATCTTTACGAGGTATTATGTTGTCTACAAAACCACAATCGAGAACATGTTCTGCTTTTTGAAAGTTTTCAGGTAACTCCTCTTTTACTGTTCCTTCAATAACTCTTCTTCCTGCAAATGCAATTAAGGCCCCAGGTTCAGAAATTTGAATGTCTCCAAGCATCGCAAAAGAAGCAGTAATCCCTCCAGCAGTTGGATCTGTAAGACATACTATATAAGGCAACTTATTTTCTTTAAGTTCATTAATTGCCATGGTTGTTCTTGTCATTTGTGCAAGGGCTAAGGGACTTTCATGCATTCTTTGACCACCACCACAAGTAAAAATTATGAAAGGTTTTTTTTCTTCTACGGCTTTTTGAATACCGAAAATAATTGCTTCACCTTCACTTGTTGCTATCGAACCACCCATAAAAGCAAAATTGATTGCACCAGCTATTACATCTATATTCTCAACCTTACCTTTAGCGATCATAACTGCACAATCTTGGTTAGTTTTTTTTCTGGCAGCATTTAACTTCTTAATATATGGAGAAGAGTCTTCAAATTCCAAAGGATCATCAGCAGGTATTGGGGTTTTTAATATTTCATAATTATTTTTTCCAAAAAAAAGATCAAATCTTTGGTTAGAACTGATTCTAAAATGTTTTCCACATGGACCCGGACATACCCATAAATTTTCTTCTAGATCTTTTTTTAAAATTGGGCCTTTGCAGCAAGATGCCCAATCACTATTTTCTATATCACTCTTTGATGGTCTTTTTTTTAATAACTGTTTTATCTTTTCACCGAATCTAAGAGTTTTTTTTAACCAATTCATATAATTTTGTTTTTTAGTTTCCTTACTAATTTACTTACATTTGTGACAGGATTTTGTCTACCTTTTAGACTTCTTGTTATTTCTCGACAAATTGCACTACCAACAACTAAACCGTCTGCAGATTTCAAATTTGAAATAGTTTTTTCGGTAATACCAAAACCTATAACAACATTTTTTGATGGTTTGATTCTTTTTATAACATTATAATTTTTAATGATTTTTTTTATACTATACTTTAATGCCGACCCTGTAGTTGATATAGTTGAAATCATATAAATCATTTCATGTGAACTTTTTATTATTTCTCTCATTCTTTTTATAGTTGTGGTTGGTGCAATTAATTGAACAAAACAAATAGAATTTTTCTTACATAATTTGGCAAAATTTTTATTATCAGGAAATGATAAATCAACAACAATCAACCCATCGACACCAGAAGCTTTACATTTTTGAATAAATTTTCTTTCCCCATAATTAAATATCACTTGGTAGTAACCCATTAATATAATTGGTTTAGATGGTTTTGTTTTCTTAAATTTTTTAACAAGTTTAAAAATATCATTTAATCGAATACCATTTTGTAAAGCTCTGTAAGAGCTATTTTGAATATCTTTACCATCAGCAGTTGGGCAATTATGAGGTATTCCCCATTCTGCAATATCCAAATCCTTTGATATTGAATTGAGTATTTGTAGAGATTTATCCTTAGTATTATCACCACAAACTGTATAAGATATTAATGCAGGTCTATTTTCTTTTTTTGCTATCTTAAAGGCATTGTTAATAGAATTTTTCATTTGGGATAATATCCTAATTGCTCAATATAAATTTTTTTATCTTTGTAGCCTTTTCCACAATTGTTGACTACAATCACATCACTTTTTTTTAATTTTGGTGCTAAACGAATGCATTCACTCCATGCATGAGCTGGTTCCAAACTTGGTCTTATATCTTCCAATTTAGTAATTAACTTGAAAGCAGCTAATGCTTCTTTATCTGAAGCATTGGTGTATCGTGCTCTTCCAGAATCTTTTAACAATCCATGTAAAGGACTCGAACCTGGATAATCTAAACCTGCACTCAACGAATGGGTTTCTGCTATTTGACCTTCTTTATCAATCAAACAATATTGTGCAGCTCCATGTAAAATAGCTACTTTTGCGTTTGTAGATAAAGGTGCAGCATACTTTGCTTCAACACCAATTAGTTCAACATGTTTTTTATCGAAGTCAATGAACTCATTCCAAAATCCTAGCGCACTACTTCCGCCGCCTATTACATTTATTAATTTGAGTTTTGGTATTTCACCAAACTCTTTTACTAATTGTTTTTTTAATTCTCTTGAAATTTGAGAAGTTGACCATGCACAAATTTTTAAAAAAATATTGCAGCCTATTGCCGAGCCCACAGCAAGATGGGTATTATCACAGTTTGAAACATAGTGGCGCATACACTCAGAAACAGCATCAACTAAAGTTTTTGATCCCGAATCAACTGGCACAACTTCAGCACCTGCATCGCGCATAAATTTTACATTGGGTGCTTGTCTAGAAATATCCTTTGTGCCCATAAAAATTTTGCACTTTAAGTTCATTTTTTTTGCCGCCATTGCAAGATTTTTTCCGAACATTCCTGCACCGGTATCTCCTGCAATGTAGCGCTTGCCACTTTCCTTACAGATTAATGCATTTACAGTTGCATGGTATGCCTTGTGCGCATCACCTTTTATAGCTGACACGTCTTTACACCAAATTTGAGCTCCACCTAAATGTCTAGTCAAATTTTCTAATTTAAAAAAGGGTGTTTCACCTCCAAGATAATGTTTAAAATAATGATCCCTTTTTCTCAGAAATTTTCTATCTTTTCTTAATTTTTCAAAAAGCTTAGATAAATCCTCAATGGGTTTTCGCATTGTTTCTGCACAATAGTTTCCACCAAATTTATTCCCATAAAATCCAAACCTATCGTGCTGGTCAATAAGAGGGGTCTTTTTTTTTAATTTAATCATCTAATTTTTTAACGTTGTCTAAGAAAATTTTTACTTTAGAAATATCTTTTAATCCAGATGTCTCTACACCCCCAGAAATATCGATATAATTACAAATTTTCATAAACTTATCAAGATTATCGTTGTGTTTAATGTCTCCAGCTATCATCCTATTAACATTGACTGGCACATTTTCCATTAAAGTATGGTCAAATTCTAATGATTTTTCATACCCCTTACTGTCAAATAATATTATATCAGAGCAATCCTCGTATTTCTTATATTTGAGAATATCTTCTTTAGTCTCGACAGTAATTGCGGAAATTATCTTTTTGTTATATTTAATTTTTATTGATTTTATTTCATCTGGCGTACAGTCATAAATTTGAAAATATTCAAAATTTAGTTTTTGCATTTCGTTTAAAATAGATTCATCAGGTTTTACCAGAACAGACACAAATTGAGATTTTTTATTGTCAACTTTGAGAAGTCTCTGAAGTAAATTTATATCAACAAATCTTTTAGATTTCGGATAATTACAAATAAAACCAATTAATTCAGGAGGATTTTTATAATTTATTAAAAAATTTAATGTTTCGCTATCCTTGACACCACAAATCTTAGATTGCATCAGCCCTCTAAAATTTCCAGTAGATTTTTAATATTCTTTTTAATATTACCACTTGTTATTGATCTACCGATTACCAACCAATTGCTTCCTGCAGCAAAAGCATCGGTGGGTCTCATAACCCTTTTTTGATCATTTTTTGTATTGTATATTTTAATACCAGGTGTAATTATTTCTTTTTTAAACACTCTCTTTACTGCTCTTATTTCATGTCCACTACAAACTATTGCATCTAATTTTGCTTTTGTGGCAAGTCTGGCTTGATGCTTAACCAGTTCATTTACCTTTCTATTATATCCAATCTCTTTTAAATCTTTATTATTCAATGAAGTCAATGTAGTTACTCCGACTATCTTTGTATTTCTACTCGCTCTTTTTAAAGCTTTTAAGGCACTTAATCCCGAGCTTATATGAATAGTCAAATAAGAGATCTTTAAATTTTTTAATGATTTTACAGCTGATAATACTGTATTTGGTATATCGTTCAGCTTTAAGTCTAAAAAAATTGTTTGATTTTTTAATTTTGAAATAAATTTTCTGCCCTCTTTTGAGTAGAAAAACTCAAGTCCGAATTTATAACCTATTTTAATTTTTTTTGTTTGTGTATCTTTTATAATTCTTTTCGCTCTAGAGATTTTATTGGTATCTACAGCGATAAATATTTTTTTTTTATTCATTGTTTATCTCAAAAAATAGATCTTTTGACATTTTGAAATTTATACTTTTTTTTTCATCAACTATAACCTTTTCTCCAGTTTTTGGATTTCTTGAAGTTTTACCTTTTTGATTTTTGGTTGAAAAAACACCCCACCCGCGAAGTTCAACTCTTTCATCGTTTTTAAGAGCCAATTTAACTTCATTTATAAATATATCAAAAAATTTCTCTAAATCTTTTTTTAACAGATTTGGGTAAGTTTTGGATAATTGTTTTACTAATTCTGACTTAGTTATCGGCAATTTATTTTTTACCTATTTTTTTTCTTTATCTTTTTTTTAAGTTTATCAGATAAAGTTGAAAAAGGTAGATTTTTTCCAGAGCCTTCCGCACCGTATTTGTCCAAAGCTTCTTTTTTTTGAATTTCTTCTAGAAGTTTGATACTCAGAGATACTTTTCTTTTTTCTAGATTCAGCTCAGCTATTGCTGAGTCAATACGTTCACCACCTACGAATCTTGATGGACGAGCATCACTCGCATTTACAGCTATTTGGGATTTTTTAATTAAAACGTTCATTTCACAACCTTCTGGCTGAACGACTAAACCTTTATTGTCAGATGATATTATTTTTACTGTAATAGTGTCATTAATTTTCTTATCTTTGAAGTAATCAAATGGATCTTTTTGGGTTTGTTTTAGACCAACTCTTACTTTTTGTTGATCGTCTTTAATTTCTAAGATTTTAACTTTTACTTTGTCTCCAACTTTATAACTCTTTAATTCAGTATCTGGATCTTTTGTATAACTTAAATCATTGCAATGTAAAAAAGCATCTATGTCATATCCTGTAAGTTTTATGTAAAGCGCATAGTCATTAGAACTAGTAACTGAGCCCTCAATAATACTACCCACTGGATTTTTTTCACTTAACACTTTTAAAGGATTATCAATTGTAAGTTTGTGAGATATCGCAATTCTTCTTTTCTCTTTATCAATTTCAGTTATAACACACATGATTTTGTCCCCTACCTTAAAAACTTTTTTAGGTGAAACATTTTTTCTAGTCCAACTAATTTCACTTGAGTGCAATAAGGTTGTTAAGCCAGGCTCTAACTCGCAAAATGCTCCAAAATCCATCAACTTTATCACTTTAACTTCATACTTCTTATCTAATTCATAGTTGGTTATTTTTTCAAATGGGTCAGGTGATAGCTGCTTAATTGAACAGCCCACTTGTAACTTTTCTTTATCTACGGAAATTACCAGCAAATCATGCTTGTCCCCAATAGTAAAAATCTCTTCAGGATGATTAACTCTTGAATAACTAATCTCTTGCAAATGCACAAGACAATCAATTTCATTATTTATATTAAAAAAACATCCAAAAGAACTATACCCTTTTACTACTGCGTTTTTAATAATGTCTCCAACTTTATACTTTTCAATAATTTTAGCCTTATCCTCTTTTTTACTTGATGAAATTATTTGTCTACGAGAAACACATGCATTACCCCTTACTTTATCCATTTTAATTAAAGCAAATTTTTGGGGCTCATTCATTAAATGAGAGATATCTTTTAAGGGTGTATCAGAAATTTGGGAACCTGGACAAAACATAAGAGAACCTGTATCTAGATGTTCAACAATTACTCCACCTTTACATTTGCTGGTAATTTTTCCTATGATCGGTTCATTTTTTTCAAATGCTTCAACTAAAATATCCCACCCTTTTATTTTTTGAGCTTTGCTAGCTGAAACAACAATTTCACCATTCCTGTCCTCAAGTCTCTCTAACAAAACTGAAATTTTTCCTCCAATTATTATTTTATTTTCAAGACCAATGGTTTTGAGCTCGTTAATGTCTATAATTGGTTCTGATTTTAGACCACAATCTAAAAAAACAAATTTTTCAGTTATCTTAGTTATTACACCTTCAATTATTTTTCCTTCAACAAGACTTTGAGTTTTTGAAAATTGAGTATCCAGTAATTTTTCGAATTCTTTAGATGCCTCAGTTTTAACAGTTTTAAATATTTCCATAATTATAAAAATTTCGATGTTTTAGATAAAAAATAAGAATTAATCAAGCTACAATTAATTAGATCAGTCACAGATATTAAAGGTTTTTTTACGAATATAAGGAAAAAATTGTCAAACAAATTTAAATTCGTAACCTAACTTTTTTAGAATTTTTAAAAAAGATGGAAACGAGCTTTTATAAGAATCAATATCATTAATTTTCCATTTACCACCAAATGTAAGTGCTGCGATGACAGAAGTCATAAATATTCTATGGTCTTTATAATAATTTTCAATTTTAATAGTTTTTTTTAAATTAATAGCTGGGTTCCCAAAAATTTTAATAGAGTCTTTTGTCAATTTGGTTTTGATTCCCAGTTGATTTAATAATTTTGATCCTAGTTTTAACCTTGGACTTTCTTTTTTGTTTAATTCTTCTAAATTTGAAAAACTTGAAACTCCATTTGCTTTAGCTGCAACTAAGAATATTATTAAGAACTCGTCGATTAAATTGCTATTTAGACTGGACGGACAACTGATTTTTCTCAAGATTGGCTGGCTTTTAACAAATATATCTGCATGTCTTTCTCCGTACCTCTTTTTTATATTCATCATTTTTATTTTTGCACCCATTTTGTTCAAGACTCCGATATATCCAATTCGAGAGGGATTAACATTGACGTTTTTAATTTTCAATTCACAGTTTTTTGACAAAAGAGTAAGTACAATAAAAAAAGCACATGAACTCGGGTCAGATGGAACTTTATATTTAAAAGACTTAAATAAATTTTGGCCTTTAACTTTAATCTCATCATTATTTTTATTTTTTTTGATAGTGATGGGAATACCCAAATGTTTAAAAAAATTTTCTGTATGATCTCTAGATTTCTTAGCTTTAATTACAGTTTCACCAGGCGAATTAAGAGCAGCCAACATCACAGTGCTTTTACATTGTGCAGATCCTTTATTTTCAAAATAAAATATGGGATTTGTAAAATTTGAACCTATAACTTTTAGTGGTAAAGTTTTTTTATTATTCACTTTAAAATTTGCACCTATTTTTTGTAATGGAGATATTACTCTTTCAAAATCTCTTCGAGACAAGCTCTTGTCACCAATTAATTTAATATAGTATGGTGATTTCACCAATAGTCCCAAAATAAGCCTTGCAAATGTCCCAGAGTTACCAGCATCTAAAGTAATATTCTTTTTATATTTAAATCCATTTAAACCTTTCCCATAAACAAAACAGTTTTTTTTTCTTAAAGAAATTCTTATACCTAATTTTTTTAAACAATTTATAGAATTAATAATATCCTCAGATAAAAGAATATTTTCTATAAAAGTTTTACCGTAAGCCTGGGATCCAAGTAATAATGCTCTGATAGAAATACTTTTATCACCATCAACAGAAATAGTTTTTTTAAATGAATTATACTTGTAATTTATAAATAATTTTTTTGTCATTTATGCTCAGTTAAATTTAAACGAGTCACCAAAATAAGCTGATTGAGCATTTGGATTTTTTACAAGTTCCGAAGGAGTGCCTTTTGCAATTACTTTTCCGTCTGACAACACGACTGCAACGTCCACACAAGTTAAAAGATCCCTTGCTTGGTGATCACATATACAAATTGTTATTCTATTTTCAGATTGAAGATTTACTATAATTTGTTGTAACATTTTGATAGTCATCACATCTAAAGCTGCAAAACATTCATCAAGCAAAAGAAGCTCAGGGTTTCCTAACAGAGCCATAGCAATTACTAATTTTTTTTTCTGTCCCCCTGATAAAAATTTTGCCTTAATGTCTCTAATTGACTCAAGATCAAATTTAGAAGTTAAAAAATTTATTTTTTCAATTCTATCTCTTGCATTGGGGATAAGAATTTCACCTACTGCTTTTAGATTTTCAAATAAAGATAAATCATAAAAATAACCCCCATATTGAGGGACATAACCGATTTTAAATTTTGTAGTTCGCAGAAATATTGGAGAATCATTTACTTTTTCTCCCCCAATAAAAATTGAACCTTTTTCAGGCGAAATTAGTCCCGTTATCAAATTGAAAATTGTTGATTTCCCCACTCCATTTGGCCCAAGCATACCAAAGATTTCCCCTTTATTAATTTCAAAGTTTATATTTTCTAAAATCTGTCTATTTCCAAAGGATAAAGAAACATTTTCTAATTTTAAAATCGGTTTTTTTTGTTTAAAGCTTTTAATTCGGAATTTTTTAATTATTGCCATTTTTTGATATATTTTTTATTAAAACTTTTTTTCCAGGGCTTTCCATAAAAATTTTTGTTTTTTTATTTAAAATATCTATCTCAGCCTTATCAGCGCTTAATGAAGAAAATCCACTTAGATATTGAACGTTATCATATATAGAAACTAAATTATTTTCAAAAGATAAATCCAAAAAATTACCAGTTAAAAGATGATCCTCATAATCGACAGAAACTGCATCGTTGAATAAAGTATCAAAATTTTTCGAATTATACTTAGCAAAATTCGATTTAATTGATATGTATTCTGAATTTTTTAGTAAAATAATAGCAACTACATTTTCTAAATAAATAATATCTGGGTTATCTTTATCTATGTTTCCTTTTTTTGCTTCTATTTTGTACTCGTTTCCCTCCTTGTCAGTTGAGAGGTATTTTAAATTTTCTATTAGACTTTCACCGGAGTTAATAGGTTGCTCAATATTACCTCTTAAATTATCATCAATATTTGTTTTTTTAAAATATTTGAAAAATAAAAATAGAGTTATTACAGCTAATAAAATAATTAAAAATAATTGAGTATAAATCTTTCTTATCATTTATTGAATATTATTCTCTAGAATATTATGAATGTGAATAACTCCGATTGTTTTATTTTTTTGATTTTTTTTATGAACACATAAAAAAGTAATTCTCTTTGAGTTCATTAAAGACAAAGCTTTGGCTGCCAGACTATCAGCATTTATTGAAATCGGATTTTTTGTCATAATATCTTTAACCTTCAACTGTTGTAGACTTCCTTTTTTTTCACTTTTACGTCTGATTTGTCCATCAGTGATAATCCCTGTAGTTTTTCTCTTATTATTCCTCGCAACAAGAACTCCAAGTTTTTTTTGGGTGATAAATTTTAAGGCGTTTTTCATATTTGAGTTTTCACTGATAAATGGTATTTTTTTCCCCGTTAGCATTAAGTCTTCTACTGATTGCAACTTCAATCCTAAACTACCTGATGGATGAAATTTTTTAAAATCTTTTTGACCAAATTTTTTCTGTTTCATTGTAGCTATTGCTATTGCATCACCGATTGCTAATTGAACAATTGTTGAGGACGTAGGTACTATACCTCCTGGACCAGCTTCTTTTACTTCGGGAATTAGAATTTTAATATCAGATGCTTTGTGCAGTAATGAATTTTTTTTTGAAACTATACCAATTAATGTAATATCTTTATTTCTGTTTGCAAATTGTATTATATTTTTTAATTCAATTGACTCACCACTATTACTTATCAATATCAAAATATCATTTGAACTGATTTGCCCAAGGTCTCCATGAGAACAAGCGCTAGCATCTACAAAAAAAGAGGGAGTACCAACTGATGCTAAAGTAGAAGCAATTTTCTTTGCAATGATACCCGACTTACCAACTCCAGACAAAATAACCTTTCCTTTTTTGCAATTTAATATTTTTTCTACAGCTTTTTTAAAATTTAAATCTAATGAATTTTTTAGTTTATTTAATGAGATTATTTCAGCGTTTATGACATCCTTTGCGATCTTTTTATAAATATCTTTTTTCATTAATGTGACCAAATATCATCTGAAAATGATGCTAAATCTAAATTTACTCTAGTATTAATAAACTTTAAACAATCTTCATATAAATGGTATCTTTTTTCTCTTTTAAGAATTTTTGTTAGCGCATCATTAATTTTATGTAAGTACAAAACATCATTAGCACAATATTTTATTTGAGCTTGAGATAGTTCACCTCCAAAATCAGAACTCTGATATTGTTTGCTTACATCAATACCAACAAATTCTTTAATCAAATCTTTTAAACCATGCTTATCAGTGTATGATCTTGCTAATTTTGATTGAAGTTTAGTATCTTCGATATTATTCACATCAATTAAAAGATACTTCTTGATAAAAGTTAGATCAGCCCGTGCAAAGTGAAAAATTTTTTTTATAGACTTATCAGATAATATTTTTTTTAAAACAGGAGCTTTATAATCACCTCTATCAAGTTGAATTATATGAGCATCAGAATTTCCTGATGAAATTTGAACTAAACATAATTTATCCCTTTGAAAATTTAATCCCATAAATTCACAATCTACTGCGATGCTATTGCCAACATTAATATCTTCTGGTAAATCTATTTTGTGAACTTTTATATCCATAAACTTGTAATTATTTATATATGAAACCAAAAAATTGTCTAATTTTTGGCGCTTCTGGTCAAATCGGGAGAAATTTGATTAGGAGTTTAACCAAAAATAATATTAAAGTGATAGCATTAACAAGAAATATTCATCAAAAAGGCTATATACTTAAAACCCAAGCCAACCCAGGATTTCTTGAAATAGTCGAG
This sequence comes from uncultured Pelagibacteraceae bacterium, assembly GCA_902562205.1. Lineage (GTDB taxonomy): Bacteria > Pseudomonadota > Alphaproteobacteria > Pelagibacterales > Pelagibacteraceae > Pelagibacter. The sequence goes on along the minus strand of CACESO010000003.1, from coordinate 129,983 downwards.
GGAAGTATTTTTGATCATGAACTAATTGAACAATTGTTTAACAATGCCGATTTATGTGTGAATTTGATTGGTATATTATTTGAAAAAGGTAAAAATAATTTTAATAATATACATGTCGAATTTCCAAAAATGATTTCAAGGTATGCATCGATCTATAAATTAGAGAAATTTGTACACTTATCTGCTCTCGGTATTGAAAATGCAAAAGACTCAATTTATGCTCAGAGTAAATTAAAAGGTGAAGAGGAAATTTTAAATAATTTTGATAAGGCTGTAATTGTAAGACCCTCAATAGTATATTCGGTGGATGATAATTTTACTACCCAATTAATGACTTTGCTGGGCTTATTGCCTATTTTTCCGATTTACTATAATGGTAAAACAAAGTTTAGACCTATTTTTTGTTCAGATTTAACAAATTCTATTACTAAAATTATAACTGATGATATTAAGGAAAACATAATTGAATTCGCTGGACCAGAGGAAATGTCTTTTAAGGAAATTTTAGAAAAACTTCTTTCTTTAATTGAAAAAAAAAGGTTGTTGCTACCAATGCCAATATTACTTGCAAGAATGACTGCACATATCTTCGAGCTATTGCCTAAACCACTCATCACAAATGATCAGCTTAGATTATTGAAATATGATAATGTTCTATCTGGCAAATACAAAAACAATAATGATTTCGAATTTAATTGCTCATCAAGATTTGAGGAAGTCGTAAATAAATATTCTTATATGTGGAAAAATGAAGGAGAATATTCTAAAAAAAGGGTAGATTAACTTTATGATAATATCTGTTGTTTATACTATAATCGGTCTAATTTTTTGCTTTGTTTTATATCTTGCTTTTAAAGCTATAAATACTGGCATGGAGGCAAAAAAAGCTAATAAAAATTTAGATATTACTGAAGAAAAAAATCCTGATAACCAAGAGGACTTAATTAGTAAGCTTAATGAGCTAAAAGAATTACACGAAAAAAAAATTTTAAATGACGAAGAATTTGCTGCAGCAAAAAAAAAAATATTAGGTGAATAATCAGGCTGATCTTATTTTATTTTTAATAAATTTAGGAACCTCTTCTTCTTTATCTTTATCTAATGAATGTTCTTTTTTTTTATCCCGAACCTGGAATGCATATAATAAATGTAATTTACAATATGAAAAATCTTTTACTGATGTACGACCGCAAAAATAAAAATTATCCTCGTTGGGGTGTCCAATCGGCCATTTGCAGGAGGTTTCATCGAGATCTTCAAGTTGTTTAGGATTTTCAGGTTCAAAATCTTTGTCTATAATTAAAGATTTGAACTTTCCTTTTCTTAAATTTTTGCGAGAAATTTTACTTTCACTGACATTATTGCTAGTTACTAAAGATGAACCTTTTTTTGTTTGAATTTTTCCTGATAAATTTAATCTATGAGCTTTTCCAATAACAGCATTCCTTGTTACACCCCCAAGTATCTGAGCAATCTCACTTGCTGTGTTTTCTTTACCCCATAATTCCTTAAGTTTTTCTACTTTTTCAGGTGTCCAACTCATTACAATATTTAGTTAATATTAAACATAAAATACTATATATAGTAATTCATAATATGGTAACTAAAACAAGCATTTTCTTTAATTTCTTAACAATTTTTTTTAAGAAAAAAATTATAATTACTTATGGTTGAACTTAATAAAAAATACAAAATTGGAGTAAGAAGATTTAGCTTTATAAACTGGATAGGCTTTTACTCATTATATAAAAAAGAGACGCTTCGTTTTTTAATTGTATCTGGTCAAACAATCTTAGGGCCAGTCGTTACAGCAATTTTATTTTTAATGGTCATTTCTCTTGCATTGGGTGAAAATCGAGGAATAGTTCTTGGAGTTCCTTTTATCGAATTTTTAGCCCCTGGATTAATAAGCATGCAAATAATTCAACAATCTTTTGCTCATTCTTCATCTTCAATATTATCAGGAAAAATGATGGGAAATATTGTGGATTTGGTAGGAAGTCCACTTTCAGCACTTGAGGTAACTTTCGCTGTAATTTTCGCCTCAATTACAAGGTCTGTCATAATAAGTTTTTTATCAATTTTAGTATTTAGTATTTTTATAGATATCCGACTTGAAAACGCTCTGTGCTTCATAGTTTTCTTATTTCTGTCTTCTTTTTCTATGGGAGCAATGGGATTTATAGCGGGTATGTGGTCTGATAAATGGGAAAATATGGCCACGGTAACCAACTTCGTAATTGTTCCAATGTCCTTTTTATCGGGTACCTTTTATTCAATAAATAGACTGCCAGAGATCTTCCAAAAAATAAGTTTTTTAAATCCCTTCTTTCATATGATTGACGGGTTGAGATTTTCCTTTATCGGAAGCAGCGATGGTTCAATTAAATTTGGTCTTATATATTTATTTTTATTTAGTTTGATTATATGGTTCATATCATTTCTCCTTTATAAAAAAGGATACAAAATTAGAAATTAAATGACATTTTTAGCAAACAATTATAATAGAAAAAAAATTTCTTTTAAAAAGGGTGTTGGAAGCTATTTAGTTGCTACAAACGGTAAGAAATATTTAGATTTTTGCTCGGGGATTGCAGTTAATAGTTTAGGCCACGCGAATCCAAGATTAGTAAAAGCACTATATAAACAAGCTAAAAGAGTTTGGCATGTTTCAAATGCTTTCACAATTCCAGAGGGAGAGATTTTAGCAAAAAAATTGGTCAAAAAAACTTTTGCAGACTCGGTGATATTTCAAAATTCTGGGACTGAAGCAACAGAGGTTGCTATAAAAGTGGCAAGAAGATACTTTTACTCAATAGGAAAACCAAAAAAAAATAGAATTCTATGTATAAAAAATTCATTTCATGGTCGGACTATAGCTGCAATTTTTGCAAGTGGATCGAAAAAAATGACTGAAGGTTTTGGTCCGAAAGTAAGTGGTTTCGATCATTTTGCTTTTGGGGATCACAATTCCTTAAAAAAAAACATCACCAAAAATACAGCAGCCATTATGGTTGAGACAATTATGGGTGAAGGTGGAATAAAAGTAATACCCGACTGGTGTTTAAGAGATTTGAGAAAGTTATGTAACAAGAAAAAAATATTACTTATACTTGATGAGGTTCAATGTGGCATTGGAAGATCAGGAGATTTTTTTGCTTTTGAAAGCTCAAAAGTAAAACCAGATATTGTGCCTATTGCAAAAGGAATTGGGGGTGGGTTTCCTATTGGGGCAGTATTGATGAATAAGAAGGTCAGTAAGGCAATGGTGCCTGGAACCCACGGATCTACATTTGGAGGCAATCCCTTGGCTATGTCTGTTGGAAATGAAGTAATGGATATAATTTCAAATAAAAAATTTTTGAATAATGTCAAAAATTTATCAAAATATTTTTTAGAAAATTTAAATGATATAAAAAATAAATATCCAAATATAATTAAACAAATTAGAGGAAAAGGTTTGTTAATAGGTATTCAATTACATAAAGATCAGACTTTATTCATAAAAAAACTAATGAAAAATAAACTATTGACTATTAAAGCATCTGAAAATGTTATTCGTATTTTACCACCTTTAAATGTTAAGAAGAGTGAAATCGATATTGCATTAAAAGTTATTAATAAAGTTTGTTCAGAATATTAATTCAATGAAACATTTTATAAACTTAAAAGATATATCTTCAAAAGATCTTAGAAAGATTATTGTTGATGCTAAAAACAGAAAAAGATTAAGAAAAAAACTTAGCACCCTTGAAGTTGACAAAGGATCTCCGCTTAAAGGAAAAATATTGATACAAATGTTTGAAAAACCAAGTTCAAGAACAAGAATAAGTTTTTATTTGGCAATCAAGCAGTTAGGAGGAGGAACTCTAACATTAAGATCTAATGAGCTGCATTTAGGCCAAGGAGGAGAAAGTATTACAGATACTGCCAAAGTTCTCTCTACTTATGGAGACGGTTTTATGTTGAGAACTGATAGTGAAAAAAAAATGGAAGATTTTAAAAAATATTTATCAATACCTATAATAAATGGTTTGAGCCCTTTATCTCATCCAACACAGGTATTGTCAGATATTTTTACCGTTGAAGAAATTAAAAAAAAACCTATTTCAAAATTGAATATTTGTTGGATTGGTGACTCAAATAATGTTTTGAATAGTTTAATTGCCGCCTCAGTGAAATTTTCTTTTAAGCTAAGCATTGGCTGCCCAAAAAAATTTGAACCCGGAAAAGAAGTTAAAAACTGGGTCAAAAAAAATGATAAGAAAATTTATATTTATAATGATCCAAAAAAAGCAGTTTCTGATGCTGACGTAATATTTTCAGATAAGGTAATTTCACTTAATGATAAAGTGAATAAGAAAAAAAAGATCCACGCATTTAAAAATTTTAAGATAGATAAAAAGTTAACTAGATTAGCAAAAAAGGATTTTATATTTTTACATTGTTTGCCTCGAGGAAATGAAGTTTCGGAAGACGTTTTTTTGAGTAAAAACTCACATGTCTGGCAACAAGCGCTTAATAGAGTTCATGTTCAAAAAAGTATTTTATTATACTGTTTTGGAAAATTAAGGTAACGGTAAAGGGCTATTCGAATTTTTGTTTAAATATAAAATAACTGATGCTCTATCTTTCTCTTTTCTTAAACCAGCAAATGCCATTTTTGTACCTTTTATCCAAGCTTGAGGTTTGATTAAATAACCATTTAACTCTTCAAAAGTCCAATTTTTTTTGTAAGCAACAAGTGCTTTTGAATATTTGTAATCTTCGACTGCAGCAACTTTTCTTCCCACAACATTATATAAAGCTGGTCCAATTTTATTTCCTCCACCCGCTTGTATCGAGTGACATGCTGAACATTTTTTAAAGATTTTTTCGCCATGAGCTAAGTCAGCTTGTGCCATTAAAGCGGATATATCAACTTCGACCTTTTCTTCTTTTTGAGCCACAGATTTTTTTGAAACTTCTTCAGATACCTCAACTTTATAACCAGAAACTTCTGGCTTTTCTACATTGAATAATAAGTTAGAGATTTTACCGATGCCAATTACCAAGAGCGCAACTAAAAGTACTGCTGCAATTACTTTATTTATTTCAAAAGAATCCATTATTTTTTCTTAAGAACTCATATAACATGTTAATATTAAAATAAACTAATTAAAAAATTATTTGCGTCCGTAAGACGCATTAAACTTTAAAATGAATAACACAATTATCTTGATACCGTCTAGAATGAGCGCATCAAGGCTTCCTGGAAAACCTTTATTAAAAATAAATGGGATAAGTATTATTCAGCACGTATACAACAAAGCTAAGGCAACAAATTTAGGTAAAGTTTATGTTGCAACAGAAGATGCTGAAATTCAGACCGAAATTGAAAAAAATGGTGGTAATTCGATAATGACTAGCAAAAACCATCAAACAGGTACTGATAGAATATTTGAAGCAGTAGAAAAAATTCAAGACATAGAAAATATCAAATATGTCATTAATTTACAGGGAGACGAACCTCAAATATCAACAGAAGATATAATTAATCTTGATAAAAATGTAAGAAAACTAAATTCAAAAATTGGTACACTTTGCACAGATATCAAGGACAAAAAAATATTTAATAATAAGAATATTGTAAAAGTCTCAGTAAAAGAAACTTTTCGAAAAAATAATCATTCTCCGGCTTTGACTTTTTTTAGAAATGCAGAAGATTTTGACGAAAAAATTACCTATCATCATATTGGAATTTATCAATACGAAATCTCAACTTTAAAGAAATTTATCAATTTAAAACAGACAGAAAATGAAAAAAAATTTAGGTTGGAGCAGCTACGTGCTTTAGATAATGGTATAACGATTGATGTAATGTATACACAAAATTCTCCATTAGGTGTAGATACAATGGATGATTTTATGGAAATTAAAAAAATAATGGAATATAAAAAAGATTAAATTTATGAAAATTGTATACCAAGGTTCACCAGGAGCATATTCCCATTTAGCTGCAAAAAAAATGTACCCTGATTATGAACCTATTTCGCAAAATACTTTTGAAGAATGCTTTAATCTTTGCTTAAAAAATGAGAGTTATAGAACTATTATTCCTGTAGAAAATTCTATAGCAGGAAGAGTTGCAGACATACAATATCTGATAAATAAATATAAACTCCAGATTTATGCAGAACATTTTCAACCGATCACCCATAATTTAATGATACTGCCTAGTTCAAGTATGAAAAATATATCTTCGGTAAGATCGCACACCCAAGCTATTTCACAATGTCAAAAAATTATTACAGAAAACAAGCTTGAGCCTATAATTGCAGCAGATACTGCAGGCAGTGCAAAATACATTAGTGATAACAAAATTAAAAATGAAGCTGCAATCGCATCTGAGCTAGCTGCTGAAATTTACAATCTGAAAATAGTAAAAAAGAATATTGAGGACAACAAAGGCAATGTGACGAGGTTTTTAATTATGGGCAGCAAAGCTTCCCATCCAGAATTAAAGAAAAAAAATTATATTACAAGTTGTATTTTTAAAGTAAAAAATAAACCTGCCGCTCTTTATAAATGTTTGGGCGGCTTCGCTACCAATAATGTTAATTTAAGTAAATTAGAAAGTTTCTCTGATCAAAATAGTTTTGAACAATATTTATTTATATGCGATATTTATGGACATATCGAAGATCCAAAAATCCAAAAATCTTTAGAAGAGCTGGGTTTCCATACTGTTAGTTTAGATATTCTAGGAGTTTACGAAGCAAGCGAATATAGAAAAATCTAAAAATTTACAAAGTTTTGTTGTAGACTAGAAAATATAACTGTTATAATAACTGGGGGCCAATCAGGTGGTGGTACCACGAATCCCCCAGGCTTGAAAAAGAGCAAGGGTAATGAGTATTTTCCAGGTTGATTGGTCTCCTAAAAAAATGAGCAATAATTCAAAAGTTTTAGCACTGAAATACAGACCGCAAGTCTTTAAAGATTTAATAGGTCAGAACATCATTGTAGAAACAATTGAAAAGTCCATTTCTCAAAATAAAATTCCCAATGCTTTTTTATTTACAGGAATTAGGGGTGTTGGCAAAACGACAATTGCAAGAATTTTAGCGAAATCTTTAAATTGTGGAAATTCTGAAAAAAATAATTGTTTAAAAAATAAGTGTAAAAATTGTGATGAAATATCAGAGTCTAGACACATCGATGTTCTAGAAATGGATGCGGCAAGCAAAACTGGTGTTGATGATGTTAGGGACTTAATAGAATTTTCAAGATATGGACCAACATCTTCAAAATTTAAAATTTTTATAATTGATGAAGTCCACATGTTAAGTAAGCAAGCTTTTAATGCCTTACTAAAAACTCTAGAGGAACCACCTACTTATTTAAAGTTTATTTTTGCGACAACTGAGGTTAACAAAATCCCAGTGACAGTCTTATCAAGATGTCAAAGATTTGATTTATCAAGAATCAAGTCTGAGGAATTAAGTGAATTTTTAGCAAAGGTTGCTGAAATGGAGAAAATTGATATCAATCATGATGTTATAAATCTAATCTCAAAAATTTCAGAAGGTTCAGTCAGAGACGCATTGTCATTATTAGATAGAATATCTCTAACCAATGATGATAGCCAAAAAGGGACTATAAGCTTAGAAAGTGCAAGGGAAATATTTGGATATTTTGATAAAGAGTTTACCATAAACCTAATAGAGAAAATATTTGATGGAGATGAAGACAAAACTCTAGATCTATACAGACAGATTTATCAAAAAGGAATAGAACCAAAAATTTTTTTAAATGATTTTTTGGAAATCATTTATTATTTAAAAAATTTTAAAAATTTAGAAAGGGTAAGTTTTTCTACCGATTTAACTGAAAATAATTTTACAAAAATCAAAGAAATGTCTGAGAAATTAGATGCTCATACATTACTTCTTTTCTGGCAATTTACTATAGAGACAATGGATGAAGTTAGTATTGTAAACGATCCAAACTTATCTGTAGAGATGTTTTTGATACGCTTGCTTTATTTAAAAGGTAATCAAACAAAAACTGATAATCCAGCACCAAATCAAAACAATAAAATCGATAATAATTTTGAGAAAAAGAAAATAGTTGTAAACCAACTAAAATCTTCTTCTCAAGAAAAACAAAAAAAGATTTTAGAGGAAAATAAATCTTTAAATAATTTAGAAATTAAATCTTTCAACGATTTAGTTGATATATGTAATTCAAAAAAGGAAGTAGAATTAAAATATGAGTTGGAAACCAATGTAAATTTAATAAATTTTAAAAACGGTTACATTGAAATATCTTTTAATGAAAATCTAAAAAAAGATTTTGTAAAAATATTATCATCCAAGCTTTATGAGTGGACTAACACCAGATGGATTATTTCTCTTTCACAAAATAAAGGACAAGAAACAATTAAAAAAACATCAGAATGGGAGAAGAAAAATAATTTAAAAGATTTTGAACAAACAGAAATATTCAATAATATTAAAAAATCATTTCCTGACGCTGAATTGATAGATATTAAGGATAATAAGGATGACTGATTTCAATAAAATTTTAGATAAGGCAAAAGAGATAGAAGAAAAGATAAAGGATAGTCAGGAAAAAATTAAACAAATTAAAGCGGAAGGTTCATCTGGTGGTGGTTTAGTTAAAGTTATATTGAACGGTAATAGTGAAATAGAAAAAATAGATATTTCTGAAAAAATCTTTTCTGAGGATAAGACTATGTTAGAAGATTTAATTGTGGCTGCTCATAATGAAGCAAAAAAAAATTTGAAAACTAAAACTACAGAGGAAATAACAAAAGCCACTGGAAATTTTGGCATTCCAGGCTTTAAGTGGCCTTTCTGAGCATGAATAATCTCACTGAAATAGAGGAATTAATAAAAATAATTTCTAAACTTCCAGGACTTGGGCCAAAATCTGCAAAAAGAATAGTTTTAAAATTAATTAATAATCGTGATGAGCTAATAAAGCCAATGGCGAAAACATTGGCGGAGGTTTATAAAAACGTATCTCGTTGTAAAATTTGTGGGACCTTGAAAAGCAACTCTATAGAATGCAGTTTCAGTGATTGTAACTTTATTAATAATAAATTTGATAAAATATGTGTTGTTGAAAATATTTCTGATCAATGGAGTATTGAAAGTTCAAATATTTATAAGGGTTACTTCCACATTTTAGGGGGAACAATTTCTTCAGCGGGTCAAAATAAAGAGGATTTATTAGTCAGCTCTTTAGTGGAAAGGGTAAAAAAAGATAAAATTAAAGAGGTTATTTTAGCTACAAGCGCAACTGTGGAAGGTCAAACAACTGCATATTACATTCAAGACAGTTTAAAAAACCTAAATATTAAAATAACTAAGCTGGCACAAGGTTTACCTGTGGGTGGTGAAATAGAAAGTTTGGATGACGGCACCCTAAATTCTGCCTTCAAAAATAGGACAACTATCTAGAGGGACTTAAATTTTTTTTTATAGATCTATTTAAGTGCAATAATGGTTCTGTATAACCTGATGATTGGTCCTTACCTTTAAAAACCAAATCACAAGCAGTTTTAAAAGCAATAGATTCATCAAAATTATCAGACATGTTTTTGTATTCAGGATCATTTTTGTTTTGATCATCTACGATTTTTGCCATCTTTTTTAATGTTTCTAATACCTGATTAGGAGTACATATATTATGGTGTAACCAGTTAGCAATATGCTGAGAAGAAATTCTTAAAGTTGCACGATCCTCCATGAGACCGATATTGTTTATGTCTGGAACTTTTGAACAACCTACACCACTATCTATCCATCTCACAACGTATCCCAATATCCCTTGGCAATTATTTTCAAGTTCAGTTTTAATTTCATCCATTGACCAGTTTGGACCTCGAATAATTGGTAATTTTAAAAGATTGTCTAAGTCAAATTTTCTTTTATTAGATAGTTCTTTATGTACTTTGAAAACGTTAACTTTGTGATAATGAGTTGCATGTAAAGTTGCTGCAGTTGGCGAAGGTGTCCAGGCACAATTCGCTCCAGAAGAAGGATGTCCTATTTTTTCATTTAACATATCTGCCATTCTATCTGGAGCAGCCCACATTCCTTTTCCAATTTGTGCTTTACCAGAAAAACCGCATTCTAATCCAACAACAACATTATTGTTCTCATATGCTTTAATCCAATCAGAATTTTTTATATCACCTTTTTTAATTACTGGACCCGACTCCATAGATGTATGTATCTCATCACCAGTGCGATCTAAAAACCCAGTATTAATAAAGACAACTCTTCTTTTTACATTTCTAATGCACTCTTTTAAATTAGCACTTGTTCGTCTTTCTTCATCCATTATTCCAATTTTGATTGTATTCTTTTTCATTTTTAAAACATTTTCAACGTGAGTAAAAATTTCATCGGCAAATGCGACTTCATCTGGTCCATGCATCTTTGGTTTAACAATATAAATTGAACTTTTTCTTGAGTTCCCTTTTTTAATAAAATCATGCAAACACGCTGCAGAAATTATAAAGGCGTCCATAATACCTTCCGGAACCTCTGATTTATCTGATAATAAAATTGAAGGGTTTTTCATGAGGTGCCCGACATTCCTATTTAATAAAAGAGCTCTTCCATGTAATTTAAATTTTTTTCCATTTTGAGAAATGTAATTTCTATCTGAGTTTAAAACTCTTTTATATTTTTTTCCTAATTTTTCAAATTTGACCTGTAAATTTCCTTTCATTAGACCCAACCAATTTCTATAGCCCAGTACTTTGTCACTTGCATCCACTGCAGCAACACTATCTTCATGATCTATGATTGTTGAGACAGCCGATTCTATTACTAGATCACTAAGCCCAATGGGATCGTTGTTTGCATGGAAAGCGTAAGGATTAATAATTAATTCTACATGAAGCCCATTATTAATAAGCAAAACACCTTTAAGACCTTTTTTATCTTGTCGATAACCTTTAAACTGCTTTTTATCTTTCAAAGATATAGTTTTTTTACCAATTTTTAAAATTAATTTATGTTTTAAAATTTTTAATTCACTAAGTTTTTTCCATGAAGCATTTTTTAATGGAAAAATTTCATCTAAGAAATCTCTACAATAATTTATGACTTTTCCTCCACGGACAGGATTGTATCTGTTGTCAAGTTTTTCAGAGCCGATTGCATCTGTTCCATATAAAGCATCATATAAACTTCCCCATCTCGCATTTGCTGCATTTAAAGCGTATCTTGCATTTGAAATTGGAACGACTAATTGGGGACCTGGCGTTTTTGATATTTCTTCATCAACATTTTCTGTTTGGATTTTAAAGTTTTTTCCCTCTTTTTTTAGATAGTTAATAGAATATAAAAACTTTTTATATGTTGCTAAATTGAACTCATTATCTTTGTTTTGTATATGCCAATCATCAATTTTTTTTTGAATACTTTCTCTAATATCAATTAACTTTTCATTTTTTGGTTTTAAAATGCGTAAAGATTTTTCAAATCCACTCCAAAAATTTTTTGGCTTTATTTTTGTACCCTTAAGAACCTCATTGTTTACAAACTTTAATAGCTCCTTTGATACATAAAGACTTCCAACACTCTTGTATTCTTTTAAATTTTTAGTTTTCATAGTTAAAAATTATCTTAGAAATTAATAAATTAACATATATAATAATTACACACTAATAAAAGTAATCATTTTATTGCCATTTTTAAATATTAGTGGATATTTAATTATGAAAAATTATTTAAATTTTGAAAAAGATATAAAATCCTTGGAAAACGAGATTGAAAAACTTCAAGATCCATTTGCTAAAGACGGCATCACACAAGTTGAAACTGGAAAATTGGCAAAACTTCAGAATGATTTAAGTTCTAAACTAAATGAAATTTATTCAAACCTTGATCCATGGCAAACAACAATGGTTGCTCGTCATGAGGATCGCCCTAAATCAAAATTTTTTATTGATAATCTTTTTGAGGATTTCTTTCCAATTCATGGTGATAGATTATTTGGGGAGGACAAATCTTTGATTTCTGGATTAGCGACTTTTCAAAAAGAGTCTGTAATGGTTATCGGACAAGAAAAAGGTGACGATCTTGACACTAGAATTGAAAGAAATTTTGGAATGATGAAACCTGAAGGGTATCGAAAATCAATTAGACTAATGAAGTTAGCTGATAAATTTAACTTACCAATTATTTTATTTATAGATACTCCTGGCGCTTATCCTGGGGTTGGAGCAGAAGAGAGGGGTCAAGCTGAAGCAATAGCAAGATCAATAGAATGCTCAATGTCGATTGGTGTGCCTACAATTTCAATTATTATTGGTGAGGGAGGATCTGGTGGCGCAATAGCTTTAGCTTCCTCAAATAAAATTATAATGTTAGAAAATGCAATTTATTCAGTAATATCCCCAGAGGGATGTGCATCTATTTTATGGAGAGATCCAACAAAAACTCTTGAAGCCGCAAAAGCAATGAAACTTACCTCTAAAGATCTTTTAAATTTAAAAATTATTGATGAAATAATTCCTGAACCAACGGGAGGTGCTCACAGAGATAAAAACCTAATTTTAGAAAATGTAAAGATGTCTATTTATAAAAATTTAAATGAGTTAAGCAATCTTTCTAAAGCTGAAATTATATCTCGTAAAAAAGAAAAATTTTTAGAAATCGGTAGGGATAGAGGTTTAACAGAGGGAGTTTCTATTTCTAATAGATTGCCAATTAATTTTACAAATATAAGTAAATTTAAAAAAGTTTTATTTAAATACAGATATTATTTTCTAGGATCGATATTTATTTTAGCAGCTTTACTTTTTCTGTTAAAATAATACAAAACTTCTTGGAATTTTATCTTCTTTTTTCTACGATTTTTAAATTTAGTAAAATCATTACTATATCCTGCCTTATTTTGTTGAGAAGTGTTTCAAAAGAATGAAAAGCCTCCTTTTTGTACTCAACTAAGGGATCCCTTTGACCATAAGACCTTAAACCTATAACTTGACGCAACTGTTCTAAATACTGAATATGATTTTTCCAATTTAAATCAATTAATTGCAAAAATATTTTCTTTTCTATTTCTTTTGAACTTTCCTCTCCTAAATAAGCGCTTCTTTCCTCTCTTTTTTTTTTAAAATTCGAATTTATGGAACTCGATATTTCTTTGTCACTTAGACTTCTTAATTTCTCATTAAAATTTTCTACATTTTGACCAAAAAGTGTGTTTATTCTATTTACCTGAGCTTTATTTTCAAAAATTGTTGGAGATTTTTCTTTTTGTTTTATCAAATCTTCAATTTCATCTTTTAAAAAATTGTCAATAGTTTCAAATATGTTTTGTTTTTCTAGGACTTCTCTTCTTTGACTAAATATGACATGTCTCTGGTCATTAAGTACATCGTCAAATTTTAATAAAGTTTTTCTTATATCAAAGTTTCTAGCTTCAACTTTTTGTTGTGCTCTTTCTAAAGCTTTGTTGATCCAAGGATGGTCAATACTTTCTCCATCTTTTAATCCAAGTTTTTCTAATATTTTATTAATCGACTCAGATCCAAAAATCCTCATTAAATCATCTTCAAGACTTACATAAAAAATTGAATTACCCTGATCACCTTGTCTTCCAGCTCTACCTCTAGCTTGGTTATCAACTCTTCTTGATTCCATCCTCTCTGTACCAATAACGAAAAGTCCTCCAAGGGATTTAATTTTTTCTTTGTTATCTCCTAAATTATCTAAATCTTTTCCACCTAATTTAATATCCACACCTCTACCCGAAATACTTGTTGTAATTATCACCGAATTTAGTTTACCTGCATTAGCAATAATCTCTGCTTCCTTTTCATGATTTTTAGCATTCAAAACTGTATGGGTAATTTTATTTTTTTTAAACAAATCTGAATATATCTCAGATTTATCAACACTGGATGTAAAAATGAGCAATGGTTGCCCTTTTGAATTTAACATTTTTACTTTGGAAACAATTGCATCTTGTTTTTCTTTTTCTGTTCTAAAAATTTGATCGTTCCAATCTTTTCTAATCATCTCTTTATTTGTTGGAATAACAATAACATTGAGATTATAAATTTCATAAAATTCCTGACTTTCTGTAACAGCTGTACCAGTGCATCCTGCAAGTTTTTTATATAATTTGAAATAATTTTGATAAGTAATTGACGCAAGTGTCTGATTTTCCATTTGGACTTTTAAATTTTCTTTAGCCTCTAAAGCCTGGTGTAGTCCATCACCATACCTTCTACCCTCAAGAATTCTTCCTGTAAGCTCATCAACAATTTTGATCTTTCCATCCACTTCAACATAATCTTTATCTTTTTGGAAAAGGTGATTTGCTTTCAAGGCTTGATTAACGTGATGTACTAGGTTCAAATTAGCTGGATCATAAAAATTATTATTTTTAAGTATTCCAATATTATTTAATAATTTTTCGATAGAATCTATTCCTTCATTTGTTAAAGTGACATTTTTATCTTTTTCATCCAATTCATAATGATTTGGTTCTAATCTTTTTACAAGTTTATTGATAGCTTTATACTGATTAGACGTTTCATCTGACTGTCCAGAAATAACCAGCGGTGTTCTAGCTTCATCTATTAGACAGGAGTCGATTTCATCTACAATAGCAAACCTATGTTCTCTCTGTACTAATTTATCTGACGAATATTTCATATTATCTTTTAAATAATCAAAACCAAGTTCACTATTTGTTGCGTAAGTAATATCCTTCGAATAATTTTCCTTTCTCTCATCATCAGATTGATCATTGTTTATGTAACCTGCACTTAGACCAAGAAAGTTATAAATTTTTGACATGTTTTCACAATCTCTCTTAGCTAAATAATCATTTACTGTAACAACATGAACACCCAATCCAGAAAGAGCATTTAAATATGCCGCCAAAGCAATTGTAATTGTTTTTCCTTCTCCAGTTCTCATTTCTGCTATTTTGCCTTGATGTAATGCAATACCGCCTAACATCTGAACATCAAAGTGTCTTTCATTTCTTGATCTACGAGAAGCTTCTCTTACATACGCAAAAGCTTCAGGCAAAACTTCGTTGAGGGTTTTTCCACTTTTAATCTTATTCTTAAGTTCATTAGTTTTACTTGGAAATTCGCTATCTTTTATATTAGCCACATCATTTTCTAGTGAATTTATTTTTTCTAGAATTTTTTTGAATTTAGCAAGCTCGATATCGTTGTTGCTCTTAAATATTTTGCTTATAAAGCTTAATGGATTTAACATATTTTTTTGATATATAATTAATTATTAATTGATTATATAGTTATAAATTAATTTTTTTAAATAGAATGCCTCTAAATTTAAGCAATTTTTTGTTATCTAAAAAAGAAAAGGCGAAAATGGCTGACTTCCAGGACTTAGACCATGTTGATGGAGTCTCAGTATCTACGACGTCTGCTAATTTATATAATAATGATAGAGATGATTTAGTCCTTTTTTATTTTAGACATGGCGCTGAACACGCATCAGTTTATACACAATCACAAGTAATTTCTGAAAATATTAAATGGAATAAGAAAATAAAAACAAAAAAAATTCGTGCTCTTTTAGTAAATACAAGAAATGCTAATGCACTTACAGGAAAAAAAGGGTATGAAGCTCTCGAAGAAATTTCAGATGAAATATCTACAAATTTAACAAAGAAACAGAAAGAGGACGAAGATCATCCAAAAAAAATTAAATCAAACGAGATTTTGTTTGGGTGTACCGGTACAATAGGTGAGATTTTTCCAAAAGAAAAAATTAAGTCTTCAATTAAAGATTTGGTAGATAAGATTAAATACACCCAAAATAAGTATTTATGGATAAAAGCTGCTATGGGTATTTTAACAACTGATTTAAAACCAAAACTTGCAATGGAAGAATGCAATATTGGAAATACAAAAGTAAAAATTTATGGTCTTGCAAAGGGATCTGGAATGATTTTCCCAAATATGGGCACAACCTTAGCTTATATTTTTACTGATGCAGATCTATCCTCAAATGTATTAAAAAAGATTTTGAAAAAAAATATTCAAAACACTTTTAATGCAATTAGTTGCGATGGCGATACCAGTACTAATGATATGGTAACAATTTTTTCAACTGGAAAAGCAAAAAACAAATCCGTTAACAATATAAACGATATTAAACTTAAAGATTTTGATTTAGCTCTAAATAATGTTTTATTAAACTTAGCAAAAAGAGTTGTGAGTGATGGCGAAGGTGCCTCAAAGTTTATAAAGATTAATTCTTTTAAGTGTTCAAGTGAAAGTGATGCAAAAAAAATATCATTTTCGATCGCTAACTCACCATTAGTAAAAACAGCCATTACAGGAGAAGATCCAAATTGGGGAAGAATATTAATGGCAGCTGGAAAAGCGGGTGTTGAGTTTGAAATAGATCGAGTAAATTTATTTATAGGAGAGTATAAAATTTTAGATAAAGGACAGTTAAATAAAAATTATATTGAAAAAGATGTTGCAGACTACATGAAGCAAGCTGATTTAGAAATCACCATCGAGATAAATAATGGCAACAAAAGTTTTACTTGTTACACAATGGATTTCACTCAAAAGTATATATCTATTAACTCAGATTATAGAAGTTAATACTTGAAAAAAAAAGAAGTATTATTACTTAAATTAAATGATTAAATATAAATTAATTTGCAAAGAATGTAATAACATTTTTGATAGTTGGTTTTCAAATTCTAAGGAATATGAGAAATTAAAAAATAAAAAGTACTTAAATTGCCATATTTGCGGTTCTCAAAAAATAGAAAAAACTCTTATGGCACCAAATGTGTTAAATAGTTCAGATATTAAAAGTAAAGATGTAAATAAAATTAAGGAGATTAAGTCAAAGCTAAGAGAGTTTAAAAAGTTCATAAAAGATAACTTTAAATACGTTGGAGACAACTTTGCTCATGAAGCAAGATCAATACATTACGATCCAAAAAAGAAAAAAAAAGCAATTTATGGAAAAGTTTCACGAGAAGAAATACAAGATCTTAAACAAGAAGGTATTAAAATAGAAGAGTTTCCTTGGATAGATGATAAAGAAAATTAGGCTTTAGAAAATTGCGCAAGATAATTTACAGAACTATCTTTAGATATAGTCCACTCATTTTTTAGAATATCAAACTTTACACCAATTAAGTTATTTAAATTCAATGAATTATTTTTACAAATATTGATTAATTCATCAGGTTTTAAAAACTTGTTCCAATCGTGGGTCCCTATTGGTAGCCATTTCAAGATATATTCAGCACCTATTATTGCAAAAATATAAGACTTTAGTGTTTTATTTAAAGTTGCAATGAACATTAAACCATCTTTCTTCAAAAGTTCTGAGCTTTTTAACAAAAAAAAATCGACATTATCTACGTGTTCAACTATCTCCATGTTTAGCACCACATCAAATTTTTCTTTAGTAATAAATTTCTCTGGAGATGAACAATAATAATCAATATCTAATTTACTTTGACTTAAATGCATTTTAGCAATTTTGATATTTCTTTCCGAGGCATCTATGCCTGTAACTGTTGCGCCTAGTCTTGAAAGAGGTTCACTTAAAAGACCTCCACCGCATCCAATGTCCAATATCTTTATATCTTTTAAAGGCAATTTTTCTGATCTATTTCCAAATTTTTTAATAATCGTATCTTTAATATATCTTAGTCTGACCGGATTAAAATTATGTAATGGTTTAAACTTACCCTCTGGGTCCCACCACTCATCAGCTAATTTTGAAAATTTATCAATTTCCTTTTTATTAATGGTATCTTTTTTCATTGGTTGTTGACTTTACAATTAAGATGTATTTTATCTAAATATAAAAATTTAAATATAAAATATCAATGAAAATAATCGTTTTAAAATTTGGCGGAACATCAGTTGGTACGTTAGAGAGAATTGTAAAAATATCTAAAATAATCATTTCGTATATAAAAAAAAGATATAAAGTTATTGTTGTAACTTCAGCCATGAGTGGCGTTACAAATGAACTTATAAAAAAAGCTGGAAAAATTTCTAAAAATTTTCCGAACTCCGAGAAAGATGTATTGTTATCTGCTGGTGAACAAATGGCCAGTGCTCTTATATCTGGAAAGCTATGTGACCTAGGTTTTGATTCGAGATCTTGGATGTCGTGGCAGGTCCCTATTATTACAAGAGGTAACTATAGTTCTGCAAGGATTGTTAAAATTGGAACAGATCAGATTAAAAAATATTTAAAAAAAGGGGGGACTCCAATAATAACCGGTTTTCAGGGATTAAATAAAGAAAATAGAATTACTACCTTAGAAAGGGGCGGCAGTGATGCAAGTGCAATTATGTTAGCTAAATTTTTTAAGGCCAAAAGATGTATTATTTATACTGATGTTGATGGAGTTTATACAACTGATCCAAATTTAACAAAAAAAGCAAAAAAAATAAAAGTTTTATCTTACGAAGAGATGCTTGAAATGTCGTCGCTTGGTGCCAAAGTAATGCAACCAGCTTCAATCCAGGACGCAAAATTGAATAAAGTAAAAATTGATGTGAAATCATCATTTACAAATCAAATGGGTACACAAATAATTGGAAGAAAGAAGATTAAAAATATAAATATAATCAGGGGCATATCTTTTACAAAAAACGATGCAAAAGTAAGTCTCCTTGGTGTAAAGGATAAACCAGGGGTAGCTGCGTCAATATTTGAGCCACTATATAAAAATTCTATAAATGTTGATATGGTTGTTCAAAATATTTCCTCAGATGGCAAAGAAACAGATTTAACGTTTACTATTAAGTCAGATGAACTTTCAAAAACTAAAAGACTTATTTCAAAAAATAAAAAAATAAAATTTAAAAAATTGATTGTAGATAAAAATGTTTCAAAAGTTTCAATTGTAGGAGTTGGAATGATCACAACTCCAGGAGTTACATATCGAATGTTTCAGGCATTGGCGAATAAAAAAATAAATATTCTCGTGATTTCTACCTCTGAAATAAAAATATCTGTTTTAATCCAAAGTAAAAATTTAAAAAAATCAGTTGAATTATTACATAAAGAATTTAATTTAAATAGATGAGCTATAAAGAATTCAGAAATATAAAGAGAAAAAAAACAAAAGAAATAAATATTGGCGATGTGAAAATTGGTGGAGAAAACCCAATCACAGTTCAGACTATGACAAATACTTTAACTACGAATGTTAAAGAAACTATTAAACAAATTAATGATTGTGCTGAAGAAGGAGCTGAGCTTGTAAGAGTTTCATGTCCCGATGAAGAGTCAACGATTTCTTTAAAAAAAATTTCAAAAGAAAGTAAAGTTCCTATTATTGCAGATATTCATTTTCACTACAAAAGAGCTATAGAGGCAGCTAAAAGTGGAGCAAAATGTTTAAGAATAAACCCAGGTAATATTGGTCAAAAAGAAAAAATTAAGCAAGTAATAACAGCAGCAAAAGATTATGGTTGTGCATTAAGAATTGGAGTAAATGCTGGATCTTTAGAAAAAGATATTTTGGAAAAATATAAAGGACCTTGTCCAGATGCTTTAGTAGAAAGTGCATTGAGGAATATTAAGATTATAGAGGATGAGGATTTTTTTAATTTTAAAGTTAGTGTTAAATCATCAGATGTGTTTTTATCGGTAGCATCATATAGACTTCTTTCAACTAAGACAGATTACCCTTTACATTTAGGTGTGACAGAGTCTGGTAGTTTTGTGCCAGGAAGTGTCAAAACATCAATAGGCTTAGGCTTGCTTTTGATGGAAGGAATCGGTGATACAATTAGGGTTTCTTTATCCGATGATCCTATTAAAGAAGTTAAAATAGGTAATGAAATTTTAAAATCCTTAAATTTAAGAAATAGGGGAGTAACAGTAATTTCATGTCCTTCTTGCGCACGTCAAGGGTTCGAAGTAATTGATGTAGTAAAAAAGTTGGAAGAAAAATTATCTCACATAAAAACACCTTTTACTTTATCTATAATCGGATGTGTTGTTAATGGCCCTGGAGAAGCAGCCTCGACTGATATCGGAATTACCGGCGGGGGCAAGGATAGCAATATGTTATATTTGAATGGTGTACAAAAAGAAAAATTGAAAAATGACGAGATAATTTCCAAAGTTGTTGCTTTAGTCGAAAAAAAAGAAAAAGATATCAAAAATAAAATCTAATGATACCAGTTGATAAGGTAAAA
This sequence comes from uncultured Pelagibacteraceae bacterium, assembly GCA_902562205.1. Taxonomy (GTDB): domain Bacteria; phylum Pseudomonadota; class Alphaproteobacteria; order Pelagibacterales; family Pelagibacteraceae; genus Pelagibacter. The sequence goes on along the minus strand of CACESO010000003.1, from coordinate 109,759 downwards.
GGGATTATAAAAAGACATGAGATTCTTGAAAAAGAGTTGTCATCTGGAGCAATTGAAAAAAAATTATTTGCATCTAAATCTAAAGAATACTCGGAATTAAATACAATAATCAATAATGCTAAAGATTATCTTACATTCGATAGAACCAGGGATGATCTAAAAAAAATCATTAGCGATGAAAACAACGATAAAGAAATGATAGAATTAGCCAAAATTGAACTTAATCAACTTGAAGCTAAAAAAGACAAAAATGAAAATAAGCTGAAATTATTTTTGTTACCAAAAGACGAAGCAGATACCAAAAATGCGATAATAGAAGTACGCGCAGGTACAGGAGGGTTAGAGGCAAGCTTATTTGCTTCAGACCTTTTTAAAATGTATGAAAAAGTAAGCCAAAAAAAGAAATGGTCTTTGGAAATAATTAGTATATCAAAAAGTGATGCAGGTGGATTGAAGGAGGTAATTGCTTCAATAAAAGGAAGAAATATTTATTCATCATTAAAATATGAAAGTGGAGTTCACAGGGTACAACGGGTTCCAGATACTGAAACACAAGGTAGAGTTCATACATCAGCGGCAACAGTTGCGGTATTGCCAGAGGCAGAGGAAGTAGACATAAAAATTGAGGAAAAGGATTTAAGAATTGATGTGTTTAGAAGTAGTGGTCCCGGGGGACAAAGTGTTAATACAACTGACTCAGCCGTGAGAATAACTCATATTCCATCGGGCATTGTTGTAAGTCAGCAAGATGAAAAATCTCAGATTAGAAATAAAGAAAAAGGACTTAAAATATTGAGGTCAAGGATATATGATTTTGAAAGAAACAAGAGGGACGAAGAAAGAGCAAAAGACAGAAAAAGCAAAATTGGATCAGGTGATAGATCTGAGAGAATAAGAACTTATAATTTTCCCCAAGGAAGAGTTACAGACCATAGAATTAATCTGACATTACATAAACTAGAGGAGTTTATGGAAGGAGAAATTTTTGACGAAATGATCGACAACTTAAGCTTACAGGCTCAGGAGGAAGAACTTAAAAAAATATCATGAAAATTATAGATAATTTAAGAGAGGGTTACAAAATACTCAAAAATAACAGTATAGCTTCTTATAAAATTGATTCTGAAATCTTAATGTCGCGAACACTCGAAATTTCGAGAGAGGAACTTATTCTTGATTTAGAAAAAAAAGTAAATTTTAAAGAGAGAGAAAAATATTTAAATTTAATTAATAGAAGAAAAAAAAATGAGCCAATCGCCTATATAATAAGTAATAAAAGTTTTTGGAGGGACAAATTCCTAATAGATAAAAATGTACTTATTCCTCGCCCCGATTCTGAGCATTTAGTAGAGCAGACCCTAAAATTAATTAAAAAAAAAAAGACTAAAAAGATCCTTGATATTGGGGTAGGCTCAGGATGCTTAACAATATCCATTCTAAAAGAGAGACCATACTGCAAATGTGATGCTATAGATGTCTCTAAAAAAGCGTTAAAATTAGCGAAAATGAATGCAAATTTACATCAATTAGCAGATAGAATTAAATTTTATAAATCAGATGTTGACAATTTTTGTAACGATAAATATGATTTAATTATAAGTAATCCTCCATATATTAAAAAACATAAGATTAAATATTTGGGCGTAATTAATTTTGAACCAAAAATTGCTTTAGATGGTGGACTTGATGGTTTAGAAGTAATAAGAAAAGTTATTTCAAAATCGAAATATTTATTAAAACTTAATGGTAAACTAATTCTTGAAATTGGAAGTGACCAAAGATACAGCGTGACTAATTTCTTAAAAGAAAAAAATTTTTTTATAAATAATATTATCAAAGACTATGGAAAAAACATTAGATGTATAGTATCTACAAAAATAAATTAAATAATCTATGAGACAATTTAAAAATAATTTAAAGAGAAATAGGGGCAGAAATCATTCAGACAGACCATTCAAAAGAGGTCCCGATATAGATAGACTGAATGGTAATTTTGCGAATAACGATAATTCATTTAGACGAAAAATAAATAGAAGTAACGGAAATGTACAAAAATTAATTTCCAAGTACAATGATCTTGCAAGAGAAGCTTTATCGAATGGAGACAAAATTTTATCTGAAAGCTATTTTCAATATGCTGATCATTTTTTAAGAGTTTCTTTGGAACAAAAAGAAAAGGATGCTTCCTAAAAAAAAATTAATTAATTTTAATTATTAAGTCAGACTTAAGTACGTCTGTCTTTATTCTTACTATTTCAAAATCTTCTCTGACTGGACCTTTAAGAGATTTTCCTGGGGGCAACTTAAGTGTCTGTGAGTTTATTTTTTTTCCATTTTCAATTACTTCGTAATGTAAATGTGGACCTGTAGACATCCCAGTTGAACCAACATAACCAATAATTTGGCCTTGTTTAACTCTTGATCCAGGAACTGCGAGATTTGAAAATTTAGACATGTGTGCATAGATAGTTTGATAGGTTGTATTATGTTTTATTTTTACACAATTACCACCACCACCACACCAACCAGCTTTTGTTATTATACCATCACCTGATGCCATAATAGGAGTCCCTAACGGCGCAGCAAAATCAGTACCACGATGCATTTTATTAAAACCAAGTATAGGATGTTTTCTCATTCCGAATGGAGAGGAAAGTCTCGCTCCATTGATTGGAGTTTTCATTAAAGCCTTCTTAATACTTTTGCCATTCTCATCATAGTGTCCAAAAAATTTTTTATCTGGATAAAAATATAATTGGTTTGTCTGACCCCTTAAAACTAAATTTGCATAAATAATTTCTCCTGTGCTAAACACTTCATTATTTTCATCTATAAAAGTTTCATATAAAATTTGATAAGAATCCTCTTTTCTTATATCTCTTTGGAAATCTACTTGGAAACCATAGAGTCTAGCAAATTCTATTATTACATTTGGACTAATTTTTTGTTTTGTAGCTGACTTATAAAGACTTGATTTAATTACACCCTCTTTTAAAACCAGTTTCTTAGTGAGATTAGTAACTATTTCCTCTTTTTTAAGTTGATCAGTTTCTAAATTTTTTACTATTTGTATTTTTCTTGTTTTTGAAACAGGAATTAAAAGACTTAAGATTTTTTTGTTATTTTTGTCAGTATTATCTAGTATAATATTTAGTGTCTGTTTAGATCTAATTTTGTTAGTTTCACTTTTAGTCAAAATTGCAAAAATCTTCTTTATCTCCTCGTCTTTGACTGAAAATTCTTTAAGAATTTGTTTAAGAGTTTGTCCACTTTTTACAGAATAATCTATTTGTTCATATCTTGGTGTTAAATTAAAAAAAATATGGTTTATGGTTTTTTTAAAGTAAGTATTTCTTAAAATCTTAAGATACTCATTATCAACTTTTTTACTTTGAGAGTTATAAACTTGGATTATAAGCGTAGAAACTACTAGCAAAAGCATAAGAAGAAAAATCTCAGTATTTTTGCGAATTAATGATGTAACCTTAAGTTGAATTAATTTCATGAGATTTCTATAATTTATTGTCCTTTAAAAAACCAGCCTAAAAAGTGACGGTTTTTATTGGCTTTTTTACTTTATTTTCTTTGATATTACCTTGATTTACTAAAGATTTGTACTATAAGCAGTCTCTCCAAACAATGAAAATTGTTAATTATTAGGTTAAAACCTAATTAGCTATTTAAAAAGTAAAGTTTTAAAAAGAGAAGTGTGGACGGTTAAGGTTACCAAAATTTGTCGTACACACTTCAACATTATATAAATTTATTCTTAGATTTATATAGAAGCTAGTGTGCGCCGTTTTTAAACTTGAGAGTTTGATCATGGCTCAGAACGTACGCTGGCGGCACGCCTAATACATGCAAGTCGAACGAAGTAGCAATACTTAGTGGCAGACGGGTGAGTAACATGTAGGTATCTTCCCATTGGTGAGGAATAACACGAGGAAACTTGTGCTAATACCTCATAAGTCTTTACGGAGAAAGCTTTATGCGCCGATGGATGAGCCTGCACTTGATTAGTTTGTTGGTAGGGTAATGGCCTACCAAGACAATGATCAATAGCTGATTTGAGAGGATGATCAGCCACATTGGGACTGAGACACGGCCCAAACTCCTACGGGAGGCAGCAGTAGGGAATCTTGCACAATGGGGGAAACCCTGATGCAGCGATGCCGCGTGAGTGAAGAAGGCCTTTGGGTTGTAAAGCTCTTTCGTCGGGGAAGAAAATGACTGTACCCGAATAAGAAGGTCCGGCTAACTTCGTGCCAGCAGCCGCGGTAATACGAAGGGACCTAGCGTAGTTCGGAATTACTGGGCTTAAAGAGTTCGTAGGTGGTTAAAAAAGTTGGTGGTGAAATCCCAGAGCTTAACTCTGGAACTGCCATCAAAACTTTTTAGCTAGAGTATGATAGAGGAAAGCAGAATTTCTAGTGTAGAGGTGAAATTCGTAGATATTAGAAAGAATACCGATTGCGAAGGCAGCTTTCTGGATCATTACTGACACTGAGGAACGAAAGCATGGGTAGCGAAGAGGATTAGATACCCTCGTAGTCCATGCCGTAAACGATGTGTGTTAGACGTTGGAAATTTATTTTCTGTGTCGCAGCGAAAGCAATAAACACACCGCCTGGGGAGTACGACCGCAAGGTTAAAACTCAAATGAATTGACGGGGACCCGCACAAGTAGTGGAGCATGTGGTTTAATTCGAAGATACGCGCAGAACCTTACCAACACTTGACATGTTCGTCGCGACTTTAAGAGATTAAAGTTTTCGGTTCGGCCGGACGAAACACAGGTGCTGCATGGCTGTCGTCAGCTCGTGTCGTGAGATGTTGGGTTAAGTCCCGCAACGAGCGCAACCCTCACTTTTAGTTGCCATCATTTAGTTGGGCACTCTGAAAGAACTGCCAGTGATAAGCTGGAGGAAGGTGGGGATGACGTCAAGTCCTCATGGCCCTTACGTGTTGGGCTACACACGTGCTACAATGGCATTTACAATAGGAAGCAAGACGGCGACGTTAAGCAAATCCTAAAAAAATGCCTCAGTTCGGATTGTACTCTGCAACTCGAGTACATGAAGCTGGAATTACTAGTAATCGCGGATCAGCGCGCCGCGGTGAATACGTTCCCGGGTCTTGTACACACCGCCCGTCACACCATGGGAGTTGGTTCTACCTTAAGGCAAAGTTTAATACCTTTGACCACGGTATAGTCAGCGACTGGGGTGAAGTCGTAACAAGGTAGCCGTAGGGGAACCTGCGGCTGGATTACCTCCTTTCTAAGGATGAATAAAATTTTATAATTTTATTCTAAATATTTAACAGGTTAATGTTGACCGTCCGCACTTCTCTTTTTAACTTTTATGTTTCTCTTAAAAACAATGAGGGCCGGTAGCTCAGTTGGTTAGAGCACACCCTTGATAAGGGTGGGGTCGATAGTTCGAGTCTATCTCGGCCCACCAATATATCTGGGGGATTAGCTCAGCTGGGAGAGCGCCTGATTTGCATTCAGGAGGTCAGCGGTTCGATCCCGCTATCCTCCACCATGAGAAACTTAGCTATTATATTTGTGAATATTTTTAATTATTATCAATATCTATATCCGATTGTTCGAAAAGATGAACAATCAAGAATGTTCGAATAGATGAACATTCCAACAAAATTTGATTCAAACACAGAATTTTTTTCTGTGCATAAATCAAGCGTTTAAGGGCGTGTGGCGGATGCCTTGGCACTAAAAGACGACGAAGGACGTGGTATACTGCGATAAGTTTCGGGGAGCTGTATGCAAGTTTTGATCCGAAAATATCCGAATGGGGAAACCCTACACTTTATGTGTAACTTCAAATTAAATTCATAGATTTGAAGAGAAAACCTGGAGAACTGAAACATCTAAGTAACCAGAGGAAAAGAAATCAATTGAGATTCCGTTAGTAGTGGCGAGCGAAAACGGATCAGGCCTGTAGTTTATTTGAGAAAATTTGAATAGTATGGAAATGCTAACCAAAGAGGGTGATAGTCCCGTAAAAGTAATGCTTAAATGAACTCTTGAGTAAAGCGGGACACGTGAAATCTTGCTCGAATATAGGGGGACCACCCTCTAAGCCTAAATACTCTTTAGTGACCGATAGTGAACAAGTACCGTGAGGGAAAGGTGAAAAGAACCCCTATTAGGGGAGTGAAATAGAACCTGAAACCGCATGCCTACAATCAGTCGAAGCTCTTTTTAGAGTGACGGCGTACCTTTTGTATAATGGGTCAGTGACTTAATTTATTAAGCAAGCTTAAGCCATCTAGGTGTAGGCGCAGCGAAAGCAAGTCTTAATAGGGCGATTAGTTTAATGAATTAGACCCGAAAACGAATGAGCTTACCATGAGCAGGTTGAATGCAAGGTAACACTTGCTGGAGGACCGAACCAGTTGACGTTGAAAAGTCTTTGGATGACTTGTGGTAAGGGGTGAAAGGCCAACCAAATTCGTAGATAGCTGGTTTTCCGCGAAAACTATTTAGGTAGTGCGATGAGTAAATATGCGTTTAGAGGTAGAGCACTAAATGGGCTAGGGGGAAGAGATTCTTACCAAACCTAATAAAACTCCGAATGCTAAGCGTAGTTCCTCATCAGACAGACTGTGGGTGCTAAGGTCCATGGTCGAGAGGGAAAGAGCCCAGACCACCAGATAAGGTCCCAAAATTATGATTAAGTGTGAAAGGATGTGGAAATTCCTTAACAGCCGGGAGGTTGGCTTAGAAGCAGCCATCCTTTAAAGATAGCGTAACAGCTCACCGGTCTAATAGAGTTTCTGCGCCTAAGATGTAACGGGGCTAAAATCATATACCGAATCTGTGGGTTTATAAAATTTTCGAATTTTATAAGCGGTAGCGGAACGTTCTGTAAGCCTGTAAAGGAATACCCGTGAGGGATTCTGGAGGTATCAGAAGTGCGAATGCTGACATAAGTAACGATAAATAAAGTGAAAAACTTTATCGCCGAAAATCCAAGGGTTTCTGCGCAAGGTTAATCCGCGCAGAGTTAGTCGGCCCCTAAGGCGAGGGCGAAAGCCGTAGTCGATGGAAATAAGGTTAATATTCCTTAACCTGATGGTAGTGACGGATTTTGTAAGTTGTGAGTTCTTAATGGATTGAACTTGCTGCGAAAAAGTCCCAGGAAATAGCTCCATCATAAGACCGTACCCTAAACCGACACAGGTGGATTAATAGAGTATATTTAGGCGCTTGAGAGAATGATGTTGAAGGAACTCGGCAAAATGCTTCTGTAACTTCGGAATAAAGAAGACCTTTTTTAGGGCAACCTATTGAAGGTGGCACAAGCCAGGGAGAAGCGACTGTTTATCAAAAACACAGGGCTCTGCTAACACGTAAGTGGATGTATAGGGTCTGACGCCTGCCCGGTGCTGGAAGGTTAATGCGATGGGTGCAAGCTCATTTCTGAAGCCCCAGTAAACGGCGGCCGTAACTATAACGGTCCTAAGGTAGCGAAATTCCTTGTCGGGTAAGTTCCGACCTGCATGAATGGCGTAACGATTTCTCCGCTGTCTCCAACATCAACTCAGTGAAATTGAATTCTCCGTGAAGATGCGGAGTTCGCGTAGTTAGACGGAAAGACCCCGTGCACCTTTACTGCAACTTTACATTGGTGTTAGGAAAAACATATTTAGCATAGGAGGGAGACATTGAAGCAAAAGCGTCAGCTTTTGTGGAGTCGCCAGTGAAATACCTCTTTTGTTTTTCTTGATATCTAACTGATTGCCGTTATCCGGCATCAAGACATTGTATGGTGGGTAGTTTGACTGGGGCGGTCGCCTCCCAAATAGTAACGGAGGCGTGCGAAGGTAAGCTCAGAACGGTCAGAAATCGTTCGTGGAGTGCAATGGCATAAGCTTGCCTGACTGTGAGACTGACAAGTCGAGCAGAGTCGAAAGACGGTCATAGTGATCCGGTGGTTCTGAGTGGAAGGGCCATCGCTCAACGGATAAAAGGTACGCCGGGGATAACAGGCTGATACTGCCCAAGAGCTCATATCGACGGCAGTGTTTGGCACCTCGATGTCGGCTCATCACATCCTGGGGCTGGAGCAGGTCCCAAGGGTTTGGCTGTTCGCCAATTAAAGTGGTACGTGAGCTGGGTTCAGAACGTCGTGAGACAGTTCGGTCCCTATCTGCTATGCGTGTAGAAGAATTGAGAGGAGCTGTCCCTAGTACGAGAGGACCGGGATGGACGTACCACTGGTGGACCGGTTGTAGCGCCAGCTGCAGTGCCGGGTAGCTAAGTACGGACGAGATAACTGCTGAAAGCATCTAAGCGGGAAACTCACCTCAAAACTAGTTCTTCCCATAGAGCCGTGGTAGACCACCACGTTGATAGGCTGGGTGTGGAAGTGCGGCAACGCATGTAGCTGACCAGTACTAATAGCTCAATCGGCTTGATTTATGCACTGAAAAAAATTTTTATAGTATAAACTATTTTTATAAGTTACCTTAAATAGTTTTCAAAAAAATATTGTGATAGTTCCAGAATTAAATTCATTAAAATATTATAATAGAAACCCATTCAATTGACAAAAAGCCCATGACTATCAAAAGAGTTCTTGATTGGAAAAAAAATCTTTTGAAAGAAGACGCAAAAATAAAAGATGCAATAAGAATATTAAATTATAGTAAAAGTAAAATTGTTTTAGTTGAAAATGATAAAAAAAAACTAATTGGCACAATAACAAACGGAGATATCAGAAGAAATTTAATAAAAGGATACTCCAAAGAAGATGATATAATTTATATTACTAACAAAAATCCTATTTTTGTAAAATTTAAAGATAAGAGGAGCAAAATCTCGACTTTAATGATCAAAAATAAAATCAACTCTATTCCAATCATTAATGATAATAAAATCATCAAAGGACTTTATGTCTTGTCAAGTCTTAGAAATACATTGAAAGATGATACTTTGATTTTTATAATGGCTGGAGGTAAGGGTAGAAGACTTTTACCGCTAACAAAAAAAATTCCCAAACCAATGTTAAAAATTGGTGGAAAACCAATGGTTGAAAGAATTATTTTAAAAGCATCTAAGGAAGGATTTAGGAATTTTGTTTTTTCAGTAAACTATTTATCTAAAAAAATTATAAATTATTTTAGAGATGGAAAAAGATGGAGAGTAAAAATAAGTTATGTTAAAGAAAAAAAACCGTTAGGAACTATAGGATCATTAGCTTTATTAGATAAATCTAATTATAAAAATATTATTGTAATTAACTGCGATGTAATAACCAGATTGAATTTAAATGATTTATTGATTTTCCATAAAACACATAATCAAATTGCTACAGTCTCATCAATTATTCACGAAACAAAGAGTCAGTTTGGTATCATTAAAACGAGAGGCTCTAGGCTAATTGAAATGGTAGAAAAACCTTTACAAAAAAATTATGTAAACGGAGGTATATATGTTTTTAAAAGAAGTATCATCCAACATATAACTAAGAATAAAAAAAAAGATGTAAATGATTTGTTTAAATCTTTAATAAAAAAAAATAAAAAAATTATTGTTTATCCCTTACATGAACCCTGGGCAGATATAGGTATTATCAAAGAACTTAATAAAGCTAAATATAAAAAAAGATGAATATATTAGCAATAATTACAGCAAGAAAGAATTCAAAAAGATTAAAAAATAAAAATAAAAAAATACTTGGAAACAAACCTTTAGTCTCATGGACAATAGATTTTGCAAAAAAATTAAAAGTTTTTAAACACATTTTGATAACAACTGATGATAAAGATATTTATGATTTAGCAAAAAAAAAAAAAATTTTAGCACCGTGGTTGCGCCCAAAAAAAATTGCATTGGATTATACCAGCTCTTATTCTACTGTTATTCATTCATTAAAATGGTATGAAAATGAAATTTCAAATGTTGATTGTATTTGTTTACTTCAACCAACTTCACCATTTAGATTAAGAAAAAATCTACTACAAGCAATAAAAATTTTTAAGAAAACAAAAAACTCAGTCATTTCTGTAATGTTAAAAAAAGTAAAAAAAAATAAATTAAATAAAAAAGAAAAGAATAAATTTCAGAATATTTTTATTCCGTCAGGATCTTTTTTTTTAATTAGTCCAAAAGAATTAAGAAAATATAAAAATTTTATTAATGAAAAAAATAATCTTTATTTAATTAACAATTTTAAAGAAAATATAGACATAAATACAATTAATGATTGGAAGAACGCCAAAAGGCATGTTAGTTAAGAATAATGAAAAATAAATCAGTGTTTCTTACTGGTGCTGAGGGATTTATAGGTTCTCATATGGTTGAAAGCCTAATAAAAAAAAATATTAATGTTAAAGCTCTTGTTCTATATAATTCTTTTAAAGATATTGGTTGGTTAAAGACAATTGATAAGACTATATTAAAAAATGTAGAGATTATATTTGGAGATTTAAGAGATAAGGGATCCTACAAAAAAATTGCCAATAAGGTTGATTATATAATCAACTTGGCTGCATTAATTGGAATTCCATATTCATATGTAGCCTCAAAAAATTATATAGATGTAAATATATCAGGTGTTCATAATTTATTAGAATTGATAAAATATTCTAATATTGAAAGATTTATTCAGACTTCAACAAGTGAAGTTTATGGAACTGCTCAATTTATACCTATGAATGAAAAACATCCAATTAACCCTCAATCCCCGTATGCCGCAACAAAAGCTGCTGCTGATCATTTGTGTATGTCCTATTATTACTCATTTAATTTACCGATTACTATTTTAAGACCGTTTAATACATATGGACCAAGACAATCAACAAGAGCTGTCATTCCAACAATTATCAATCAAATTTCAAAAAAAGTAAAAACTGTAAAACTTGGATCAATAAAGACTACAAGAGATTTTAATTTTGTTGAGGATACAGTAAATGCATATTTGAAAAGTTTAAAAAAGAATAAAATTTTAGATGGGCAGATTATAAATGTGGGAAGTAACTTTGAAGTATCAATTTATGATATTTATAAGACCGTATGTAAATTTTATAACAGATACCCTAAAATACAAATTGAAAAAAAAAGAATAAGACCAATAAAGAGTGAAGTAAGAAGACTTTTTTCATGCAACAAAAAAGCAATTAGACTTCTCAAATGGAAACCAAAATTTTCTGGAAAAAAAAATTTTTACAAAGGTATCTACAAGACCTGCGAATGGTTTGAAAAAAATAAAAAAAATTCGAGTTATAAGTCTACAGACTATTCAATTTAATTTGATGAAAAAAAAAAAAGTTTTAGTTTTTACAGGAAATAGGGCCGAATATAGTTTGCAATTACCAATCATAAATGCCCTTAATAAAAGCAGCAAAATAGATTGTAAGTTAATGGTATCTGGATCTCATTTAGATAAAAAGTTCGGGGAAACAGTTAAGCAGATAAAAAAAGATAAACTTAAAATAGCAGCGAAAATTAAACTTAATAATAATTCAAGCTCAAGAATAAGAACACCAAATTTAATAGGTCAAGGTATTCTGAAATACTCTAAAATAATAAATAAAATAAATCCTGATATTTTATTAGTTAATGCTGACAGATTTGAGACTTTTGCTGCAACTATAGCTTCTTCTCAACTTGGAATACCAACTTTTCATATTGAAGGAGGGGATGTTACAGAAGGGGGTACTTTTGATGACAATGTAAGACATGCAATCACAAAATTAAGTCACTTTCATTTTGTTACCAACAAGTTTTCATATAATAACTTAATTCATATGGGGGAGGAAAAATGGAGAGTTCGTAATGTAGGATTACCAATTAATGATCTAGCTTATAATCAAAAGTTCATCAACTTTAAAAATTTAAAACTAAAATTTAGCTTAAAAGATAATAGTCCATTGATAATCTTAACACAACATCCAGTCACAACGGAGCCTCATTTGTCTAAATTTTCTATAAAGGAAATTTTAAAATCAGTAGCTCATTTTATTACTAAATATAATTGTCAGGTAATAGCCACTTATCCTAATAATGATGTAGGAAGTGAGGAAATTATTCAAGAACTTAAAAAATTTAATAAAAAATATAAAGATTTTAAGTTATATAGATCGTTAGGAAATTATTTATATCATTCACTCTTGAATTTAAGTAAAAATAAAAATGTTTTGCTATTAGGAAATTCGTCTTCAGGCATAAAGGAGGCGGTAATTTTTAAATGTCCTGTGTTAAATATTGGTTCAAGACAAGATGGAAGATTAAAGCCAGAAAATGTAATAGATGTAAAATGTAATTCCAAACGTATTAATTATAGAATAAAAACTTGTTTGTTTAATAAGAATTTTGCCAAGAAACTTAAAAAAGTAAAAAATCCGTACTTTAAAAAAGGCACAGGAAAAAAGATTACAAAAATTATTGAAAAAATAAAATTAAACACAAAGCTAATTAGAAAAAAGTCAAATATGAATTTTAAAGTTTACTAAATTCTAAACTCACTTTTCCAAATAAGTAAATTTAAGACCTTAAAATAAAACTGAACATTTGAAAAATTATTATTTATCTTATCTTTGATATATTCTTTGTATATTAAATCATTTGAAAAAAAATCAGTTTTATAATGATTACTGTTTAGATAGTCAGAAAATTTTTCATAATAATCTTTAAATATATATTTCGTTATTGGAGAAGGCCTTCCAACTTTTTGCTTTTGAAAGAAAGAAATTGGAAGTTTTGATTTTGCAATTGTTCTTAACATATATTTTGATTCACCATCAAAAATGAAATATTTTTCATCTATTGAAAAAATATATTCAAGTAAAATATGGTCGATTAAAGGTGTTCTGTTTTCTATACTTTGACTCATTGATATTCTATCCTCAATTTTTAATATGTGAGGCAGATCTCTTTCAAAAAGATGATTTTTTAATAAGTATTTAAAACCACTCTTCTTATCAAAATTTTTTATATTATAAAAGTTTTTGTAAGTTTCTTTTTTATATAGAAAATAACTAGCTGAATTATCTTCTCTAAATTTGTCGTATAATTTATTTTTATAATCAAAATAATTTTGTTGAAAAATGTGAATTGATGAATTTTGAATTAATTTTTCTTTTATTTTTTTTGGGATCTTTTTATTTTTCTTTATAAATAGTGTGTAAAGATATGGAAATATCATTCTATTATATCCTCCCATAGCTTCATCTCCTCCTTCACCAGTAACTAAAACTTTAAATCCATCTTTTTTTATTTTTTTTCTTAATAAAAGTTGGGGTAAAAAGGAGGAGGAGATGGATGGTTCATCTACTATTTTAATAAACTCTTCAATCAGATTATTTTTATTTGAGTCAATATTTAAAAAAGCGTGTTTTACAGAATTTTTGTAAATAAAATCTTGAATATATTTTTTTTCATAAAATTTTTTGTCTTTGTTTGAATATAAACTATATGCTTTATGATCTTTTAAGTTATTTTCGAGACTTTTACTCAAAATAGTTGAACTATCTAATCCTCCAGACAGAGTAAAAGCAATAGGAACATCTGATCTCAAATGAATTTTTAAATTATCTGAGAATATATTTTCAAATTCAATATTATTAAATTTTTTATTTTTATGAATATTTAAGTTCCAATATTTTTTAATTGAAATAGTATTATTTTTTATAATCCCCATTGAGGATGATGGAAAAGAATAAATATTCTCAAAAAAAGTTTCATCACCACTGTCATGGCCTGCATTCAAATATTTTATTATTTTCTTTTTATTTTCATTTAATTGATTTTTTTCTTTAAGGTATATTATATCTTTAATTTCAGAACTTAAAATTAAACCATTTTTATACTTTGAATAATAAAGAGGTTTTTGTCCCAATCTATCTCTAAAACATAAAAATCTATTTTTAAAATTATCTAAAATTATAATACTAAACATTCCTCTCAACTTTTTTACAAAATTCTCACCCCAAAATTTATATGATTGCATTATTACTTCTGTGTCTGATTTAGTTTTAAAATTTATATTCAAACTTTTAAGCTCATTCTTTAATTCTAAATAATTGTAAATTTCACCATTAAATAACAAATGTATTTTACCTGTTTGGTCTGTAAAAGGTTGTGCCGATCTTTTATGCAAGTCAATAATCTCCAATCTTCTAAACAACAAAGAATAATTTTTTTTATGAATTATTTTTACATCATCAGGTCCCCTGTGATTATTTATACTTTTTAATTTGAAAAATGATTTTCTTAATTTTTCAGAATTTTCTTTTGAATTAATTACAGCAACAAAACCACACATTATATTTATGTTTTAAACCCACGATATTTTATTTTCAAATTTTTTTGACCAATCCCTATATTTATTTGATAAATCTAACAATTGATTAAAAAGTTCAATTTCACTTTTACCAAACTCTAATTTAATTTGATCCTTATAATCATTGTCTGCATCAATAAAATTGGCATAGCTTTTTTTTATGGGATACTGTTTATATCTTTTATACACTGACCTTTTAAAGCCATCTGTCAAAATTTTCCTTGGAATTTTTTGTTTCTTCAATTCATTTAATAAATTTTTAGTCTTTTTGATATCTAAAAAACTTAGAATTTCATCAATCCATTTGTCAGGACTAAGAACAAATTTTTCAAAAGGCAAAAAAATTACCTTTCCTCCTTTCATATCTATTTTGTTGAAATCAAAATTAAAATAAAACTGATAGACTCTCTTAAGATATTTCACAATTTGTTCGTTTGATTTACTTAAATCTAAATTTCTAAATTGATCTAACTTTGAATAATAATCAAAATAAAAAGATCTTTCGTTTTTCTCAAATACCTCAAAAGTAAAATTTTTTTCTCTTCTTTCAACGTGAACTTCTTTATGATTTATTTTTGCTTGTTTAAACATGTATAATGGGTCTCTAAATGTCTCAACAAACAGGACTCTATTTGTCAGTGCATTCGAAATTTCATTAAGGAACAATAATAAAGCTGAAGTTGTAAAATTTATTATTGGTTTTTTTGTTTTAATTTCATCTACAGAGGCATTATCTCCCTGTTTAAAAATTCTTTTTAAAAATTCAAATCTTTTGGGTGATTGAAAAATACTTGAGATATCGGTAAATCTAAAATTTGAGTTTCTACCCATTGTTAAATTGTAAATAGTATTATCACAATACTGATTGATAAATTTTGAATATGATTCTTCATCGACTTTTGATTGGTAAAGGAATGAAGAAATCCATTGAATTTCATATGGAAAAACAGGACTTTCAACTCGATCCATTGATGAAATTATTGGAGAAAGCATTGTTTTTCCAGAAGCTCCAAATCCGTTTATGAAAACTACTTTATTATCAAACGATACCTCTTTTTTTAATGACCTCCCCCTTTTCTTTGCCTCATCAAGACTAATATCGTTTGTGAATTTAAACACCATAAGTTTACAATAAATAATTATCTTAAAAGAAGTTTGCCAGGATTTATTTTTGATAAATAATCGTGATATTTCAATTTATATTCGATATCAGAGCAAGTTTCTTTTTTACCGTAAGTTATAAGTTTTTTAAAATTTTTACTTACACTCTTTCCTTTGTATCTTCCGAGACAAAAAATTGTATTTTCTCTAGTTGGTCCAGTAATTGGATATTTTGTTGTTAAAAAAGGCTCAAACCCATATTTTATCATTATCAATTGAAGAGTGTTTTCAAAAAAATATCTATGATGACTTTGATTAAAAAAGCCTTTGGTGTGACCTAATGGATCGCCACGGGATTCTAGCACTAAAATCCCATTTTTTTTTATACCCTTTTCACATTTTTTCATAACTAAGTTAAGATCAACAACATGTTCGATAGAACCCATAATTATAATTAAATCTAAAGAGTTATTCTTTATGATCATGTCTTCAGACTGTATCCACTTTACTGGTAATTTATATTTATTTTTACCCCATTCAGCATAAGATTTGATAGGATCATTTCCTTGACACTTCCATTTTTTTTTTAGAAAAGGTTTCATCATTAACCCGATTGAACAACCAACATCTAGCATCGACCCTTTTTTTGGCAAATATTGTTTTAAAAATTTAAATAATTTTTCACCTCTCTTTTTTTGATCTTTTAAATAAATCTTAGGTGGAATTTGGGTTTTCAATGTTATGTCTCTATAGGTTTTTTTATAATAATTAAAATAAAATTCTTTATTAAATCTTGGATTTTGAAAAACAAATCCACAATTAGTACAACAATGGACAGGCAAAATACCAAATTTATTATTATTCCATGAGATTTTCCTTCTTAGAAGTTTTGTATTTTTACTCCCACAAAGTTCACATGGTTTTATTTTTGGTTTATAAAATTTTTTAAATTTAAGATAATTTAAATATTTTTTTACTTCTTTGATATTCATGGACTATTTTATACATAGGTATCCTTTGAAACACAACCATTGAAAAACAGGGATAACATCTTTAAAGCCAGCTCTTTTAATTAAGCTCATGTTTCCATAATCTGAAAATGGTTCAAGCACACCTTTGAGACTTTTAGTCTTATAAATTATTTCAGACGGAGAAAAATTTTTTTTTAGTTTAAAATCATTATAAGTAGTTGAAAAAATGTCTTGAAATCTCGCATCTGACGCTCTAATTTTTTCAAACATTATAAATGCACCACCCCAATTTAGAGCTTTAAATATTTTATCAATAATTTGTTGTCTATATTTGGGATTAATAAATTGGATAGTGTAAAAACTTGTTATTAAATCAGATTTTTTAAAACTTAATCTTAAAAAGTCTCCATTCACGAATTTTATCTTGTTTGAGTTTTTTTTAATTTTCATCTCTTTTTTAGCTTGAATTATCATTTTATTAACCGAGTCAATTCCAATAAAGTTTATATTTTTATCATTTCTGTTAGATAATTTATTAAGAAGTGTTCCAGTTGAGCAACCTAAATCATAACAATAAGAATTTTTTTTTAAAAAGAAGTCACTTAATTCTACACATATATTGTGACTTTCTTTATAAAATGGCACAGAATTTTCGATATGTTTTGAAAATGTTTTTGGAACATTTTTATCAAATGTCCATGATGCATTCTTAGTTTTTATTTTATTACCGACTTTCACTTTTTTACCAATTATTCTTAAACTATACTTAAGTCAATCAAGATAATGCATTTTTTTTTACAAAAAAATAATTTTTAGCTGAAACAGCATTTAGACTATAACCTTCATTTATAAGTAATTTGGCTATGTCCGTGTTTAGGGCTTGACTGATATCTTGAGAAACAATTTCTATTATTACAACAAAGGGTTTATATTTTTTAAAATCAATAGTTTTTAATATTTCGAGTTCGGCTCCCTCAACGTCTATACTTATTATATCAAACTTTTTTATTGAATTTCTATCTAATTCTCTCATCAAATTTACTTGCCTTACTTTTTTCAACTCCATAAGTTTTGCACTTTTGGGATACTTGCTACTTTGCATGGCATGTCTTCCTCTTTTTGTTAAAAAGTAAAAGTCAACTTCAGTTTTATCACTTTCACCCACAATAGCTTTAACAAAAATGTCTTTCGGTCTATATTTTTTAAATAAATCTTTTGACTCTTGACTAGGGTCAAAAACTAAGCCCCTCCATTTTCTTTTGTACAAAGTATATGTATTTGATTTATTTATTGGGTGGAAAGCACCAATATCTATGTAAAATCTTTTTTCATCTAAATCCCACCTAAAAATTTTTTTAATAATTCTTTCTAAAATTAAATCTTCTCCCTGTTGTGCAAATGAAGATTTACAATAATATTTTTCAATTAAACTGCTAGCTTTAACAGTTCCTATTTTTCCTTTAATATTTTTTCTGAATAAAATTACATTTAGATAAAAAACTATCTTATCTATCAATTGTTTAATTTTTTTTTTCATTTAAAACTATAAAAACCTTTTGTTTATGTATAAACCGCGTTTTTTATGATATTAAATTCAAACATTATGTGTTTTAAATCGAATAAAATAAAATGAAAAGCGAAAAATTTATTAAGATAAAAAATAGAAAAATTGGTTATAACTATAAACCTCTTATAATTGCGGAAATTGGTATTAATCACGGCGGATCTTTAAAAGATGCATTTAAATTAGTTGATTCAGCTAAAAAGGCTGGTGTTGAAATTGTGAAGCATCAAACTCATATAGTGGAGGATGAAATGTCCGCAAGAGCCAAGAATGTGTATCCTGGAAATTCTCCAAATAAGTCAATATATAAAATTATGGAGGAATGTTCTTTATCAGAAGAAGAAGAGTTTAAACTACAAAATTATGTAAAAAAAAAAAAGATGATCTTTATAAGCACTCCTTTTAGCAGAAAAGCAGTTGATAGATTGATCAAAATTAATGTACCAGCATTTAAAATTGGTTCAGGTGAATGCAATAATCTTCCTTTAGTAGAATATATTGCAAAATTCAAAAAGCCAGTGATTCTTAGTACAGGAATGAACGATATTGCTACTGTCAAACCAAGTGTAAATATATTACGAAAATTTAAAGTTCCTTTTGCATTATTGCATACAACAAATTTATATCCAACTCCGCATCATTTAGTCAGACTAGGTGCTCTACTAGATCTAAAAAATAATTTTCCAGATGCAGTAATTGGCTTGTCAGACCATACAGATAATAATTATGCTTGCTTGGGAGCTGTAGCTCTAGGTGCTTCAATTATAGAAAAACACTTTACAGATAGTCATCAAAGAAAAGGTCCAGATATTTCGTGTTCAATGGATGTAAATGAGTGTAAAGATTTAATTAAAGGAAGTGAGATTTTATTTAAAGAAAGAGGGGGAAAAAAGAATATAATTAAAGAAGAAAAGGTAACTTCAAATTTTGCATTTGCCACAGTTGTGACAATAAATGATATTAAAAAAGGTCAAAGATTAAATCTAAATAATATTTGGGTGAAAAGACCTGGCACAGGGGAAATTAAAGCATCAGAATTTCACAAGATATTAGGTAAAAAGGTAAACAGGGACATAAAAATTGATACACATTTAAAAATTAGAGATATTAGTAAATGAAAGAAAAAATTTTAATTATTGGTGGATCAGGATTTATAGGAAGTCATGTTGCAGATGAGTTTAAGAAAGCTAAAAAAGATGTCACAATTTTAGATAAAAAAAAACCAGATAATATTTCAGGAAGCCAAAAATATTTAAATATTGATATTAGAAATAATCTTAAAATTCAGAAAATATTAAAGAATTATAATTCAATTTACTATTTTGCAGATATTGCTGACATTAATGAGTCCAAAAAAAATTATATGAAAACTATTAATCACAATATTCTAACTTTATCAAATATTTTGGCCGAATGTGTAAATTCAAAAATAAAGAAATTTATCTATGCTTCCTCTCTTTATGTGTTCAGCGAGTCTGGATCTTTCTACAGAGCTTCAAAACAATGTGCTGAGATATTGATTAAAGAATTTTCAAAAATAGGAAAATTTGAATATAGGTTTTTAAGATATGGTTCTATTTACGGGGAAAGAGCTCAATCTTGGAACGGAATATCTAACTTTATAAATCAAATAAAAAAAAAGAGTGAGGTTACTTATCAAGGAACCGGAAAAGAGATAAGGTATTATATTCACGTTAAAGATGCAGCGAAACTAACTCTTGAATCTCATGATAATAAAATTAAAGAAAAATCAGTTTCAATTTTTGGTGACAAACCTGTAACAGTTGATCAATTATTTGATTTACTTTTTGAAATTTTTGGAAAAAAGAAAAAGGTAAAATACCTAAGAAAAATTAATACTGATGATCATTACGGATACTCTCCTTACAGATATATGCCAGAAGAAAGTATAAAAATCACATCAAATAATTCAATTGATTTAGGTGAAGGAATTTTAAGATTATTAAATAAAAATGAGTAAAAATAAAAAAATTCAGAACTTTAGGAAGAAATTAAAAAATTCTAAATTAATAGGCGGCTGGCTTCAGTTATCTGATCCAAATATTGCAAGAATTGTAAGCCAATCAAAGTTCCTCGATTGGCTTTGTTTAGATCTAGAGCACGGGTTAATAAATTTATCATCAATATCAAATATTTTAGACGCAGTAGAAGCGTCGAAAAAAATAATTTTAGCTAGAATTTCATACTCAGATATTAAGGATATACCTAAAATATTAGACTTAGGAATTGATGGAATTATTATTGCAAATGTCAAAAATGAAAAAGATATCTTAAATATTTTTAATATTTCAAATTATCCACCAGCAGGCGAAAGAGGATTAGGTTTTTCAAGATATAATGATTTTAAACTTAACAAAGATGATTTAAAAATTAAACCAATTTTGATACCAATGGTTGAAAATTTAACTGCATTTAAAAATTTAAAAAAAATTCTAAGTTACAAAAAGTTATTTGATGGCATTTTTATAGGACCTGTTGATTTTTCATTGTCCATTGGGGATAATTTAAAATTCTCAAAAAACTACAACAAAAAAATATCAGAAATTAATAAATTATCTAAACTTTATAAAGTGCCAATTGGTCTACATATAATAAAAGGGAACAAGCAAGATATTGCTAGGATTTTTAAAAATGGAGTAAGTTTTGTTGCATATTTAACTGATACGGTTGTGCTGCAAAATTATTAAACTGTTTTACAAATTATGTTTGCAATTTTACCTTTAAGAAAAAATAGCAAAAGACTTAAAAATAAAAATATTAAGAAAATAAATGGCAAACCTTTGTATCAATTCATTCTTAAAAAACTTATAAAATCAAAATTAGTAAAAAAAATTATTATCACCACAGACTATAAGTTTAAAGAAAATCACAAAAAATTGATTTTAATCAAAAGACCTAAAAATCTTAGAGGAAATTGTAATATGAATTTAGTGATTAAAGACGTCCTTGATAAAATTGATGGTGATGATTTTATTCAAATACATGCAACAAGCCCACTTTTGAAAATAAGTACGATTAATAAAGCTATTACTTATTATAAAAAAAATAAATATGATAGTTTATTTTCTGTGACAAAAATTCAAAAAAGATTTTGGAGTTTAAAAAAAAAACCTATCAATCACAGGGTCAACAATTCTCCAACAACTCAATCTCTGAGATTATTATATGAGGAAAACTCAGGTTTTTACATATTTAACAGAAAAACTTTTTTAAAAAGAGTAAATAGGATAGGTCTTAAGCCAAAACTTTTTGAGATAAATAAACAAGAAGCTTTTGACATAGATGATAATGATGACTTTGAGATTGTTAAAAGATTACTTTCTTAGTCATGATAATAAATTCTTATAAAGATCTCATTGCAGATATAAATAAAATAACAAAGAAAAAATCAAAAATTAATGTGATGCTTACTGGAGGAAAAAGTATAAAAAGTTTTTATAAATTTCTTTTGAAAAACGTAGATGAAAAGTTTTGGAAACAGAGCAATTTTTATTTGTCTGACGAGAGACTTTTTGAGTTAAATAAAAACACCAATTATTTTATGATAAAAAAAATACTTTTCAAAAATATTAATTATAAAAATGTAAATTTTAAGAAGTTCTTCAATAAAAAAAAAACTGTTGAAGCTAATCTTATTTACTTTAATAAAAGATTAAAAAAAATGGATATCATTTTTTTAAGTTATGCAAAAGATGGACATATTGCATCATTATTTCCCAACCTAAATCCAAAAATAACGAAAAAAAATGTTTGCTATGTGGTAAATCATAAAAATAAATTTCAACATAGAATTAGTGTGACAAAGTCATTTATTTCAAGGAGTAAAAATAAGTATTTATTTTTCGTAGGGAAGGAAAAAAGACAAATTTTCAAAAGGTTAAAAAATAGAAAATTTAGAAATAGTAATTTTTTTAGAAATTTTAATTTTATTTTAGTTTGATTTAATTTTTTTTAATAAATTTTTTATCGACTCCAATTCCATTTCTTTTCTGCATTTATTCGTAAAAGAAGATATATGAGGTGTCATTATGCAATTTTTATATTTTCTCAATTGACCATAATATGGCTCTTTTTCAAAAACATCTAAAAATAAATTATTTATTTTTTTTTTTTCAATTCCATAGATTAACGCTTTTTCATTAATAACCTTACCACGTGATGTATTAATAATGCTCAATGGTTTTTTTATAGAATTAATTTCTTTGAAAGATATGAAATTTTTGGTTTTTTTATTAAGATCTATATTTAAACTAATAACATCACTATTTTTAAAAATATCAATTTTTTTACAAAATTTAACCTTACGTGTATTTTGAAATTTTTTTATGTCATGAACTAGTATTTTATGGACATTTAAAGATTTCAAATACTTAGCAACTAACTTACCTATTTTTCCATAACCAATTATTCCTATAGTAGATTCAGACAGAGATTTGCCTAATATTGGTTTCCAAATTTTTTTATGTAAGTCATAATTCATTGAAGAAAAGTTTCTTAATGAGCTAATTATTGCCGAAATCGTATATTCCGCAACTGACTCGAAAGGAGATTTTACTTTTAAAATTTGTATGTTTCTTTTTTTGCAAAAATTTGAGTCAATGTTATCAATACCTATTCCTACTCTTGAAATAATCTTTAAATTTTTAGCTCCAGATAATTTCTTTATATCATAATTTTCAACCCCAGCAATTATTCCATCAAATTTACTGATATTCTTTTTTTTAAATTTCTCAACTGCAGAAAGTATTTCAAAGTTTATATCTTTTTTTTTAAATAATTTTTTAATATTTTCATCAAGTGATAAAAAAGGTATTGCTGTAATTAAAAGTTTAAATTTTTTTTTTTTCATTTATTCATCAAAATTTTTGATCTATTTTAAATATTTTAAAAATTTTTGATCAAAATTATTCAGATTTATTATAATATTATTTAAGTATATTTCATAATCTTTTATAACCATTAATATAAGCATGCAGAATTTCAATACAGTAATTTTCAGTGATGGTTTTTACTCAATACACTATCAGCTTTATAAAGGTAAAATGAATTTTAAAGAAATTATAAAATTTTTGATTTAATAGAAAAAAAAGTTAATTTTTAAATATTAAGTATTTAATTGATAATTAGTTAATTGAGGATATATTAAATTTAATAAAAATTCATGAACGTTTATTTAGTTGTTGAAATCAAATATAGAGAATTTCTTAGTAGACTCTTAATTGGTGCTACATCAGCATTGAAAGGGAATGATGTGTTTATCGGAGATGATGAATTAATTAAATTGATAGTAAACAAAAAACTTAACCCAGGTATAATGCTCTATAAAAGTATTACCCCAATCAAAAGAAGATTAAACCAATTAAAAAACTGTAAAAAAAACAATTGTATCATTTCATCTCTTGATGAAGAAGGCGGCATAGTCCAAGAAAATTTTAAAAATTTTGTATCACGAAGGTATTCTAACAAATCTCTTTCTTATACTGATACTGTTTTTTGTTGGGGTAAATTTGATTATTCAAATTATACGAAAATTTTTCCTAAGATTAAAAAAAAATTTTTGATGACAGGAAATCCTAGATTTGATTTACTTGATAACAAAATAGCTAATAATTTTATAAAAAAGAGAAATTCAAAAAAAGTAAGAGTTGCAATAATCTCTAGCTATATGGTTTTCGCAAGAAGCTTGTTGCTTTCAGATCAGTTTACAATAGATAAAAAATTTAAGGATGATTATCATTATGATCATTTTGCATTTAGAGCGGGTATGACATCAAAATATTTGAAATTATTAAAAAGAATAATAACAGAGTTTCCAAAGTTAGAGATAGATATTTGGATCCATCCTAATGAGAGTATAATAAACTGGAAAAAAATTTTACCAAATAGAAAGAATATTAAATTTACTACTGGTACCAAATTTTTAGCTAAAGAAAAAAATGACAATACTATATTTATTCATAGTGGTTCAGGTCTAGCTTTCAATGCTCTTTTGCAAGAGAAAATAGTAATTTCTTACCAACCTATAGAGTCAAAATGGAACAAAACTCTTCCTAATAAAAATTCACTAATTATGAAATCTGATGATGAAATTGTTGATTTTATTAAAAAGAAAAAATATATGAAATTTAGAATAGATAAAAAGAAAATTGCAGAATGTTTTAAAATCATTTCTAATTCTAAAAGCTATGATGCAAGTAATAAAATTGCCTTGCACTGGGAAAAATTTAAAAGTGAAAAACTTTCAAAAAAAAATAATTTATCAAAATTAATAATAAGAAATCAACTAAGATTTTTAAAACAAAAATTGAATTATAAGGTATATAAGCGTAAGAAATTTTCACCTTTTACTAAGTCTGAAATTTCTGATCTGAGAAGTATTTTAGTAAAAATAAATCCAAAATTTAATAGCTTAAAATTTTCATTAATTGGTCCAAGACTAATTAACATTAAAAAAATAACTACAAATTCTACTCAAGCTAGAATATAAAATTAGATTGAATATTATTAAAAGAAATTTAATGAGTTTTTAGATGAAAATAAAATGCTTGGTATTTTAAAAAGCCTCGATAAAAGTTTGAGAAATAAAGTAATTTTTATTTCATTAATTTCTTTAATGGTCATCCCGCTTGAATTTTTAAGTATTGCAGCAGTTATCCCTCTTTTTGCCTCTATTTTTGATAATACAACTTCTAACTCAATCATAGATTTCAGTTTTTTAGAATTTAATTTTTTTGGTGAAAATAGAATTACTAATGCTTTGTTATTATTGATGTTCCTCTTTTTATTAAAAAATTTATTTTTAGGTTTTTTCTTCAAAAAAAAATTTAATTATATTTTTTTGATACAAAAACAAATTTCAAGAATGATTTTTTTTAATTATTTAAGCTCAAATTATAATTTTTATATTAAAAACGACAGTGCAACCATAATAAGAAATGTTATTAATGAGGTAAGTTTTTTTACCAAAGGGTATTTATTATCAATTATTGATTTAATTTTAGAGTCGTTAGCTTTAATTACAATAGCTGTTTTTCTTATAATATATGATCCAAAAACAACCATATCATTATTAATATTTTTGTCTTTAATCACTTATATTATCGATAGAGTAAAAAAAGGTAAAATTGAGCAAATTGGAATAAAACGATTTAATTATAATAAATATATAATTCAGATATTATCAGCGACTTATAAGGGAATAAAAGAAATTAAAGCAAATTTTTTAGAAAGAAAGATGCTTGATGAATTTGATAAAAAAATTTTTATTAAGTTATTTCACGAGAAAAAAATGTCATTTCTTTCTTCAATTCCCAGATTATTGTTTGAATTAGTATGTATATTTGCTTTAAGCGCTATAGTTTTTTTAAATAAAGATAGTGGTACAAATCTTGGAGAAATAATCGCTGTTTACACATTTGCTACGTTTAGGGTTATGCCCTCTTTCGTTAAATTAACATTGATTTTACAAACAATGACACATGCTAAGCCAAGTGTTGAAGTTGTTAAAGATCATTATCTTAAAAAACAAGATGAGATTAAGAGAAACCTAAAAAGAATGAATGAGATGTTGGCTGAAAATAAGAACCATGAAAAATTAAACTCTCTTCAAATTAAAATAGATAAATTTAAATATGATCAAGATATCATAATAAAAAATTTTGATCTAGAAATTAAAAAAGGAGAAAAGATTTGTATAGGTGGTAAATCCGGTAGTGGAAAAACCACACTCATCGATATTATTACAGGTATTGTTGAATGTAAAAATTTAAAATTTATTTTGAATGGAAATGAACTTAAAGAAAATCAATTTTTACAAAAAAGAATTTTTTCATATATTCCACAGAATCCAACTGTATTTCAGACATCAGTCCAAGATAATATAACATTGTTTGATGAGAAAATTGATAATGAAAAATATAAAAAGGCTATTGAGTTAAGTAGATCTGATTTTATAAAAGATTTTGAAGAAAGAGATTTTAAAGAAATTTCAGAGAATGGAACAAATTTGTCAGGTGGTCAAATTCAAAGAATTTTTATTGCGAGGGCAATTTATAGTAATAAGGAAATAATTATATTTGATGAGTCTACAAATGAGCTAGATTTTAAAACAGAAAATCATATTGTAGAAGATATTTTAAAATTACCTCAGACTGTTATATTTATAACTCACAAAGAGGAAATTAAGAAAAAATTTTCAAAAATCATTAATATAGAAAATAACTAAATGTTAAGATGTTTTTAGGGCAAAATAATTGCAAAATCTGTTCATCTAAAGGAGTAGAAGTATTTAAAACTAAATTTGATAATAAAGAAATTTTAAATTTTTTCAATTCAGAATATGGTGAGAAAACTTCAAATTTTTTGAAAAAAAAAATTGGAAAAAAAAATTTTATTTTAAAAAAGTGTTCAGTTTGCCAGTTTATTTGGCAAAAGAATATCCCAAAAAGTTTTTTTTTAAAACAACTTTACGATAAAATCATTGATCCTATGGATAGTTTAGAAAAATCAAGAAATGTTAACATTTTACAAAAAAAATACTTTGAAAATGAAATTAATTTTTTTCAAAATTTTCACAAAAAAAAAAATTTAAATATACTTGATTTTGGAGCTGGCTGGGGAACGTGGTTGATTTGTATTAAAAAAAATTGTCAAAGTGTTTTTGCAACGGAATTTTCTTCTATCAGAAAAAAACATCTGATGAAAAATAATATAAAAGTTATAAATTTAAAAAATAAAAAATACAATAATTATTTTCATGTTGTAAGATTAGAGCAAGTTCTAGAACATATTTCAAATTTGAAAGGTATTATTTTTGATTTAAAAAAGATCATTAAAAAAGGTGGAATTTTATCGATAGGAGTTCCTAATGGAAAATACGAGATTAAAAAAGAAATTATAAAGTTAAAAAAAGGACCTATTCAACCATTGGAACATTTAAATTGTTTTAACAATAAAAGTTTGAAAATACTTCTTGGAAAAAATGGTTTTAAATCCATATCTGTTTTCGAAATTATTACAACATTTTTGAGAACAAAAAGATTTGATTATCATAACATAAGGTATATTCTTGGTTTGATTAAAAATTCTTTGTTATCAACAAAAATTAATTTTATTAAAATTAAATAACTTAAAATAAGATGATTAAACTTTTTTACAAAATATTAGACACGTTAAAAAATTTTGATTTTTCCCTTTTTCTAAAACTTAATTTAATAGTTTTAAAAAAAAACTATTCAAAATATCCTGATTATGTTGAAGAATTTGAGAAAACTTTAGCAAATAAATTCAATTTTAAATATTGTTTGAGTTTTTCAAGCGGTACGGCAGCATTTTACGCATCAGTACTCTCTTTAAATTTAAAAAGTAAATCTAAAGTTTTGATTTCTGCTTTAACTTTTCCCTCAGTTATAGAAATTCTCAAAAAACAGGATTTTGACATCAGTTTTATTAATGTTGACAAAAATTTCAAATTTGATTTGGATAATATTACAAATCAAAAATATGATTTATTAGTACTCACACATCCTTTTGGCTTTTATATTGATATTGGAAATCTTCATAAAATTTTAGATGAAAAAACAAAAATTATTTTTGATTCAAGTCATGCACAAGGAATTAAAATTGGAGATCAAGATCACATGAAATTTGCAGACATTTCTTTTATCAGCCTTCAAGGCAATAAGGCTATTTCTGGTGGAGAAGGTGGAGTTATTTTTACTGACAATGAAAGCTCTTACCATCAAATGATCAACAATCATCATCCTGGTCATAAGGATAACGTTAAATTAAAAGTGGCCGGAGGGATAAATGATTTAAAGTTAAGAATGCATCCGTTGGCAGCAATTTTAGCTAAATATGATCTAAGAAAATTCAAAAATAAAAATAAAGAATTAACTGAAAAAATTAAATCAATTTATAATCATTTACACAACATTGGGATTGAACACCCCTACAATGAAAATTCTCATATAGGAGGTTTTCATTTTGGTATTCCCTTTTTCACAAAAAAAAAACTTTTATCAAAATATATAAAAAGATATAACTGGTATGAAGATTTAAGTTCTTTACAAATAAAATCACTTTCTTCTGAAAATGATTTGACATTTTTTGAAGAGTTACGTTTTATTGATCTAGAGTGGATAAAGAAAAATAACATTTATAATATCAAAAATGAGATAAATAAAATTTTCAAAGATGTTAATTGATTTAAAAGAAAATAAATCAAATTTTTTTTTAAATTTTAAAAAAAACTTTGATCAATTATATGACTATATTATTATAGGCTCAGGTCCAGCCGCATCAATCTTAATAAATAAATTAATAAAAACAAAAAAAAAAATTTTGGTTTTAGAAAAAGGCAGTTTTGGTGAAACTTTTTATGACAATTTGGAAAGCGATAATTTTAAAATCAAAAGTTCATCAAGGGTATTTGGTGTTGGTGGTACAAGCAACACATGGTCACAAGTATATTCTTTGTTTTCAAAAACAGAAATGCACAATTTTAAAAATAAAAATATTTGGCCATTGAGTCACAAAGAACTTATTTATTGGATAAAAAAAATTGGACCAAAATACAAATTCAACATTAAAAATCTTGGCTCTGAATATATTTATAAAAAAAAATTTTATTTAAGAAAATTTATTGAAATTAAAAAACCTTTAAAATTTTCAAAATATTTCAAAACAAAAAAAATTGATATGATTGTCAATTGTGAGGTGAAAACTATAGATAACTTTAAGAAATATGGTGTAGCATATTTTAAATTCCGTAACAAAGTTCATTTTGTTAAATCAAAAAAACTAATTATTTGTAGTGGTGGAATAGAATCAAGTTTATTGGTCTTAAGATCATTTAAAAATGCAAAATTAAGAAATCTTAAAAACAAACAGGCTGTGGGAAGGTATTTTATGGATCATCCCAAATGTTATGTTGGGGAAATAAAATATCCTAAAAAAGATTTAATTAAAAAATTCAAATTAGTTTATAAAAAAAATATAAATACTTATACTGGGCTCTCCTTATATGACAAAAAAAAAAGAATTTTAAATACCTATGTTCGGTTTGAAGAAAAAAAGTTTTTTTTAAATTTTAGAAAAAAGATTATGTTAAGAATTTTTTTAGAGATGGAACCTCGTTTTAGAAATAGAATTTACTTAAAAAAAAGTTCAAAAAAAGTTGACTTATTATTAAGTAAAAAAGAAAATCAAATATCAAAAAAATTAATTAAAGAAATAATTAATTTCTTTAGTTATAATCCAAAGTTAGAAAAATTAGATTTTAATAAAGATAAGTTGATAGGCGCATCGCATCACATGGGCGGGTTAAGTTACCCTAAAATTTTAGATAAAAATTTAAAATTGAGAGGACTAAATAATATTTTTTGTTGTTCATCTGCAGTTTTCCCTACATCAGGAAGCACTAATCCAACATTAATAATTTGTGCTTTATCTGAAAGATTAAGTGAATTTTTGAAAAAATAATAATAATATATTTTATGAAAACACAAAAAGTAAGAGATAGAACCCCTGATGAATTGTTAACAAGGAAAAAAGAGTTTTTGAAAATATGTGATATTTTAGATGAGTTAAATATAAATTATTTTTTACAAACTGGAGTTTTATTGGGCGCTGTAAGAGACAATGATTTTATAAAATGGGATTGGGGTGTAGATATAAGTGTATTTACAAATGAATTTATTCAACAAATTAATCCCGTAATCTTAGCTTTAAAAAAAGCAAACTTTGAAATTATATATTCTTTGTGTGAAAAAGATGATTTAAAAATTTATTTTAAAGGTAAATACCCAAAAGAAGTAACAGGCTACACAATTTTTGCATGGAACTATTCTAAAGATAGAGATATTTATTGGAGAAGAAGTTATTCAGTTCCTTCAAAATTTTTAAAAAATTTTTCCAATATAAGCTTTTTAGGTAGAAAATTTAATTGCCCTGAAAATCCCAAAGAATATTTAGAGTATGCATATGGAGATTGGAAAAAACCGATAAGAACTTCAGATAAAGATTTATATAATTCTAATGAATATTATAAAACAAAAAAAATTACTTTATTGCAAAAAATAAAAAACATTACCAAAAAAATATTCAAATGACATTTTTTTAATAAACTTTTTTTTATTTTTATATTAAATTATTAAAGAATATTTTATAATTGAAACTTAAATTCTTTTTTTAAATTTGATTATTTTTTCAACTCTTTTTAACCAACTATATTTTAAAGCAGTTTGGATTGAATTTTTTTGAATTCTCTGTGTGTATGGTGGTATTGATAACACTTTCTCAACTGTTTTTACCCATTCCTGAATATTATTAGATTGAGTAAGAAAACAATTAAAATTATGTTTTAAAATATGTGAATAGGCCTTTTTTCTTGAAGCGATTATAATAGAACCGGAGGCTAAATAATCAAATAACTTTAAGGGCGAGATGTAATCTGACACATCTAGATTATTTATAAGTACACCAACTTTTTTTTCGTAAGGCATTAAGAGGATTTTGTTTTTAGGTAAAATCTTGGTGATTCTATTATATGGTATAAAATCATTTAAGATAATATTTTTTTGTTTAACAATATTTTTATATAAATTTTCACTTAATGTTTTGATATTTCCATATAATATAAAATTTACTTCAGGAAGTTTCGAAGCAATACTAATTATTGTTTCTATACCTTTACCCTTTACAAAACTGCCTGTATATACACAAGAATTCATTTTTTTTTTATTGTGTTTAAAATCTCTACAATCAACACAATCATCTAAAACTATAAAGTCTCTATTTCTAAGTTTTAGTTTTTTATTTAAATTTTTGTTTATTAAAATAAATTTAATTCTATTGAAAAAGTGGAAATATCTTAAGATTGAAAAAAGAAACTTTGTTACCCCTTTCATTTCCGTATGAATTTCTAAAACTAATTTTTTACCAAAAATTGATAAAAATAAAGCTGGGATAATACTTCGGGAAATAATTAAATGGGGTTTTTTATACTTTTTAAGTAAAATAAATAACTTATATGAAAACAACAATAAAGCAGGCAGGCCTCTTTTAATTTTGGATTCAAAAAAACCAAGAATTTTAAATGAACTTTTTAATAAATAATCTGTTTGTATTTTTTTGAGTTTATACCCTTTTCTAATGTGTGGAAGCAATAAACTAACGTCATAATAACTCTCAGAAAAAGCATCGCACATTTTTAAAACGTGAATCGTATAAGCTGACATATTTGGTAAAGAAAAATCTGAAATATAAAATATTTTTTTGTTTTTGTTATAACTCATTACCAGGATTTAAATTTAACAAAATATACTTATATGGATAAAGAAAATATATATTTATTTTTAAAATATATAGTGTGATTTCTTTAACTTTGGTAGTATAAATTTATTAATGGCCATTTCTATAATTAAATGCAAACTTAAAAAAAGTTTAGATAAAAGTAAATTTAAAATACTTAAATGACAAAAAAATCAGAGCCACCAAAATATATTATTGTTCTAGGAACAACATTTTCTGGTTCAGGTGCAATTTTTGATTATTTAGTTGGAAGAAATGACTTAGATAATCCGTTAAAGGGTGAAGAATACTTATTGCCAATTTTACCTAACGGTTTAATGGATTTGGAAGCGGCTGCAGGTAAAGCTTTTGATCCTGCAACATCAGAATATCATATAATGAAATTTCAAGAAATATCAGAAAAATTATCTAATTTTTGGTCTAATGGTCCCAAAAAAAAAGAACTTAGAAAATTTGCAGAAATATTTCATAAAAACATCAACCAATTTACCAATGAAATTAGCTCCGCTAATTATCCAATGAGAATATTGTGGAGGGAACTTTTTAAAACTCCATTAGAAAAAAATTTGAATAGAATAAAAAATTTAATAGGTTTGGAAGAATCGATACCTCCAACTCGACTATTAGTATCTCCAAAAAATCTTATTGAAGCAGTAGAAAAAATGCACGATAATTTGTTTAAAACTCATTCAGGCAATAGGCCAACTATTTTAAATCAAGCAGGTTCAGGATGGAACCCTATTGACTCGACAAAATATTTTAGTGATCACAAAACCATACTTGTTACTCGCGACCCTAGAGATCAGTATTTAGAAATCAAACAATATAAAAAGGGTCAATCTGTAATGGGATTTATTGATTGGTATAAAGAAATGCAAAATCGTTTAAAACTTATAAGTGATGATAAAATTTTTCAAGTTAGATTTGAAGATTTTGTTAATTTTAATTCAAAATATACTAAAATAATTTGTGATTACTTAAAACTTTCTGATAAGGTTAGTTCAAGTTACAGGGCTGAATTATCTAAAAAAAATATTCATAAATTTCAAAAATATAAAGATCAAAAAGAAATACAATTAATAGAAGATAATTTGGAAGACTTTATATATAATTAGTTAAATTATAAAAATGAGTAAAAAATTTGGAACATTTATTAGGGAAAAGAGGACTATCCTTGGTTTAGGTCAAAGAGCCTTAGCAGAAAAAATTGGTCTTTCTCCATCCTATTTAAATGATATTGAAAAAAATAAAAGAAATGCTCCAAAAATATCAACCATTAAAAAGATATCTGAAATTTTAAAGATCAATCAAGATTATTTAATGGATTTAGCGGGTCTATCAAAAAAATCGATTGCTCCCGATATTAATCAGTTTATTTTAGAAAATCCTTCCGTTATTTCTTTATTGAGAACAATTAAAGAAAATAATATAGATAAAAAAAAAATTAAAAACATTGAAAATTCCATTAACAAAGTTATGACTAAAAGTTTGATCATCGCTGCTGGTTTAGGAAGTAGATTGAAAGATCATACAGTAAATCTTCCAAAATGTATGCTTGATTTCGGTGGAAAAACATTACTCCAAAGACAGTTAGAAGCTTATAATAGTAACGGAATTAAAAATATTGCAGTAATAAGAGGGTATAAAAAGGATAAAATTAAATATAAAGGTTTGAAGTACTTCGAAAATACCGACTATCGTAATAATAATATTTTAAATTCAATTTTTTATGCTGAAAAATTTATCAATGGTAATATAATTATTTCTTATTCTGATATTTTGTTTGATAATATTGTTGTTCAAAGAGCTTTAAACTCAGATCACGATATTTCAGTTGTAGTAGATATAGATTGGAGAGGTTATTATGTAGGTCGTAAAGACCATCCAATTTCAGAGGCAGAAAACGTAATATTTAATTTAAATAATGAGGTTGAAAAGATTGGAAAAATTAACACTGGAAATCAAGAAGTCCATGGAGAATTTATAGGTATGATCAAGTTATCTGATTATGGCACGAAAATATTTAAGGAACAATTCCATAGATTAAAAAAAATATATTGGAATAAGCCTTTCCAACGAGCTAAGACCTTTCAAAATGCTTATCTCACAGATTTTATTCAAGAACTTGTTGATATTGGTATTAAAGTACACTGTGTAATTATTGAAAGCGGTTGGAAAGAAATAGATACAGTTGAAGATTATAAAAAGGCAATTGCAGGATTTAACAAAAAATTAACAAAAAGTTAATATTTTCAATATTTATTACGTTAGTTTTATTTATGAAAATTACATATATTTCCAATTCATCAGCTCCATCTAAAAATGCGAGCAGTTTACAAACAGCAAAACTCTGCGAGGGCATTTCAAAATTAGGCAATAAAGTAAATTTAATCTTACCAGACACAGGATTAAAAAAAAATTATTTTACTTTTTATAATATTAGGTCGAGATTTAAATTAACAAGATTAAGTTTTTTTAAAAAATTTCCAAAAGGAATTAACTATTATCTTTATGCTTTTTATTCGATATATAAATCAAATTTCAATAAACAAGATTTATTTATAACTAGGAATTTTTTTGCTTCCTTCATTTTAAGTTTATTAAATAAAAAACAAATTTTAGAAATACACGATGGGATTGAATTAGAAGGCAAGGTAGTCAAATTTTTAATCCAACATCTAAAAATTTTGAATAACAGAAATATCATAAAGATTATAACTACAACTCATTCTTTAAAAAGACTATACGTTGCAAAATACAAAGTAGAAAAAGATAAGATTTTTGTATTACACAATGCCTCAGGATTAAAATCAAATTACTCAAAAATTAAAAAAAATAAAAAAAAACTTAATGTAGGATATTTTGGTTCTTTGTATTTTTCTAGAGGATTAGATATGCTCATAAAATTATCAAAAAATGATATTCATAATAACTATTTCATCTATGGTGGTGATAAAAAAAATATAAACGATTTAAAAAAAAAATATAATTACAAAAATTTATTTTTTAGTGAGTATATACCGTATTCAAAAATACAAAATAAACTAAAAAAAGTTGATGTTTGTATTTTGCCTTACACAAATCTAGTTACTGTTTCGGGAGATGTGGGCGACATTTCAAAATACACTTCTCCACTTAAATTATTCGATTATATGAAATTAGGAAAATTAATTTTATGTTCAAATTTAAAAGTTTTAAATGAAGTTTTAATACACAAAAAAAACTGTATTTTGATTAATAATTACAAAAATGAAAAAGAATGGTTAAAACAAATTTTTAAAGTAAGCAGAAATATTAAAAAATATGACAATATTAGACGATCTGCATTTGAATATGCAAAGAAACATGATGTAATTTGGAGGACATCAAAGCTTTTATCTTTCTATGATTATTCTAAATGAGTCTTTATATGATTATTTTTGGTTCATTAGATAGACACATTTGTATGTAATTTATTTGAACTTTTATGAATAGCGAAATTAATTGAATGATAAATAACCCAAAGCCATCTAAATATATCATGATTTTAAAAAAATTTTTTTTTAAGATAGATAGATATGCTTTTAACTCTCTAATATTAAAGATCTATAATCATTTAAAATACAATTTAAAACTACTCGTTGTAAATTTATTAAAAAAAGAAGTTAATTTTGCAAAAAAACATAATCTCAGAAAAAAACTTATTGTTTCTCTAACATCGTATCCAAAACGTTTCAGGACATTGCCCTTAGTTTTAAATTCGATTTTGAACCAAACAGTTTTACCTGATAAAATTATTCTTTGGATCGAAAACAAAGATAAACAAAAATTACCTCCAACAGTACGAAACTTTAGAGGAGTAGATATTGAATTTTGTGAAAATGGTTTACATTCTTATAAGAAAATTATCCCTTCATTGAAGAAATATAGAAATTCATATGTAATAACTTTAGATGATGATGTTATCTACTTTAAAGATACAATTGAAAAATTAGTTTTAAATTCCAAAAAATTTCCTAATGATGTGATTGCAAACTGTATCCATAAAATCAAATTAATAAAAAATCATCCTATTAGCTATAAATTATGGTCTCGAAATTATAGAAAACAAACTAAACTAGCTTTTTTTACAGGTGGTGCTGGAGTTTTGTATCCCCCAAATTGTTTTTATAAAGATGTTTTAAAAAAAAATCATTTTAAAAGTTTAGCACCTTTTGCAGATGATATATGGCTTAATTGGATGGCCAAACTAAACAAAACAAATATAAGGTTTTCTAAGATATATAAAAACTATGAATATATAAAAATTATCAAAGGTGGTTTATATCAAAAAAATTTTAAAAATAGTTATAATGATGTACAAATTAAGAATATGATTAAAAGATACGGATTTCCTTTTTAGTTATGAAGAACATCCGTAAAATAGATAAAAATTTGAAAAAATATTCTTTCACCTATAAAAACAAAATAATGAAAAAAAGAAGCTATACTTTGATTACTGGTAGCGCTGGATTCATTGGTTATCATCTGACCTGTTCACTAATAAAAAAGAATAAGCATGTAATAGGTATAGATAACTTAAATAATTATTATAGTGTCAAATTAAAAAAAGATAGAATTAAAGATCTAAAGAAAACTAGTAAAAAATATTTCATCTTTCATAAAGTAGATTTATCGAATAAAAAAGGAATTGAGAATTTATTTAAAAAATACAAGATTACAGAAGTAATTAATTTAGCAGCTCAAGCAGGAGTAAGATACTCTATCACAAATCCAGAAAAGTATCTTAAATCAAACATAATAGGTTTTCACAATTTAATAGATTGTTCTATAAAAGCTAAGGTAAAAATATTTATTTATGCAAGTACAAGCAGTGTTTATGGCAAAATTACAAAAACACCTTTTAGTGAAAATTTAAATTGTAGCAATCCTATTCAATTGTATGCTGCTACAAAATTAACAAATGAGTTAATTGCTCATGCTTATTCTCATTTGTATAATTTTTTAACAATTGGCCTCAGATTTTTTACTGTTTATGGTCCATGGGGAAGACCAGATATGGCCCTTTTCAAATTTGTTGACTCGATTAAAAAAAAGAAAAATATAAATGTTTTTAATTATGGGAGACATTATAGAGATTTCACTTATATAGATGATGTTATTAAAGCTATTTTATCCATTAAAACAAATTTTAGAAAAAAATTTAAGAAGAATAAAAATTATGAAATTTACAATATAGGAAATAATAAACCAATTTTTTTGAAAAATTATATTAAAGAAATAGAAAAAAATTTAAAAATAAAAGCAAAAATAAACTATTTACCTCTACAACCAGGAGATATTTTTAAAACTCAGGCCGATACGAGAAAATTAAGAAATCATTTTGGATATGTAAGTAAAATGAATTATAAAAAAGGTATTAAAAAATTTATTGACTGGCACAACGATTATTATCAAAAAAATTAAAATACCGAGAGACATTATGGAGTTACAATTTATTCAAATATTTAATATGTACTAACTATTTAATCTAAAGACGTCTATTTATGAAAAAAAGTATTTTTTATTGGTCCCCACATCTCAACCCTGTTGGGACACTTAAATCAACTTTAAACTCTGCTTTATCTTTGAAAAGATACAATAATAGATACGATGTGTTTGTTATTAATGCATGTGGTGAATGGAATGAATATAAAAATTTTTTTTCTGATAATTCTATCAAGCTAATTAAATTGAATTTTAATTATTTTAAGTTTTTACCGAAAAGAGGTTTTATATCTAGCAGATTTTCTTATTTTTTGATCTATATTCTATCGTTCATTCCTTTGATAATTTTACTAAAAAAATATAAACCAGATATCTTATTTTTACACTTGATTACTTCGCTACCACTTACAATTTTAAAGTTTTTAAAATTTAAAACTGAATTTGTTTTAAGAATATCCGGGTACCCCAAATTGAATTTTTTGAGAAAAATGATTTGGAAATCAGTCTCTCACAAAATAAAATGTGTTACATGCCCAACCTTTGATTTAAAAAAGGATTTAGAGGAGATGAACATATTTGATAGTAAAAAAATACATTTTTTGCCAGACGCCATTGCTAGAATTAAAGCATTTAAAAGAGAAACTAATTTTTCTTTTGATGATAATGTTCCCAAAAATAAAAGAATTATTTTAGCAGCAGGTAGATTAACAAATCAAAAAAACTACATTTATTTAGTTAATGAATTTTTTGAATTTTCAAAAATAAATGACCAATTTATTCTATTAATACTTGGTGAAGGAGAAAAGAAAAGTGCAATACATGGATTAATTAAAAAAAGGGGTATTGAGAATAAAGTATTTCTTTTGGGTTATAAAAAGAATATTTACAGTTATATGCAGAAGAGTAGTGCATTCGTATTATCTTCGCTCTGGGAAGAGGTGGGGTTTGTGATTGTTGAAGCTGCTCTTTGCAATTCATTTGTAATTTCAAGTAACTGTCCTAACGGTCCAAAAGAGTTTTTAGACAACGGGAAAAGAGGAATCTTATTTGAAAGTAATCAGAGTAAAGCCCTATTTAATAGTTTAAAAAATTTTTCCAAAATGGATAAAAATAAGATATTTGAGAATAAATTGAGATTAAAAAAGGAAGCAAAAAAATATACAATTTTTAGACATTATATTGAATTAAACAAAATTTTAGAATTATAAGTTAAATTTATGATCTTACTGTTTTGAGTTACTTCTTAAAATTGCTATTGTTATCAAATGAAAAATCTTAAATTAGATAGAAGAATGGCGCAATTAGTTCTACTTCAGCGAATTGAGTTAGCTAATCCTTTTTTAACTAAATTGAGAAAAACTTTCGGAAGATACTTATTTTCAAAAATTATTTCTAAATACTTTATAAATCTTAAAGAAATATCTAAAAATTATTCAAAATTGATGGAATCAGAATTATTATCTATTTTATCTTTATTAAAGCAAAATCAAAGAATTTTAAGTATAGGATCAGGACTTGGAGGTCTCGAAATTGCTATTATGAAAAAATTCAATGAAACAAAAATAACATTTATAGAAAAAGATTATATATCAAATAAAATAAAGTACGGATGGGATGATGAAAACAGAGAAGGTTATAATGATCTATCTCTTTTAAAAAATTTAATTATAATGAATGATATCCCAAAAGAACAATTTAGTATTTTTGATTATGATAAAAAAAACTTTCCTTCCAATAAATACAATTTGGTAATATCTTTGTATTCCCTTGATTACCATTATGATTTTAATATTTATTTAGAATATTTAAAAAAAAATACAGATGAAAATTCAATTATTGTGTTTGATACCATTAGATATGAATATTTTAATAAAATCTTTAATTATGTTGAAATTATTAAAGAGGACCAAAATACCATTCATAAATCAAAAAGAATCGCATGTAAAATGTTCAAATGAAAATGAACTATATTAAAATGAAAATTCCAACAATATTACTTTCTATACTACCTATTTCAATTATCATAGGTTCAAGTTTTTCATTGGTTAATTTGTCATTATTAAGTCTTTATTTTTTATTTATTTATTTTTCCAAAAACAACATTAAAATTGAAGACACAAAATCAGTTCTTCTTTTATTAACTTTATATCTATATCTTATATTCAATTCACTTATTTCTTTAGATATATCTTCAGGAATTTATAGGAACCTTGGCTTCATAAGGTTTATTCTTTTTTTTCTTATGATAAATTATCTTTTTTTCATAAATGAGAAAAGTTTAAATATTTTAAAAACTTGGAGTATAATATTTTTTATTGTTTTAATTGATATTTATATAGAAAGGTATACTGGAAGTAATATTTTTGGCTTAGGAAAAATTGAAATCGATGGCGTTAGCCAAGATCATGGTCCAAGAGTTACAAGCTTTTTTAGAAATGAACCAATAGCTGGCGCATTTATTTGTGGTTTTACCTTTATAGTCTTAGGATATATTTTAAGTTTTTTGAAATCATCAAAAAAATTTAAAGTATTAGGGTTTATCATTATCTTAGTTTGTTTGGCTGGAATAATGGTGACTGGAGAAAGATCAAATGGATTAAAAGCTTTAATTGGACTTTTGATTTTTATTTCTTTTATTGATTACGTTAAATTAAAAAATAGATTATTTGTCTTTTTAGGTATTATTGCAATTTTCTTTTTTTTAGTCAATTTTTCAGATTACGTTAAATACAGATATATAGATCAATTTTACAGTAAAATTAAAACACAAGATGATAGGGAAAATTTTATTAATAATAGTTTATATTTCAAATTATATAAATCAGGTTTTTATGTTTTCAAAAATAATCCCTGGTTTGGTGTAGGAAATAAAAATTATAGGGTTGAGACATGTGTAGCTAAAAAAAAATCTATCCATAAAGAATATTGGTGTCAAACTCACCCTCACCAAGTTTATTTCGAAATGTTATCTGAGCATGGAATTATCGGAACAATAATAATATTGTCTATAATTTTTTATTTAATTTTTAGAATAATTAGAAAAATAATAGATGGTAGAAATTATATTCAAGTTGGCAGTATGGTGTTTCTATTAATTAATTTTGTCCCGGTGTTGCCGAGTGGTGCTTTTTTTAACAATTTTAATATTACTTTATTTATGATTAATTTTTCATTAATGTATGCAGTAAATAAAGAAACAAATATTTTTTCAAAAAAATGATATAAATATTTGAGTTTAATTTGGGGCCGTTAGCTCAATAGTAGAGTACTGCATTGACATTGCAGGGGTAGTTGGAGCGTAACCAACACGGCCCACCATCTCTATGTCTTGAATGAAATAAAAAAAAGGGATAAAGATATGGATAAGGGCCTGTAGCTCAGTTGGTTAGAGCAGTACACTCATAATGTATTGGTCCCAGGTTCGAGTCCTGGCGGGCCCACCAACTAAACTTTAATTTTCTAAGAACTTGTTAAGACTTTCAAGCAAAGCATCAATATTGTTTCCATTATTAATTATAATGGAATTAAATTCCTCTTTTTGTGCTCTCGCCAAACTCAATCCTTCTATAATCAAATCTCTAATCAATAAATTTTCAGGATCTTTTGTGTATACCCTCCAATCTATTTTGACTTCTGGTCTATCTGTTGTTCCGATTAATTTTGTATAAACAATTGTATATTTCTCATTTTTGATCTCTTCGGATAACACGGCTATTTTTGCATCTGAATACCCTACTAAGCGGCCTGAGAAACTCTTTAAAAAATACCTTCTATAAAGTTCTTTATAATGTTTTTTTTGATTATCAGTAAGAGTTTTTCTATACTTACCTAAGGTATAAAGACCAACTCCATCTATATCAACTGCATTTTCACCAATTTTTTTTAATTGTTCAATTTTCTCTACATCAGTTAATTTACTAGAAAGAATGTTAGATGCTTCATTTGTTACGGAACTAATAAATTCAGAAGCGCTTTGAGACCATGAATAGTTTATTAAAAAAAAATAAAAAAAAACTAATACAAAAATGTTTCTTATAAATTTCATTAAAAAAAGGTTTTATTGATTTTCTAGAGTATCCCAGTCACCATCATCCATAGCTTCAGTTTTGCCTGTCGAGTTATCTATTTTCTTTTTTCTATCTTGTAGATACAGACTTCTAACTGTTGCATACAAATCAACTGAATTTTTTTCAATACTATCAAAAGCTTCTAAATTTTTTGCTCTAAAATCTACTCCACCAGTAGCTCTAGAAACCCAATAATCAGATTCTTTAAATTCCTTAACATATTCTTCATCATCTCTTACAGTAACGTTGTACCATACGTCACCACCGTTCATTGAAATTAATGATCCAACAGTGTCCCTTACGGTCGATGGACCTAGTACTGGTAAAACTAAATAACATCCTTCCCCAACCCCCATTACACCAAGAGTTTGACCAAAATCTTCTTTCTCACCTTTTTCAAATCCAAATGAGTTCGCTGGATCAAATATGCCTACTATACCTAGGGTAGAATTAATTAAAAATCTTGCGCTGTTGTTAGCTGCTGAACGGAAATCACCTT
Organism: uncultured Pelagibacteraceae bacterium; assembly: GCA_902562205.1. Classification (GTDB taxonomy): domain Bacteria; phylum Pseudomonadota; class Alphaproteobacteria; order Pelagibacterales; family Pelagibacteraceae; genus Pelagibacter. The sequence goes on along the minus strand of CACESO010000003.1, from coordinate 68,447 downwards.
GAAGAATATTATTAGGCACAGTAATTAAATTTGATAAATTGTTCAAGGCGTTACTAGTACCAGTTCTGATTGGTGATGGTAACTTTCTATAACCTTTAGAAACTGGTTTGAAAATAACTTTATCCAGACCCATGTTAAATGCAAAAGTCACTCTATTTAAAGTTTCAAAACAATCTTTGACTTCACCATCATCACTAAAAGCTTTTTTTACAACCATAAATTGTAATAGCAATAATACGCATAATGTAGTTATTCTCTTCATTTAAAATCTGTATATTATATCTTAATGCAAAGTAAATCAGAATTTTGTCAAAAAAACCTATAAAAATCACCAAAAATGAAAAATATTAAATACGTTTATTCTATAAATTTTGATAAAATCGTAAGATCCCCAAAAAATATCATTTACCTAGTTTATCATTATACTGGGATGAAAAATGAAAATAAAGCATTACAAAGATTACGCGATAAAAATTCAAAAGTCAGTTGCCATTATTTTATAAAAAAAAATGGAACAATTATTAATATGGTTCCAGATAAATTTACTGCCTGGCATGCAAGTGTTTCTTGTTGGAAGAAACACAATAATTTAAATGATAAATCCATTGGTATTGAAATTCAAAATCCGGGCCATTCACATAAATACTTGGGATTTTCAAAAAAACAAATAAGGAGCACACTTAATTTAACAAAGTTTTTAAAAAAAAAATATAACATCAAAAGTAAAAACTTTTTAGGACACTCAGATATATCACCTGATAGAAAAAAGGACCCGGGAGAAAAGTTTCCCTGGAAATACCTATCTAAACATGGAATTGGTATTTGGCATAATTTACCTAAGAATGAATTAAAACGAAGAAATATAAATATTTCAAATATTGAGAAGAAGCTTTTTCAACTTTATCTAAGGAAAATTGGATATTGTTTTAAAAAAAAACAATTAAAAAATGTTATTAAAGCTTTTCAAAGAAGATATAGATCAAAAAAAATTGATGGAAAAATTGATAAAGAGTGTTTAGAAATCGCAAAAAACCTAGTAAAACTTGGTTTAAATTAAGATTGTAAAATTGGTAAATTTCTGTAAAAAAAAACTGCTAGATAAGTGACTTATCGCTTTATAACATTTAAAGAGGAAAGTCCGGGCTCTACAAAGACACAGTGCCAGTTAACAGCTGGCGGGGGAAACCCTAGGGATAGTGCCACAGAAAATAAACCGCCTCATCAAGGCAAGGGTGAAAAGGTGTGGTAAGAGCACACCGGTTATTTGGTAACAGATAACGCATGGAAAACCCCACTGAGAGCAAGACTGAGTAGAGATGACATTGTGAAAACTAAAAGCGGTCTTTGGCTAGTCATCAGGGTTAGTTGCTTGAGCCTTAAGGCGACTTAAGGCCTAGATAAATGATAAGTTTAAATGACAGAACCCGGCTTATAGCTTATCTAGCAAATCATCAAAAAAATTTTGTTTATCAAATGTTCTCTATCAATAAGAGGCTTTAATATAGGTATTGACGGTTGCATTAAAAACCCATATATTCCCACAAATACCCAAATGGGTTAATTATGGATTATGTTTTTATCGACGTACGAAAACAATATAGACAAAAAAGGAAGGGTATCTGTGCCTGCACAATTTAGATCACATTTGTCCAGCTTGGGTTTTAATAGTATTATTTGTTTCCCATCTTTTAATCAACAATGTTTAGAGGCTTGGCCTCAAGATAGAATTGAAAAAATATCAGATGCAATTGATAATCTAAATCCTTTTGAGGAAAAAAAAGATTATTTTGCGACTTCAATTTTATCAGAGAGTGTGAATTTAATTTTTGATACAGAGGGAAGAATTTCTCTAACAAAAAAACTTCTTCAACATTCAAAAATAAAAACGAGAATTTTATTTGTTGGTTTGGGCAAGACCTTTCAAATTTGGGAACCAACATTATTTGAAAAATTTAAGACAAAAGCTATTAAAAGATCAAATCTAAATAGATCAAGTCTTAAATGGGAAAAAAAAATAAACTAATAATATAGAGGGGGAATAATGACAATAAACTTTAAAACTCCAGAGATAAAGGAGCTTAAACCTAGAATATTGGTTTTAGGTGTAGGTGGCGCTGGGGGAAATGCAATAAATAAAATGATCGAAAGCGGATTACAGGGTGTAGAATTTGTTGCAGTAAATACTGATGCACAAGATTTAATTCATAGCAAAGCAAAATCAAAGATACAAATTGGGTTAAATTTAACGAAAGGTCTTGGGGCCGGATCAAAAATCGATATTGGTCAAGCTGCAGCGGACGAGTCATTAAATGAAATAGTAAATTGTCTGCAAGGAGCAAATATGGTTTTCATAACTGCAGGAATGGGCGGTGGAACTGGAACTGGTTCTGCTCATGTAATTGCAAGAGCTGCTAAGGAACTTAATATTTTAACAGTAGGTGTTGTCACTTTACCCTTTTTATATGAAGGCTCATCTAGAATGAGAAGAGCTCAGCAAGGTCTAGAGGAATTAAGAAAACATGTAGATACTATTATAGTGGTTCCCAATCAAAATTTATTTAAGATTGCAAATGAGAAGACAACTTTTGAAGAATCTTTTGAACTTTCAAACGATGTACTTTTACAAGGTGTCCAAAGTGTAACTGATTTAATGGTTCGTCCTGGTCTTGTAAACTTAGATTTTGCTGATGTAGAGTCAATCATGAGCTCAATGGGTAAAGCAATGATGGGAACTGGTGAAGCTGAAGGTGAAAATAGAGCTATTAATGCTGCTGAACAAGCCATAAGCAATCCTTTAATTGATGACTATTCTTTAAAAGGAGCCAAAGGTTTATTAATTAATATTACTGGTGGCAAAGACCTAACACTTTTTGAAGTTGATGAAGTTGTTAAAAAAATTACTTCAGAGGTTGATCCAGAGGTAGAATTCATTAAAGGCTGTATAATTGATCCTTACTTAGAAGGAAGATTAAGAGTGTCAATTGTTGCAACCTCATTAGATGGACAACAACCAGAGTCAAAATCTGTTATCAATATGGTGCATAGAATACAAAACCGAAATCCAGGGTATTCAGATTTTTCAAACTTGAAACCAAATTACTCTTATGAAATGAATAAAGGATTATCTACAAGCGGTGCCAATGCACTAAAAATTGAGACAAATGACATTAAAGTTTCAGAAAACGATTTGATTTCATCAATGGTAGATGAAAAAATGGCAGTTGAAAATCCTATTACAAGTGAAGTTGGAAACGAGGAGAATTCTCTCGAAGAAAAACTGATTTTAAGTGATAATGATGAGAATACTTCGATCGATGAGTCTAATGGACTTGAAAACTTTAATTTAGATACACAAGATCCTCAATTGTTTGATGAGAGTCAAAATATCAACTCTGATCACGAAACAAATATTAATGAGGATGATGATACAAATGAAGAAGATGAACTAGAAATACCAGCATTTTTAAGAAGACAAAAAAATTAATGGTCTTCGAAAAAATAAATGAGTGCCACTATTTCACCGGAAAAAACTTTACATTATCCGGTACTTCTAAATGATGTAATAAATATTATAACCCCTCAAAATGGTGGCACTTTCATAGATTGTACATTTGGTCAAGGCGGATACTCGAAAAAAATATTGGAATTTCCGAACACTAAAGTAATAGCTGTTGATAGAGATAAAAATTCTTTCCAAATTGCATCAGACTTAAAAAAAAGCTTCAAAGATAGATTTTCGTTTCACAATATTAAGTTTAGCCAAATAAAGGATTTGAAAATTGATGATGAAATAAAGGGTATAGTTTTTGATTTAGGTTACTCTCTGAGTCAAATCAAAGATCTCTCAAGAGGTCTTTCTTTTGATAGCAAATGTGAACTTAATATGAAGATGGGGTTAAATGATTTTTCTGCCAAAGACGTAATAAACAAGTTAGATCAAAAAGAATTAGAGCAAATTTTTAAGTATTTCGGTGATGAAAAAAATTCAAAACTTATATCTAAAAAAATTGTATTTGAGCGACAAAAAAAGAATTTAGATACTCAGGATTTGGTTCATTTAGTCAAAAGGGCGAAAAAAAAATATTATACCAAAACTAACCCAGCAACTAAAGTTTTCCAAGCTTTAAGAATTTTTGTAAACAAAGAAATAAATGAACTCACAAAAGGCTTAAAAGAATCTGCAAATATTGTAAGTCAAAATGGAATTATTTTAACAGTATCGTTTCATTCGCTAGAGGACAAGATTTGCAAATTTTTTTTTAATCATCTTACAAAGCAGGATAAAGTCTCAAGGTATTTACCAGAGAAAAAATCAACAAAAATGTCATTTAGTCTTATAACGAAAAAACCTATCGTGCCAAGTTCTCGGGAATTAGAAATAAATCCACCATCTAGATCTGCAAAATTAAGAGCAATTAAAAAAATTGGTATATACGAAAATGATAAGAACGTATTTTTGAAATTTAACAATCTATTAAACATTGAAAAGATTTCTAAAAAATTATGAAAAAATATATAATCTTTTTCTGTATAGTAGGTCTAATCATCGCAACATCAATTGTTAAATCATCCACAAGGCAATTAGAAAAAAATGTATTTATACTCGAAGAAGAAGTGAAAATTTTAGAGGAAAAATTGAATTTTTTGCTTCTAGAAAATGATTATCTAAGCAACCCAGAAAGATTGATTGGATTAAAAGATAAATTATTTGAGGACAAATTTTTTCCATTAAATCCAAAAGATATTAAAAAGTTTGAAATTAATGAATAATAATAAAAGATTATATATAATTGAAAATAACGACGAATTTAAATTTTCTGAAAAAAAAAGGATAGTTTCTTTTAATAGGGTTTCATTCTTGTTTTTTTTAATTCTTTTTATATTTTTGCTTTATTTAACTAAAATTGCATATTTAGGATCAAGTACTCCAATACAAACATATCAAATGGCAAACAAAATTAAAAATTATCGTGCTGATATTATTGATATTAATGGTCGTTTTATTGGTAAATCAGTAATTACTTATAATGTTGGAGTTAAACCAAAATTAATTAATGACAAAAAAAAATTTTTGTTAAAACTAAAGTATTCGTTTCCTGAATTGGACTTTGAAAAAATTGAAAATAATATTGAGAAGAATAAATTTTTTTATTTGAAAAAAAAGCTTACTCCCCAAAAATCTGAAGAAATTAAATTATTAGGTGAGAAGTCTTTAGTTCTTGAACCAAAAGTGACAAGGATTTATCCAGATAACAATTTATTTTCACATACTGTGGGGCAAATAGATGATGAAAATTTTGGAGTCTCAGGAATTGAAAAAAGTTTTGATAATTATCTTAAAACAAATACTAAGCCTTTAACTATGACTTTGGACAAAGAAATTCAATTTTTGATTAGACAAGAACTTCTTAATTCTGAAAAAATTTTCAAAAATGTTGGAAGTGCAAGCATTTTAATGAATATCAATAGTGGAGAGATATTATCGTTGGTATCTCTACCTGACTTTGACATTAATCAGCGAAAAAATATTTCTGATAAAAAGTATATTAATAGGGCAACTAAAGGAATCTATGAATTTGGATCAGTTTTTAAGACATTTACAATAGCAGCAGGATTTGATGAAAAATTAATTGAACCAAAAGATATGTTCAATAATCTTGAAAAAAAAATTAATTGTGGCGGCAGAACAATCTCTGAATATGATGAAGATTTATCACAAAATTTATCCGTTGAAGAGATCTTGATTAATTCTGGAAATATAGGGTCTGTAAAGATAGGTCAAAAAATAGGTGTCGATAAGATTAAAAATTTTTTAATTAGAATTGGTATTCTAGGCGATATTAAATTTGATATTCCAGAAATTGGAAAACCTATACCTTTTAATTGGGGAAAGTGTAAACTATTAACTGTCTCTTTTGGTCATGGTATTACAACTACACTCATACAGCTTGCTAAAGGCTATGCGATAATATCAAATGGTGGATATGATATTACACCAACTTTAATCAAAGATAAAAATATTGGTTATACAAAAGAAAGAAGAGTTTTAAGCAAAGGTGTAAGTTTGAAAATGAATAAAATTTTAAGAAGAGTCGTTTCTGAGGGAACAGCAAGTTTGGCTGATGTGAAAGGATATAATGTTGGGGGAAAAACAGGCACTGCACTTATTGTTGAAAATGGAAAATATACTAAAAAAAAAATAAATACCTTTGCATCAATTTTTCCAATGAATGAACCAAAGTATGTTTTTATTGTTATGTTGGAAGATACTAAATTATCCAAAGACTATGTTTATAAATATCGAAATAAACCAGGTTCATTTACGGGCACACCCTTCAATACCGCTGGATGGACTTCAGTAGAAGTAGCAGCAAAAATAATTGAAAAAATAGGACCTATTTTAGCCACAAAATACTAAGAATTTAAAAAAATGTTATTGGGCAAATTAATTAAAAATATTAAACCAGCTTATAAATCTATAAGATTTAATAATATTAGATTTAACAGTAAAGATTGTAAAACAAACGATATTTTTTTTTCTATCCAAGGAAATAAATTAAACGGAAATAATTATATTAAAGACGCTATAAGAAATGGCTCAAAAATAATTATTTCAAATCTAAATTTTGAAGGATTTAATAAAGAAAAAATTTTATTTATTAAAAGTAAAAATCCAAGAAAACTATTAGCAGAGGCAGCAAGTAATTTTTATAAAAAAAAACCTAAAAATATTATCGCAATAACCGGTACAAACGGCAAAACCTCAATAGCGAATTTTTTTTATCAAATATTGTCTTTAAACAAAAAAAAGGCTGCTGCCATCGGAACTTTAGGCGTTTTATCAAAAAAAACAAAATTAAAAACAAATAATACCACAATAGATCCCGTTAAAATGCATCAAATTTTACAGAAATTAAAAAATTTAAATATTGATAATGTAATTATAGAAGCATCAAGTCATGGTTTAAAACAACATAGATTGGATGGAATAAACTATAAAACTGCATTGTTTACAAACCTTTCAAGAGATCATCTTGATTATCATAAAACATTCAAAGATTATTTGAATTCTAAACTTATTCTTTTTAATAAATTGTTGCCTAATAAAGGAAATATAATTTTTGAAAATGGAATATCTCAAGAAAAAGAACTTAAAAAGATTTCCAAAAAAAAGAAATTGAGGACTTATAAAATAGGTAGCGAGAATTCTTTCATTAATTTGAAAAAAATACAAAAAATAAACGATAAAAAAAGAGTCAATTTTAGTCTTTTAAAGAAAGATTATTCATTCAATTCTTATCTAATTGGCAGCATTCAGATAAAAAATTTACTTTTTGCAGTTTTGGCTGCATATTTATCAGGCATAAAGATTGATACTGTTCTTAGGAATATTAGTAAAATTAAACCTGTTAACGGAAGACTAGAGCAGATTGGCAAATTGAAGAATAAATCAAGAGTAATACTTGACTATGCACATACTCCAGATGCTTTAAAAACAGTCATATCAAGTATAAAAGAAGATTATCCTTTAAGTAAAATATCGTTAGTATTTGGATGTGGAGGGGATAGAGATAAAAGTAAGAGACCTTTAATGGGAGGTATTGCAAACAAGTATTGTGATAAAATATATTTAACTGACGACAATCCAAGGTTTGAAAACTCTAAAGTAATAAGAGACCAGATAAAGAGGAAAATTAAGAAAAAAAAATATGTTGAAATTTCCTCACGGGCTGACGCTATTTCAAAAGCTGTCAGTGAATTAAATTCAGGTGATGTTTTAATTGTTGCTGGAAAGGGACATGAAAATTATCAAGAATATAAAAAAAGATTTTTTTTCTCGGATAAATTAGAGATTATTAAAGCTATAAGAAAAAAGAACAACTTGTTTTCGAATTCAGTAAAAACAAATATCTTAACTGAAACTTTCAATAATACGATTTTAAACAAAAGAACTATAATAAACTCAGTGTCTTTAAACTCTAAAAAAGTTAAAAAAAAATCAGTATTTTTTGGGGTGAAGGGTCAGAAATTTGATGGAAATAAATTTGGAATTGAGGCGATAAAAAATAATGCAATTTTAGCAATTACAAATAAAAGATTTAAAAATTCTAGAAATATATTTAGTAAAAATCCTCTCGAGAAACTTAATAAATTAAGCTCAGTTTATAGAAAGTCTTTAGACAGTAATTATATTGCAATAACAGGATCTGCAGGAAAAACATCAGTTAAAGACTTAACTGGATTCTGTCTCAATAAATTAGATAAAACATATTATTCAAAAAAATCATTTAACAATAAATACGGTGTGCCTTTAAGTATTATAAATTCACCACAATCAACAAAGTTCTCAGTTTTAGAAGTAGGAATGGATAAAAAAGGAGAAATAGATACTTTAACAAAGCTAATAAGACCTAATCTTGGTTTAATTACAAATATCTCATACGCTCATATCAAAAACTTCAAGAGTCTTGATGAGATTGCTAAGGCTAAGAGTGAAATAATAAACAACATTTTTCCGTCAGGAGTAATGATTATAAATAAAGACGATAAATACTGTAATTATTTTATTTCAAAAGCAAAGTTGAGAAATTTAAATATAATCACTTTCAGTAAAAAAAGTAAATTAGCTGATATTGTTTACCTTGGGGAAAAAAAAATAAAAAACAGATTTTTATGTAAATTTTTGATTAAGGGTGAAATAAAATTTTTTTTAATTCCAAATTACCTAATAGATTTCAAAGAAAATATTTTATCTACACTAAGTATTATTACTTATTACTTTAATATAGATTCATTACCTAAAAATTTATTTTTAAATTTCAAAATTTCCCAGAGTAGAGGCTCAATGATTAAGTATAAAAAAGGAAAAAAAAATTTAACTATTATTGACGAAAGTTATAATTCAAATCCACTTTCATTTAAATTTGCATTAGAAAGATTTGACAAAAAATATAAGGGTAATAATAAAAAATTTATTTTGATTGGAAATATGCTTGAGTTAGGAAAATTTTCAAAAAAACTTCATATCAAAATTGCGAAATATATTAATAAATCTGACATAAATAAAACTTATGTTTATGGTAATTATACAAAACATACATTTAACAAATTAAAACCACAAATGAGAGGTAAAATACTGAACAATAAATTAGAGATTTTGAATTTGATAAAAAAACAATTACCTAATAACAGTTTTTTAATGATAAAAGGATCTAATTCAACAGGATTAAATAAAATAATAAAAAATTTGTAAAAATGTTATATAATATACTTACAAGCTATTCGGATACATATTCGTTCCTGAATTTTTTCAATTTCTTAACTGTGAGAACGGGACTAGCTGTGATTACTGCAATGATCATAGTTTTTTTAATAGGAGATAAGTTTATAAACTTTTTTTCATCAAAACAAATTACAAATCCTATTCGTTCTGATGGGCCAGAAGATCATTTGATCAAAAAAATTGGAACACCCACTATGGGTGGAGTTTTAATATTAATAGGACTATTCACAGGTGTTTTTTTGTGGGCTGATTTATTAAATCCATATAATTGGTTATTGATATTCATCACTTTATCCTTTGGAATTTTAGGGGCATTCGATGATTACAAAAAAATTAAAAATAACAACTCAAATGGGATTTCTTCAAGATTAAAAATATCAATTCAAATTTTTCTTTGTCTAATTTCATTAATTATTTTTTATAAATTTATAGACTCTGATATTAAAACTAATTTGTATTTTCCATTTTTTAAAAATTTAGTAATTAACTTAGGTTGGTTTTTTATACCTTTTTATTTGTTTGTTATTGTTGGATCCTCTAATGCAGTAAATCTAACTGATGGTTTGGATGGATTAGCCACCGTTCCTGTTATACTTGTTGCGGGCTGTTTTGGTTTTATAAGCTATGTATCAGGAAATGTAATTTTTGCAGACTATTTATTAATTCCTTATATAGAGGGTGTTGGAGAAGCTGCAGTTTTTTGTGGAGCAATCATCGGAGCATCAATTGGTTTTTTATGGTTTAATGCGCCACCTGCTAAAATATTTATGGGAGATACAGGATCGTTGGCTTTAGGCGGGTCTTTAGGTGCAGTTGGGGTAGCAACAAAACATGAGATAGTGTTAGCTATTACTGGTGGACTATTTGTTTTAGAAGCAATTTCAGTAATTGTGCAAGTTGTTTCATTTAAACTGACAGGCAAAAGAATTTTTATGATGGCGCCAATTCACCATCACTTTGAAAAAAAAGGTTGGGCTGAGTCTACAATAGTCATAAGATTTTGGATTATATCTCTTATTTTGGCGATGATTGGTTTAGCTACTTTAAAACTAAGATGAAATCTACAAAGATATTCTTTCAGAATAAAAAAATTCTAATTTATGGATATGGTAAAACTGGCAAATCAGCTTTTAACTTTTTGAAAAAAAAAAATAATTTAAAAGTGTTTGACGATAATTTATCTTTAACAAATCTTCCTCGTAACAAAAAGTTTATTAGAGACAGTGATAGAGTAAGCAACTTTGACTATATTTTATTAAGCCCTGGTGTAAATTATAGAAAATGCTTATTATCAAATGAAGTTGTAAGAAATAAGGAAAAGATTATCTCTGATTTGGATGTGTTTTATAAAAGTTTTCCAAAAAATTTTTTTATTACAATTACAGGAACTAATGGAAAATCAACAACCTGCAAACTTTTATATCAAGTTCTTAAATCTCAAAGAATTCACACAAAATTAGTAGGCAATATCGGAAAATCAATCTTATCAAACTATCATTTTTCAAAAAAAACATTATTTGTAGTTGAGGCTTCTTCTTATCAAATCGAATATAGCAAATTTTATAAAACTAATTTGGCAGCAATTTTAAATGTTTCAATAGATCACTTAGAAAGACATGGCAATTTCAAGAATTATGTCAAAAGTAAAATTAAACTTATCTCAATGCAAAATAAAAGTTCTCATGCTTTTATAGAAAATAAAAATAAAATTATTAATAAAATCTTAAATAAAAAAAAAATTAATTCAAAAGTTTTAAGAGTAGATGAGAAAATTTATTTAAAGTTTCAAAAATTAATTAAAAATAATTACCTTAATAACAGTGTAAATCGAAAAAATCTTATCTTTATTTTTAATATTTGCGATTTTTTAAAAATTGATTTGAAAAAGATTTTACCTACTTTAAATAAATTTAAAGCTTTAAGATTTAGAAATGAAATTGTGATTAATAATAAAAAGATTAAAGTGATAAATGATTCAAAATCGACTTCATTTTCCTCAACGCAAGACCTTATAGACACCAAGAAGAAAACTTTCTGGATTTTAGGAGGATTGCCAAAAAAAGGAGATAAATTTACTTTGAGTAAAAAATATTGTTTTAATTTAAGAGCCTATATATTTGGAAAAAATGCTGATTTTTTCGCAAATAGACTTAAGGATAAAGTTCATTATCAAAAGTTTAATAATATGATTTCCGCAATAAAGAAAATTAAGGTTGACCTTAAAAAAGAACAGAAATTAAAGCAAAAAATTATTCTTTTTAGTCCTGCTTCAGCTTCTTTTGACAATTTCAAAAATTTTGAGGAAAGAGGAAGATATTTCAATTCTCAGATAAGAAAAATTGGTATTAATAGGAAAAAATGAGATATGAATTTTTCGTTATATAATTGGTGGAAAGACATAGATAAATTTTTGTTTTTTTTAATAATCTTATTAATTTCTTTAGGTATTTTTTTTTCACTTGTTTCAACTTCTTTAATTGCATCTACAAAACTTGAGACAACAAGTTATTATTTTTTTTTTAAGCAATTTATTTACACTTTGTTAGGAATTGGTACAATATTCTTTTTTTCCTTACTTGAAGAAAAAACCCTTTATAAACTGTCATTAGTTTCTTTTGTGATAATATTTTGTACGCTAATTTTAGTTCCAATTTTTGGTGTAGAGGTTAAGGGTTCTAAAAGATGGATAGACATATTCTTTTTTCCAAGGTTTCAACCAATCGAAATCCTTAAACCATTTCTAATAATAATACTATCAATGATACTAACATCTGAAAAATATTCTAATAACTATGCAAGATATCTTCTTAGTTTGCTCGCAATCATTCCAATTATCCTTTTACTATTTTTGCAGCCAGATATTGGTCAAACATTATTAGTATTATGTCTTTGGTTAAGTCTCATATTTGTTTCAGGTATAAATCTTATATTTTTAATACTTTTTATATCAATTGGTTTATGCACTCTGTTTTTGATGATTAATTTTATCCCAAAATTAAATTATATAAAATTTAGGATTGAATCATTTTTTGACATAACCTCAAAAGGAAATTATCAGTCTGAGAGAGCATCAGAAGCAATTATGAACGGAGGTTTTTTTGGAAAAGGTATTGGAGAAGGCACTCTGAATGTTAGAGTGCCAGAGGCACACACAGATTATGTTATTGCCGTTATAGCTGAGGAATTTGGAATAATATCGATAATAGGAATTATTTTAATATTTCTATTTCTTATTTTCAGAGTTTTCAAAAAAGTATCAACCATAGAAGATGAATGTTTCAAATTAATACTTGTAGGCTCTGTAATGTTAATCCTTTTTCAAGTTTTAGTTCATATTGGAGTAAATATTAGATTTTTACCCACAACAGGAATGACTTTGCCATTTCTAAGTTATGGAGGTTCTTCTATAATTGGTTCTTCAATATTAATCGGAATAATTTTAAACTTAACAAAGAGAAAAATAAACAAATGAGCTCTATGATAATAAGCACTGGCGGGACAGGAGGTCACGTTATACCAGCCAAGGTATTTTATGACTATTTTAAAGAAAAGTTTAGTGTGAAGATAATTTCAGATAAAAGAGGTCTAAATTTTATTGAAAAAGAACGTTACAATGTAAATGAAATTCATATCCCGCAATTGAAAAAAAATTTTAGTATTTTAATATTTCCTTTTTTTTTAATTACTTCATTTTTAAAATCTTTGCTTTTCCTAAAAAAGGAAAATCCAAAATTGCTACTTTCTACGGGTGGATATATGAGTATTCCTCACTGTCTTGCAGCAAGAATTTTAAATATCAAAGTGTTCCTTTTTGAACCAAATTTAGTAATTGGAAGATCTAATTTATTATTATTAAGGTTTTGCAAAAAAATATTTGCTTATGAAACTAATTTAAAAAATTTACCTTTAAAATTTTCCCATAAACTTAAAGTAATCAAACCTATAGTTCGAAAAGAATTTTTAAAATATAAAAAAACTTTATCATCTGAGAAAGAATTTAAAGTTTTAATAATTGGGGGAAGTCAAACGGCAAAAAAATTAGATACTATTTTTCTTAAAGATATTTTAAAAATCTCAAAGATAATAAACTTAACTATATATCACCAAACTAGCAAACCTAACCAAAAATATCTTAAAAATTTTTACCAAGAAAACAGTATTGCGAATAAAGTTTTTACTTTTGAAGATAAATTAAATGAAATTATGTCTTTATGTGACTTTGCAATTACACGAGCAGGAGCATCAACTTTATCAGAACTTGTCACTTTAAAAATCCCATTTTTAGCAATTCCTTTTCCATTTTCAAAAGATGATCATCAGTATTTTAATGCAAAGTTTTATGTGGATAAAAATTTTGGTTGGCTTATTAATGAACATGAAATTTCTGAAAACTATTTCTATCAATTTTACATGGAAAATATTCAGAACAAAAAAGTGTTAGATAACAAGGTAGAAAGAATGGGCAATTTTATTTTTGAAGAATCATGGTCTGAAAACTTAAATATGATAGAAAAAACTTTTTATGAAAATTAATCTAGGAAAAAAAGAAATAATCCATTTCATTGGTATTGGAGGCATTGGTATGAGTGGATTAGCCTTAATAATGAAACAACTTGGATTTAAAATACAAGGAAGTGATATTACAATAAATAAAAATATAGGAAGATTAAAAAAAAGTAAGATAAAAATTTTTACAAAACACAAAATTTCTAATCTAAAAAAAGCTAATATTGTAGTCATATCATCAGCAATTAAAAATAATAATATTGAATTAAACGCAGCTAAGAAAAAAGATTTACCAATTTATAAAAGAGGAGACATGCTTGCACACATGACCTCACTAAAAAAAAATATTGTTGTGGCAGGTTCTCATGGAAAAACTACTACAACTTCATTGATTGCAAGTGTTTTTTCAAAAGCAAAATTAGATCCTACAATAATAAATGGAGGTGTGATAAATTCAATTAACAACTCAGCTAAACTGGGGAAGAGCGAATGGTGTGTACTCGAGTCTGATGAGTCTGATGGTAGTTTTATAAAAGTTCCATTCACTTATTCTATTATTACTAATATCGATAGAGAGCATATGGATTTTTATAAATCTGAAGATAATTTAAAAAAGTATTTTGAAAAATTTATTTCTAACGTTCCCTCTTTCGGTAAAACATTTTTGTGTATTGATGATATAAATAATAGAAGTTTGCTTAAAAAAAATCTTGTTAAAAACTATTTCACTTATGGTGTAAACAAAGATTCTAATTTTAGAATTTCAAATATAAAGTACAAATTAAATAGATCAATTTTTGATTTAATTATAAAAATACCCAATAAAAAAAAGATAAGTGTTAACAATATAGAAATCCCTTTAATTGGATTTCATAATATAAGTAATGCGGCTGCGACATTTGCATTAACTTCTCATATAGGAATATCTTCAAGTTTAATAAAAAAAAGCCTTAAAGATTTTCAGGGTGTTGAAAGAAGATTTAATAAGGTTTTTGAATTTAATGGTGTAACTTTTTTTGATGATTATGCTCATCATCCAACTGAAATTAAAGAAGTTTTAAACGGTGTAAAAAAAAGCTTTTCAAATAAAAAAGTCATATCTATTTTTCAACCACATAGAATTTCGAGACTAAATGATTTAAGTATTGACTTTAGCAAATCATTTGAAAATTCAGATCAAGTGTTGTTATGCCCTGTTTTTAAAGCAGGTGAAAAAATTAAATTGAAATTTAAATATGACAAATTTGCTAAAGATATATCAAAAAATTCAAAAGTGTTAGTAATTATGGTTAATCAAAAACATGACCTTGTAAATTTCTTCAAAAATAATTTAAAAGGAAATGAAATTGTAATCGGAATGGGTGCTGGATCAATATCTGGCTGGCTAAAAGAACTTAAAAGTTTTCTTATATAATGGATATACAGGAATTTAAAATCTTTCAAGATCAAAACAAATCTAATCTAAAATTTGATTTCTCTCTAAAAAATTTAAATTGGATGAATATTGGCGGATCAGCGAAGGTTTTTTTTAAACCAGAAAATTTAAAAGAACTAATAAGTTTTTTAAAAATAGCACCAAAATATGAAAAACATGTTTTAGGAGCAGGATCTAATCTTTTAATAAGTGAAAATTTGAGGGAAAAAATTTTTATAAAGTTAGGCAGAAATTTTAGCAATATATCATTGATCGATGATAATAAATTAATTGCCGGCTGTTCATCTTTGGATAAAAATGTTTCTGACTTTGCTTGTGAAAATGGTTTATCTGGTTTAGAATTCTTGTCCTGTATACCAGGCTCTATAGGAGGTGGTATTAGAATGAATTCTGGATGTTTCGGTTCTGAATTCAAAGACTATTTAGTTTCAATTCAGGTGGTAGATTTTGAGGGAAAGGTAAGTTCCATTAGAACAAAGGATATTATTTTTGGTTATAGAGAGTGCAATTTGCCTAATGACTTAATCTTCTTAAGCGCAACATTTGAATGTAAAAAGGGTAGCAAGGAATTGATAAGAAAAGAAATTGAAAGATTAAAAAAACTAAAGGAGTCATCTCAACCTTTAAGAGTCAAAACTGGAGGGAGCACTTTTAAAAATCCAGTTAAAAGCACTGAAAGAAAAGTTTGGGAACTTATTCGTGAAAGTGTACCTAAAGATTTAAGTTTTGGAGATGCTAAAATTTCATCTAAACATAGCAATTTCTTCGTTAATTCAAAAAATGCCTCTTTTAAAGAAATGAACAAGTTAATTAATTTTGTAAGAGATGAGGTTAAAAAAAAAACAGGCATATCTTTAGATCTTGAGATAGAAATAATAAAATAGATGAAAAAAAGAATTCTTATTCTTGGAGGTGGTATCTCAGGAGAAAGATCTATTAGTCTCAAAACTGCAAAAGCTGTAAAGAACAGTATTAAAAAAAAATATAATTGTAGAATAGTTGAACCTGACGAAAATTTGACGACAAATATTGACAGGTTTTCTCCCCATGTCGTTTTTAACGCTTTACATGGAAGATTTGGTGAAGATGGTTTCATCCAAACTTATTTAGAGGGTAAAGGAGTTAGGTACACCCATTCAGGGGTTTTATCTTCTATGATGGCAATGGATAAAGAAATTTCAAAAAAATTATTTATTAAAAATAAAATTTTAACACCGAAATTTAAAAAAATAAGAACAAATCTTAATAAAAAAGAAGTTATGAAATTGTTAAAAAAAAAAATTAATTTTCCTGCAGTTATTAAACCAATAAACGAAGGATCAAGTTTAGGTGTTTTTATTTGTAATGAAAAAAATATTATTAAAAATTTAAAAAAGCTTAAAGCTTATGATGAAATTTTAGTGGAAGAATTTATACCAGGACGAGAAATTCAAGTTGTAATACTAGGTAAAAAAAAACTAGGTGCCATAGAGTTAAAACCAAAAAGAAAGTTTTATGATTATAAGGCCAAGTATAGTTCTAAGGCTAAAACAAAACATATTATTCCAGTAAATCTTAAAGCAAAAGAATATCAAAGTGTGATGAACATAGCCTTAAAAGCACATAGAGTTTTAAAGTGTAGGGGAGTAACCAGATCTGATTTTAAATTTCACAACGGAAAGTTTTATCTTTTGGAAACTAATACTCAGCCGGGAATGACTAATCTTTCATTAGTTCCAGAAATAGCATTATATCATGGAATGAATTTTTTTTCGTTAATTGACTGGATTATTAAAGATGCTTCAAAAAATAGATAAGAAAAAATATATTTTTTTTTATTTAATTATTTTTCTAATCTTTTCATCAACACATAATTTAAATTTAAAATATAACAATTTTTTCATTGTTAAGAAAGTTGAGGTTGTTGGTTTAGATGAAAGAGATAATTTACTTTTAGAAAAAAAATTAAAGGATTTAGTTGGATCAAATATTTTCACAATTAATAAAGAGTCTTTTAAATTTATAAAATCTGAAAATTTAATAAGCAAATACAACATAAAAAAAATATATCCAAATCACATAAAAGTTTATATTGAATCAGCTGTGGCTATCAGTGTTATAAAATATTTAAATGAATTAGTTATTTTAGGAAATAATGGAAAAATAATTGACTTAAAAAGTTTACCATCAAACGTGCCTGAAGTTAACGGAACCAATGATATTAAAAAAGTTTTTGAAACTATTAAAATTATAAATAAATCTAACTTCAATATTAGAAACATAAAAAAAATAATTTTTTTTCCAAGTGACAGGATAGATATAATTTTGAAAAATAAAAAAAAAATCAGATTTCCAATTAATTTAACAATTGATAATTTAAATTTGAGCTTACAGCTTATTGAAGATGAATTATTTAATGCGTCAAAAATTATAGATTTAAGAATTCCTAATAAGGTAATCACTTATGACTAATAAGGAATCTCAATCTTTTTATCTCGCGATAGTTGATCATAGCCTTCATCTAAGTTATTTTGATTCTGAAGAGGACAATTCCAATCATCAAAAAAAATATTTAATGCCAGATCCTTTAGATGACAACTTAAATTTAACTATTTTAACAAAATTCATTTTAGAAAAAGTTAAAGATTTTGAAAAAGATGTAGGAAGTTTTATTGAAGAAGTAAATGTAATTACAGATGCAAAGTATAATCAATTCTCCTTAAGTTTAAAAAGTAAACACAGCTCTAATCAAATAAAGGAGACTGATATTGTTAGATTAATAAATGATGCTAAACAACTTATTATGAGAAATAATAAAAACTGCCATATATTACATGTATTAGTCGATCAATATACTATTGATGGTAAAAAATATTTTGAGTTTCCGGAAAATCTTGACTATAAAGAATTTATTTTAGACGTTAGCTTCATTACAATTAATAGTTCAACTGTCAAAATGTTGAATAGAATTCTTAAAGATTGCAATATTGAGGTAAAAAAAATTGTAAGTCATCAATACTCAAGTAGGTTTGCAGACAAAAAAGATCAAAGTCCTTGTGATGCTGCTAAGAAAGTGATTGATGGTATTAACCCGTTAGAGGTTAAAATACATAATTTAAAGGCTAAAACGCAGGGTTTATTTGAAAAAATGTTCAATTTTTTTGGTTAAATCTTGTATTGTTTTGTAACATTAGTTGTTTTTTCTTTAATTTCTCGTGTGAATATAAGTTTCATCGATGTCTATTTTAAAGCAAAAAACGATTAAAAACATTATAAAGCTATCAGGCGTTGGTCTACACTCGGGTAGAAAAGTAAATCTTAAGTTAGTTCCCCAGAAACCAAATATTGGAATATATTTTAAAAGAACTGATTTAGTTTCGAATAATATAGTTTATCCAAGTGTATTCAATGTTTCGAGTGCCTTGTACTGCACAAAGATTTCAAATGAACATGGTGTGTCTGTCTCAACTATTGAGCATTTAATGGCAGCATTATATGGAAAAGGTATAGATAATTTATTAATAGAAATAGATGCTGAAGAGGTGCCAATACTAGACGGATCTTCAAAGAATTTTGTTGAGGCAATTGACTCAGCTGGTTTTGAAATAAGTGACCAACCAATAAAGATTATAACTATCGATAAAGAAATCATTTACAAAGAAGGGGAAAAATCAATTTCTTTTCAGCCAAGCAAAATAAGTTTAGAAATTGATTTTGAAATAAATTTTAATAACAAATTAATCAATAATCAAAAAAACAAAATTAACATTTATATGGATGATTTGTCAGACATGTATAATTCAAGAACATTTTGCTTATACGAGGACATAGAAAAACTTAAAAATTTAAATCTTGCAAAAGGTGGTTCTTTAGATAACGCAATAGTCGTAAAAGAAAACAAAATACTTAATAAAGAAAAGCTTAGAAATGAAAAAGAATTTGTAAATCACAAGATATTAGATTGTCTCGGAGATCTATATTTATCAGGTTTTAAAATAGTTGGTAAAATCACTTCTTGTCAAGGCGGTCATAATATCACCAATCAAGGTCTGAGAAAATTACTAAGTAAAAATGAAAATTTCTCGATTATTGAGCTAAAAGAGAAAAATATTCCGCATTCCTTTTTGAACAAGAATATTCTAAAATCTATAGCATAAGATTAATTTTATAAATTATCTTAAAGTTACTTACTTATGAATTTTTTAAAGATTTTAATAACATTTTTTTTAGTATCTTTTTTTCTTACAAATTGTACAAAAAAAGAAAAAACGTCTTTAGTTGTTGAAGAAGATGTAGAGTCACAAATGATACGAGCTTTCAGAGAAGGCTACGAGGAATTTAATTTAGGCGACTCTCTTTTTGCTGCAAAAAAATTTAATGAAGCTGAATTATTGTTTCCCCAGTCATCATGGGCCCCTAAAGCAGCGTTGATGGCAGCATATGTATATTATGCTGATGATTATTATTTTGATGCACAGTTCGAGCTTAACAGGTTTATTAAAACTTATCCTAAAAGTCCTGATTTGAACTATGCCCACTTTCTACTCGCAATGTGTTATTACGAACAAATTGTAGATGAAAAAAAAGATTTAGGACCATTGCTTCAAGCACAGGAAAAATTTAATTTTGTTATTAAAAATTATCCTGACTCAGATTATGCTTTAGATGCAGAATATAAACTTGATCTTATTCAAGAATATTTAGCTTCAAAAGAAATGTATATTGCTATGCATTATTTAAAAAAAAAAAAATGGATTGCATCAATCAACAGATATAAAACAGTAGTAGAGAAATATGAAAAAACAATTTATGTTGAAGAAGCTTTACATAGATTAGTTGAGTTATATTATACAATTGGTCTAGAAAATGAATCTCAAAAGTACGCATCATTGTTAGGTTACAACTACCAATCAAGCAAATGGTATGAAAAATCTTACAAGATATTTAACAAAAAATATAAAACAAAATTAGAATTAAAAAAAGAGAAAAAAGGGATTCTAAAAAAATTCAAAAAAATTTTTGATTAAAATGTTAAAAAGTTCAGCCAAAAAGGAATACAAAGAAAAAATAAAAAGATATAAAAAATACAGCAAAAAATACTTTGAAGATAATTCACCAATAGTAACTGATCAAGATTTTGATTTATTAAGAAAAGAAATATTAGATATTGAAAAAAAGTTTAATTTTAGTGACAAAGACTCCCCTTCAAATACATTAGGTTTTTCACCTTCCAAAAATTTTGAAAAACATCCGCATAGAGTAAAAATGCTTTCATTAGCAAATGCATTTGATGAAGAAGATCTGATAAATTTTGAAAAAAAAATAATAAATTTTTTAAATCTTAATAAAAACTTTATGTTCGAATATAGTGCGGAGCCTAAAATTGATGGTATATCGGCATCTTTAACCTATAAGTCTGGAAAATTTATAAGAGGTCTATCAAGAGGAAATGGGGAAGAAGGTGAGGATATTACCTTAAATTTAAAAACAATATCCGACATTCCACAGTATATAGATCAAACAGATTTTCCTGATGACATCGATATAAGAGGAGAAGTTTTCATTCAAAATAATGATTTTGAGAAAATAAAAGATAGTTTCGCAAATCCAAGAAATGCAGCCTCTGGTTCTCTCAGACAAAAAGATCCAAAAAAAACTTCAAAGATTCCCTTAAAATTCGTTGCTTACACATTTGGATTTTCTTCAGATGATACTTTCGATAAGCAAACAAATTTTTTGATAAAATTAAAAAAATGGGGTTTTAAAACCTCAGAATTAAATAAAAAAATCTCAGGCATTAAAAACCTATTGTCTAATCACCAAAATATAGAAAAAAAAAGATTTGAATTAAGTTATGATATTGATGGTATCGTTTATAAAATTAACGATTTTAAACTTCAAAAAAGACTAGGATTTGTGACGAATGCACCAAGGTGGGCAATAGCTCATAAATTTTCTGCAAGCAACTCAGTTAGTGAAATTTTAAGTATTGATATACAGGTCGGTCGGACTGGGGCACTAACACCAGTAGCAAAAGTGAAACCTGTAAATATAGGTGGGGTAGTAGTTTCAAATGCCACCCTTCATAATGAAGAAGAAATTTTAAGAAAAGATATTAGGATTGGAGATACAGTAAAAATTGAGAGAGCAGGGGATGTAATTCCTCATGTAATCTCAGTTGATTTATCTAGAAGAAAAAAGGGTTCTAAAAAATTTACATTTCCCTTAAATTGCCCATCCTGTGGATCAAAAACTATTAAAGAATATAATTCTCAAACAAAAAAACATGATGCTGTTAGAAGATGTACAAGCGAAGGTTTCAAATGTGAAAAAATCTCTATCGAAAAAATAAAGCATTTTGTGTCAAAAGATGCACTTAACATCGATGGTTTTGGAAAAAAGATAGTCCAAAATTTCTGGGAAATCGGTCTTATAAAATTACCACATGATATATTTAGTTTAGATTTTGAGAGAATATCAAAATTAGATGGTTGGGGCACCTTGTCAGTTAATAATTTAAAAAAATCTATTCAAAAAGCAAAAAAAATTTCACTTGATAAATTTATATTTTCACTTGGTATAAGACATATTGGTCAAGAAAATGCAAAGCTTTTGAGTGAATTTTTAAAGAAAAAAGAAAATTTTTTTCGATTAAAAAATCAAAATTACATCCAGGAACTTATCAACATAGATGGAATAGGTGATACCCAAATAAATTCCTTAAAGATATTTTTTGATGAGAAAGTAAATTTAGATGTTATTTTAAATTTATCAAAATCATTAGATATTCAAAGTTTTAAAGAAAATACAGGTATAGGAAAACTTAAAGGCCAGGTCTTTATGTTTACTGGAAAACTTAATAATATTTCAAGAGCGGAGGCAAAATCACTGATCGAAAGTAACGGAGGTAAAATTGTAAGTAATGTAACTAAAAAACTAGATTATTTGGTAATAGGTGAAAAGCCTACAAATAAAAAAGTAGATTTGGCAAAAAAAAACAAAATAAAGGTAATTAATCAAAAAACATTAGATGAAATGTTAAATTGATTTAATGAGCCACTTTTTTTCACTCAAAGACAAAAATTTACTAATTTTAGAATATACTTCGAAGTGGTAATTTATTAAATATTTTTTTTCTTGAGAAGATAATAACTTGAAATTTACTAAACTAATATCGATTGGTGCCAATGTAAGATTTTTAAAAACTAGCGTTTTTCTTTCCTTTTTTATATAAACTAAATTTTCAATTCTAATTCCATACTTTCCTCGTAAGTAAAATCCTGGCTCATTACTTAATATCATTCCTTCTCTTAACTTAATGTTATTCCTCTTTGAAATTGCTTGAGGACCCTCATGAACATTTAAAAAAAAACCTACCCCATGTCCAGTGCCATGACTAAAATCCTTTTTAACTTTCTTGAGGTACTTTCTTGCTAGCTTGTCAATATTTGATCCAGTTTTTTGTTTTGAAATGTTAGCAGTAGCTACAGCAATATGTCCTTTTAAAACTCTTGTGAAAGTATCTTTAATATTTTTGGGTTGTTCTTTGAAAGAAATAGTTCTTGTAACATCAGTCGTTCCATATGTGTATTGTCCTCCAGAGTCACAAAGGTATATATCATTTGGTTTTATTTCTCTGCATGTCTTGTTTGAGGCGCGGTAATGAATGATTGATCCATTCTTTCCAGTTGCTGATATAGTGTTGAAGCTTGGAAAAAGATAATTTTTATTTTGTTTTCTTAAAGACTCTAATTTTTTTTCAGCATCAATTTCGGAAATTTTCTTATCTTGATTTTTTTTTATCCAGTATAAAAATTTTGTAACCGCAACTCCATCATTAACATGACATTTAATTGTTTTATTTATTTCTACTTTGTTTTTTATTGATTTCATTAAATATAGAGGATCCCCGATCTTAGAAACTTCAAATTTTGAACTTATTAAATTCTCAAATAAAATAGAGCAAGAATTTTTGTCGATTATAAATTTTTTTGCATTTAACTTTCTTAAAAAATTTTCAATTTGATTTTCTTTGAAAAAAGATATTTTCGAAAAACCTTTCTTATAAAGAATGTTAGATAATTTTTTTATGTCTGAAAAAAAACTTATTTTCCCTCTAGTATTAAGTATTATTCTGCAATTAGGTATAGGGCTGAAAGGATTGTCACTTCCTCTTATATTTAAAAGCCAAGCAACATTTTCAGGTGCCGATATTAAAATATGATCTGATCCATCCTTTTTTAAAATTTGTATTAATCTTCTAATCTTACTGTTTACTGTTTCTCCAACTACCTTTGAGTTTAAAGAGTAGAAATTTTTAGATTTATGATCCTTTAAAATATCTGATTTAACTATCGTTTTAGTTATAGGAGTTAGTTTAATTTTATTTCTAAAAAAATAATTTAAACTTTTAGAAGTAAAAACCATTGGATCGAATCCTAAATTTAATTTCGGGCTTAAAATTTGATGAGGAAGTTTTTTTGGTATTTCCAGTATTTTGAACCTTTTACCAACCTGAATTTTAGCTTGCTCAACATATCTTCCATCAACAAAAAGAAAATTTTTTTTCTTTAATATTATCGCTAATCCAAATGATCCATTAAAACCTGTAATGGTTTTAAGTTTATCATTTTGAGCAAATTCAGAAAAATACTCGTCATTCTTAGGCACTAAATAACCATCTATCTCATGATGATAAAATTTATTTTTTAGTTCTTTTAGTTTTTGAGTGATCATTTTAATCTTTTTTGATATCTGATCCATCCTGGACTTCTAAAATTCTCATTTTCATTATCTATATCTTGATTAAATTCGAAATCTTGATCATCTCTTTCCAAATTATTATTCTTGTCGATGTATTTTTCTGGGAGTTCATCAACAAATCTTGATGACAAACTATCTATCCAATCACCCTGGTAAAATCTATTTAAAGAAAAAGATATAAAACTTAAATCTCTTGCCCGTGTAATACCAACGTAAGCGAGACGTCTTTCCTCTTCAAGACCATTTTGACCTTTTTCATCTATAGATTTCTGATGCGGAAACATGCCTTCTTCCCAACAAGGTAAAAATACAGCATCAAATTCTAAACCTTTTGATGCGTGCATAGTCATCAAATTTATTTTTTCACCTTCCCACTGCTGATCAATAGATGTTGCTAAAGAAACATGCTCAAGAAAACTTTCTAAGTTATCAAATTCTTTCATTGCACTCAAAAGCTCTTTAATATTTTCAAGTCTATTTTCATTCTCTAAATCTTTTTTATCTTTTAAAGAGGCTGAATAACCAGACTCATCTAATATAATTTGCAAAAGTTTTACATGATTAATTTTTTTGACAAAGTGATCATTTCTCCATTTCTTGATCATATTTAAAAATGACAAAAGTCCTAATTTAGTCTTAGGTTTGATTAAGTTTTGATTAATCAAATTTTCGGAAGAAGTTTCTAATGATAAATTATTTTTTCTAGCATATTCATTTATTTGTTTAAATGAACTCTCTCCTATAGATCTTTTAGGAACATTTGCTATTCTTTCAAAAGCAAGGTCATCTTTTTCATGTTGAATGATCCGTAAATAAGAAATACAATTTTTAATTTCAGCTCTTTCGTAGAATTTAGTTCCACCTAGTATCCTGTATGGCAGACCTATTTTTAAAAATCTTTCCTCAAACTCCCTTGTCTGAAAAATCGCTCTAACAAGAATAGCAATGCTATTATATGAATATTTTTTCTTAAGTTCGTTTTCAATTATATCTGATACACCTATAGCCTCATCTTTTCCATTTCTAAAACAATTTAATTTAATTTTATCACCTTCAGATTTGTTTGAATTTAATTTTTTTCCTAGCCTATTTTCATTATAAGAAATCAAATGAGACGCAACATTTAAAATATTTTGAGTTGATCTATAATTATCTTCTAGTCTTATAATCTTTGTATTCTCGTAAACTTTATCAAATTCTAAAAAATTTTTGATTTCTGCACCCCGCCAACTATAAATTGACTGATCATCATCACCAACACAACAAATATTATTATGTAATAAGGTTAAATGCTTTAACCATTTGCTTTGTATATAGTTTGTATCCTGGTATTCATCTACCAGAATATATTTAAACTTTTTTGAATAAATTTTGTTTATATCCTGATTTTCCTCAAAAATTTTTACACAATGAAGAATTAAATCACCAAAATCACACGCATTAAGATCAAGAAGTTTTTCTTGATATACCTTGTAAACTTCTAACATATTTTTCTCTAATATTTGTCCTTTAGAAATTTTAACATTATTTGGATACCAACCAGAATTTTTCCATTTGTTAATTAGAGCTAAAACAAAATTTGGAGAAATTTTCTTAATATCAATGTTTTTACTTTTGCAAATATTCTTAATTAATCTTTGCTGATCATCTTGATCTATTATCGTAAAATTTTGTGTTAAATTGACTGCTTTGGCATGCTTTCTAACTATCTTTGCACAAATAGAATGAAAAGTGCCAAGCCACGGAATACCTACTGCTTTCTTTTTAAGTAAAAAACCAATCCTATTTTGCATTTCTCTCGCTGCTTTGTTAGTAAAAGTCACAGCTAGTATTTCATTAGGAAAGGCGAGATTTTTTTCTATTATATTTGCAATACGTGATGTAAGAACTTTAGTCTTTCCAGAACCAGCCCCAGCAACGATTAAGAGTGGCCCCGTTGTATGTAAAACAGCCTCTTTTTGAAAATTATTCAAATTTTTTAGATATTCAGAGTTTATCATTTATTTTAAATCACTATAAGTCATTTTATAGAATAATGAAAAAATTTAAAATTCAATCATTCTTTCAAAAAGGTTTTTTTAAGAAAAATATACTAAATAAATTGTTTAGTAAATTTTTCACATTATTCAATATGTCTAAGAGCACATGGAAGACTAGCTTTAACCAATTTAAGAAAAAAAACATAGAAAATTATTTATCTGAAAAATTTCAGTTAAATTATGCATTATTTGTACTCAGTATTGTATTTTTTTTGTATCTTCTTTATCTGTCTATTCCAGGGATAATCATCAATGAAAACATACAAAATGAATTAGAAAAAAAATTAAAAAAGGAATACAACTTAGACTTTGCACTCTCTCCTGATATTGATTATTCGATTCTTCCAAAACCACATTACGCCATAAAAGATGTAGTGATATTTACAGAAAAAAAAGGGTATCAGAAAGAGTTTAGTCAAATTAAAAAATTAAGAATTTTTATTAATCAAAATAATTTTTTTAAGATGAATAATGTAATAAAAAAAATTGAGATAAAAAACGCTAATTTTTTTATTGAAAAAACTGATTTCAATTTCATTGATGATTTTTTAAATAATCAATTTTCAAAAAATTCCATCAAAGTTTTAAAAAGCAAAATTTTTTATAAAAATAATGAAAGTCAAATTGTTTCATTTTTTACACTTGAAAATATGTTGATTTACTATGATGAGCTTAAGAAAGAAAACTCTTTGATTTCTAAAGGAAAAATTTTTAATATCCCCTTTACTCTGAATTGGAAAAATGACGAGAGTGCAAATGAGAAAATTACTAAAGTAAGATTAAATCCCTTAAAGTTAGTTTTTTTGAATAAGTCGAAAAAAAATGACAAAATTAAAAATCTTAAGATAAATTTTAAAAGATCTAAGTTAAATACAAATTATTTCCTCGAACAAGACTCAATAATTATAAAGTCTAACACTTCATTTCTTGGCACAAATAAATTTGATTATAATGGAAAAATAAATTTAGACCCATTCGATTTCCAAATCGACTCAAACATTCAAAGACTCGATCTTAAAAAAATTTTACCAGATGAGAGTATTCTTAGCGAAATTTTTTCTCAGGAATTCTTACTGAATGAAAATTTTAATGGAAGGCTGACAATTAAAAGTGACAACTTAAACAACGGAGGTATCTTTAACAAAATTTTGATTAAATCAAATTATGTAGGTGAAAAAATCGAATTAAGTAATTCGAAATTGATAAACAAAAAGATAGGAAGTTTAAACTTAGATTATGGAAATATTTATTTAGAGGAAAATGATATACTCTTTAAAGGTAAATTTAGTTTTGAAATTTTTGATAAAAATCGATTTTACAGAAAATTTTTAGTTTCAAAAAAAAATCAAAAAGATTTAGAAAAAATTTATTTTGGATTAATTTATAACTTATCCAAATTAGATGCTAAAATATTTTTCATCTCACTAAATGAGGACAAACAAGATCTAAATGACAATCTTGATAATTTGATTTATAGTTTTAATAACAAATCTATTACAATTAATAATTGGATTAGTTTGAGGAGTTTTATAAATAAAATTTTTTCAAGCTACTCTGGGTAAGTCATCTTTTTTGGGTCCACAATTTTGTCAAATTCTTTATCAGAAATAAGACCAGTTTTCGTGGCTTCAAACTTTAATGTGGTGTTATTTTTAAGAGCAGATTTTGCAATTTTTGCCGCATTATCATAACCTATCTTCGGAGCTAATGCTGTTACTAACATTAATGAGTTATTTAAATCATCTTTAATTTTTTTAAGATTTGCTTTGATACCTTTTATACAATATTGAGAAAAGTTTTTTGAACTATCTGACAAAAGATCAATAGACTGAAGAATATTGTGTGCAATGAGAGGTTTAAAAACGTTTAATTCAAACTGTCCTTGGGAACCTGCTAATGTAATTCCAGTATGGTTACCTATAACTTTTACACATACCATTGTGACAGCCTCGCATTGTGTGGGATTTATTTTCCCTGGCATTATTGATGAACCAGGTTCATTAGCAGGTAATATTAATTCTCCATAACCTGCTCTAGGACCAGAGCCTAAAAAGCGAATATCATTTGCAATTTTCATAAGGCAAACTGCTGTTGTATTCAAAGTACCAGAGAAATTTACTATTGCATCATGGGCAGCAAGTGCAGCAAATTTATTTTTTGCAGGATAAAATCTTATTTTCGTTAATTTACTAATTTCTCTGCAAATTTTTAAATCAAAGTTTTTCTTTGAATTAATCCCTGTTCCAACGGCTGTACCACCTTGAGCAAGAAAGAATATTTCTTTCAAAGAATTTTCAATTCTTAAAATGCAATCATTCAACTGTGAATAATAACCAGAAAATTCTTGCCCTAAAGTTAGTGGGGTTGCATCCTGAAGATGTGTCCTTCCAACTTTTACGATTTTTTTAAATTTACTGATTTTTGCTTTTAATTCTTTACTGAGATTTTTCAAAGAGGGTATTAGTTTTTTTTTAGTTTCCATAGCAATTGCAATGTGCATAGCGGTAGGAAAAACATCATTGGTAGATTGAGATTTATTTACATGATCATTTGGATGAACTGGTTTTTTTGAACCTTTTTTTCCACCTAAAATTTGAATAGCTCTGTTAGCGATTACCTCATTTACATTCATATTTGTTTGCGTACCAGATCCAGTTTGCCATACCTTTAATGGAAAATTACCATCCAACTTACCTGCGATTATTTCTTTTGAAGCTTTTACAATTGCATCACTAATTTTTGCATCAATTTGTTTATCATTTTTGTGAACTTTAGCAGCAGCAAGTTTTATTATAGCAATTGCGTTTATCAGAGTTTTGCTTACTAATATTTTTCCTATATCAAAATATTTTTTGGATCTTTCTGTTGATGCGCCCCAGTATTTGTCATCGGCAACATTAATAGTTCCCATGCTATCATTTTCTTTTCTAAATTTCATTTGGATTAAATATTATATATTATACATTAAAAGTTATCAGAATCATATAGGAGCATTATGACAAATTTTGAAAAAGTGGGTTTATTTATGAAAACATTTGGACAGCAAGTAAAAACAAGAGCCAGTTTTTCATCGGACAAGATTAACAAATTAAGAATTGATCTTATTGAGGAGGAACTCGAAGAACTCAAGGATGCAGTTAATAAAAAAGATCTAAAAGAAACAGTAGATGCTTTAACAGATATTCTTTATGTCACTTATGGAGCAGGACATGCCTTTGGTGTAAATTTGGACAAATGTTTTGAGGAAGTTCAAAACTCTAACATGAGCAAGTTAGGTGGAGATGGCAAACCCATATTCAATGAAAACGGCAAAGTTATGAAGGGGCCTAACTATTTCAAACCAAATTTAAATCAATTTTTAAAATAATTTAAATTTTTTCAAATAAAACATCCTGATAATGCATTGTTGGGAATAGAAATTTTTTGCAGATTCTAAAATTTTTTTCTGAGAGCAGTTTTATGACCTCATTAAAGTCATTGTTTTTATAATGATTTCCAAACTGATTTTCAAGCAGAATAAAGGGAATCTCTTTGAGTTTCACTAAAGATCCCTTAATTACATTTATCTCAAAACCCTCTACATCAATTTTAAGTAAAGTTTTTTGTAATTTTACACCTTCAAAAATTTTGTCTATTGTATTTGTTTGAACTTCATATTCATCTTCGAAGTTTGATTTTGTGCGTGTCAAGAAATTTTTAAATCTTAAATAAAATGATTTGTCATTAATTTCTGCTAAAGATGAAGTCATACTGAGCTTGTTTATCTTTAATTTTTTATTCGTAATTTCTTTATCAATCGCATAATTAAATAACTTTATCCTTTTATTCCTAGAAAATTTTTCATTTAATTCTTTAAAGACAATCTTTTGAGGCT
Organism: uncultured Pelagibacteraceae bacterium; assembly: GCA_902562205.1. Taxonomy (GTDB): domain Bacteria; phylum Pseudomonadota; class Alphaproteobacteria; order Pelagibacterales; family Pelagibacteraceae; genus Pelagibacter. Next base: position 38,568 of record CACESO010000003.1, on the reverse strand, counting down.
CAAATGCATAAAAGAAGTTGACCTTTTCAATTTTCAACATCTTTTCAAGAAATTCACCTTTATGAGCACCAATATCGATAATCTTATCAATATCAAGCTCACGCAAATATCTAAAAATTCTTTTATGGTGAAAAGAGCTAAGTGGATTAAATATTTTTTCAATTATAGTCATTTATAAAGTAGGCAGTCTGATGTACAAACTAGATATATTTATATCAGATATTTATTTGTAGAAATACTTTTTTAAACTGGTGTAAAGATCAAAATATTGCTTAGGTATTTTTTTCTTAGGGAATTTATAGCCAGCAGAGTGATATTTACCCCCCTTTTCATATAAATTGACCTTTCTTGGAAATGATGAATTTGGTAGAACTTTCTTATTGGAATGAGTATTTATTAAATTTATCTTTTCAAATTTTATATTTAAAAATTTACATAATTTTTTCATGGACCTTTTTCTTTTTTTGGAATTTTCAAAATCCTCATACGGAACTAACACAAACTTTTTTGAATATCTTTTTTTTAAATAAAAATAATCACAAGTTTTATGAAACCATTGTTCCCATGCTTCTTTTAGAAATTTTTTATTTATCTTCGTACTATTAAACTTAGCTTTTACTTTAGAAAAATAAAATGTTTCAAATTTCCTTACAGGTACAACACAAATAAAATTAAATTTATTATTTGCAAGATATAACAACTCTCTTCTTAAACCAGATTCAGCGTAAATATAATCAAATTTGTTTCTTTTTCTCAGACTGTTTGATAACAATTTTTGTGCTTGAAGATATAATTTCCATATTTGATAAAAGCTATGACTGTTTTTAAAGTTTTTGTCTAAATAATTTTTATAAGCAGGATAATTTATTTCTTGAACATTTTTTGGGAATTCTAAGGGAGGTGAATTCGAATAATCATTTTTTCCTTTTCCTGCTCCCGCCCAAATATTTTTATTAATTTTTTTTTTAAATATTTTAATCCATTTATCGGATCTTTCACCACTCATCTTTCTTAAAAATGATGCCTTTTCTTTTATAAGATTTTTCTCAAAAATTTTTGATGATCTTAAATTTCTTTTAAATATTTGACTTAGAAATTTATCTTCGCCCGGTAAATATGGAAGATTGCTATTTCCATCAAGTAAAGACCAGATTAGATGATTTCCATTTCTTGATCCACCAGAAATAATTAACGTTTTTGATATTTTTTTTAATTTGTTTCTGTCCTTTTTAAAAAAAGTAGTATTTAAATTTGGTGTTTCACTTTTATGGTAGAAGATATTATACATTTTAGTTACATATTTTTTAGAAAAGGAGCGTCTGTTGCCATGTGCCGCGAAAAGAAAATATTATTTATCAAATTCTTTACTTATAGAACTAAAATATAATAATACAAGTATAGCACCTGTAGTTGCACAACCTAATATATCAATAATATAAAGCAATGGATCAGTAGCAACTGGTCCCGAAAACATAGAAAATACCAAACCGAATGTAGTTAAGATTAAATATAATTGTTTCCAAAGGATTTAAAATTATATAGCAAATAGAAAACCACAGGATAGCCTACTAAAACAACAAAAAAAGCTATTATATCAAAAGTCTCACTTATAGATTTTTGATAATTTTCATTAAAGTTGATAACTTCTTGGCTCTGAAAAAAAATAGATATAAAAATTGATATAGCCAAAGCCAGTTCAATTAAAACTAATTTTCTAAAAATATTTTTAATTTTCATATTCAGTATATTACATAGGGGGCGTTCTGTTGCCAGGTGCCCCAAAACCCCGTTACTTAACTAATAAATTAATTAAGCAGCAAGAGCAAATTTATCATTTGCAATTATAAATAGCCCGTTACGGTGGAACAATTCCGAACGAAAAAATAGCCTTTAGACATCCGTCGATCCTAGTTCACCCCCATAAGTTGTAAATGGTGGAGGTGGTGGGTACTGCCCCCACGTCCGTAATGTTTATTACGAAATTCGTTTATCGTCATAGTTGGAAAACCAACACTATTAATATAAAAGTTATACATAAAGATTCAATAAAATTCATGAAGCTTACCAAAGAACAAACCCAAGAAATTCGTGATCTTCAATCACAAAAAAATGAAACAAAAAGAGTAACAGCTCCAAATTTAGAAAAAATTTTATATGAAGCAATACCAATATTGGATCATGGATTCATAAGGGTAATTGATTACATGGGTAACGACACATCAATAGTCCAAGCAGCTCGTGTATCCTACGGTAAGGGAACTAAACAAGTTTCTACAGACAGTGGTTTAATTAAATATTTGATGAGGCATTGGCATAGTACACCTTTCGAAATGTGTGAAATAAAATACCATGTTAAATTACCAATCTTTATTGCTAGACAATGGATAAGACATAGAACTGCAAATGTTAATGAGTATTCAGCTAGATATTCAATTTTGGATAAAGAATTTTACTTACCGAAAAAAGAACATCTAGCAGCCCAATCAAAAAATAACAGACAAGGCAGGGGACAAGTGCTTGAGGGCGGACAAGCTAATAAAGTTTTGTCTTTACTGAAGGATGATGCTGAAAGAACTTATGATAATTATGAAACAATGCTTAATGAAAGATATGATGGATCGGTTGTCGATGAGAATGAGCCTGGTCTTGCAAGAGAATTGGCAAGAATGAATTTAACACTAAATACTTATACCCAGTGGTACTGGAAAACTGATCTACTAAATTTAATGAATTTTTTAAGATTGAGAGCAGACAGCCATGCGCAATATGAAATAAGAGCATATGCTGATGCAATGTTGGATACATTAAAAAATTGGGTGCCAATTACTTACGATGCTTTTTTAGACTATAGAGTTGGAGGAACAGAAGTTTCATCAAAAGGTAAACATTTAATTCAAAGATTAATTAAAGGAGAAAAGATTGAAATAGAAAGTTCTGGGTTGTCTAAAAGAGAGTGGAATGAATTAATGGAGGCTTTTAATTTAAAAGATAAATTGATTTAATTTTAGAAGCTAATTCTAAATAAATCTTAGATACATCATTGTTTGGATTGCTCTCAACAATAGGAACTCCTTTATCACCTTGTTTACCAACCTCAGGATCAAGTGGTATCTCACATAAAAAATCTTTTTTAAATTCTTCTGCGGTTTTTTTAACACCACCCTCTCCGAATATTTGATATTTTTTTCCATCATCTCCCTTAAAAAAACTCATATTGTCAATTAATCCAATTATTTTTGTTCCAAGCTTATCAAACATTTTTATACCTCTCTTTACATCCTGTAAGGCTATCTCCTGGGGTGTTGAAATTATTATTACGCCATCCATTTTTACTTCCTGTGTGAAAGTAAGCTGTGTATCCCCAGTTCCAGGCGGCATATCGACAATAATAAAATCTAGATCTTTCCAAGCGACTTTTTGAGTAAATGTTTTTATTGCACTAGTGACCATCGGTCCCCTCCAAATCATAGGGGTTTGTTCGTCAGTGAGGAATCCAATGGACATACACTGAATATCATATTTTAAAATTGGAATTAATCTTTGACCATCGCTTTCTGGTTTTTCTTCTATATCGAATAATTTTGGTAATGATGGGCCATAAATATCAGCGTCCAATAAACCAACTTTGCATCCTTGCTTTTTTAAAGCTAAAGCAAGATTCGATGCAAAAGTAGATTTACCAACTCCACCTTTCGCGCTTGATACAGCTATTGTGAATTTGGTCCCAATTATTGGGTTTTTTATAAAGGTTTTTGCTCTTGGTTTTTCTATCATTGCTTCATTAAGTCCACTATTTATAACAATGTTTTAGCATACTTAACTTGTTTTTCACATCAAAGACACTATATACATTGTCATGGTTGATGATTTTAGAGGCAGAGGTGGAAGTCCGTGGGGATCACCCCCTGGAGGAGGCTCAGGAAATGGATCTGGCAGAAGAGGTCCAACTCCACCGAATATAGATGAATTAATAAAAAATCTTCAAGATAAAATTAATAAATTTCTTCCAGGCGGAGCTTCTGGTGGAGGAAAACCAATTATTCTTGGTCTTACAATTTTAGTTATTGTATGGGCACTAAGCGGACTTTATAGAGTTTTACCAGATGAACAGGGTGTAGTCTTAAGATTTGGAAAATTTGTTTCAACAACACAGCCCGGATTAAACTATCATATTCCTTTTCCAGTTGAGAGCGTTTTAACTCCAAAAGTTACAAAAGTTAATAGAATTGATATTGGTTTCAGATCAGAGAGAGATACAGGTTTTACATCAGGTGTTGTGGCTGATGTTCCCGAAGAGAGTTTAATGTTAACTGGAGACGAAAACATTGTGAACATAGACTTTTCTGTTTTCTGGGTGATTAAGGATGCGGGAAACTTTTTATTTAAGATTCAAGATCCCGAGGGAACAGTTAAAGCTGCAGCAGAGACAGCAATGAGAGAAGTTATAGCAAGAAGCAACATTCAACCAATTTTGACTGAGGGAAGATCACAAATAGAGATTGATGCAAGCGAGATAATTCAAGATATTTTAGATGAGTATCAGAGCGGAATACAAATAACACAGGTACAAACACAAAAAGCAGACCCACCAGACCAAGTAATCGACGCATTTAGAGACGTACAGGCTGCAAGAGCTGACATGGAAAGATCCAAAAACGAAGCTGAGGCTTATGCTAATGACGTAATCCCAAGAGCACGGGGTGAAGCTGAAAAAATTTTACAAGCCGCTGAGGCATATAAAAAAGAAGTTGTTGCAAAAGCAGAGGGTGAAGCAAGTAGATTTACCGCAATTTTTAATGAGTATCAAAATGCAAAACAAGTTACACAAGAAAGAATGTATCTTGAAACAATGGAAAAAGTTTTAGCAGATATAGATAAAGTAATAATAGAGAAGAACGCAGGTTCAGGGGTTGTTCCTTACTTGCCACTTCCAGAATTAAAAAAGAAAACTAACTAATGAAAAAATTTATTTTGCCAATTATCGGGGTTATTGCATTAACTGCATTCTTTTCAATATTCATTGTTAAAGAAGTAAATCAAGCTATTGTTCTTCAATTCGGTGATCCCAAAAGAATTATACTTAAACCAGGTTTGAATTTTAAACTTCCATTTATACAAAACGTAGTATTTCTTGATAAAAGAATTTTAAATCTAGATGCTCCACCAGAAGAAGTAATTGCATCAGACCAGAAAAGACTAATTGTTGATGCCTTTGCAAGGTTTCAAATTATTGATCCTTTAAAATTTTATATCTCTGTAGGCAATGAAAGAGTTGCAAGATCTAGGTTATCAACGATTATTAACTCAAGGATAAGAAGTGTTTTAGGTACTCAAAGACTTCAGACTTTATTATCTGAAGATAGAAACAAACAAATGGCTCTTATTCAAGACGGTGTAAATAAAGAAGCGGAAAACTTTGGAATAAAAATAGTTGATGTAAGAATTAAAAGAGCAGACTTACCTCAAGCAAACAGTGATGCGATTTATAGAAGAATGCAAACTGAAAGAGAAAGAGAAGCAAAAGAATTTAGAGCAAAAGGAGCTGAGATGGCTGTAACAATTACTTCAACAGCTGATAAAGAGGTGACAGTAATTCTTGCAGAAGCACAAAAAAAATCAGAGATCATGAAGGGTGAAGGTGATGGTCAGCGTAATAAAATATTCGCTGATGCCTTCGGGAAAGATGCAGAATTCTTCGCTTTCTATAGAGCGATGCAAGCTTATGAAAGAGCATTAATAGGTGGTGAAACCTCTCTTATAATGTCACCTGACAGTGAGTTTTTCAAATTCTTTGGAAACGTAAAAGCGCAAATTAAACAATAGCATAATGGACGACTTAATTGTCGCTTTAGGTTTATTTCTCTTTATAGAGGGAATTCTTTATGCCTTATTTCCTTCAAAAATGAAAAGTATGTTAGAAAAACTAAAAATGATTAATGACAAACAATTAAGAACATGTGGAATTATATTCGCTTTAATTGGTTTCTTTATAATATGGTCTATTAAAGGATAACGATAATGAGGGCTCTAAGATCAATATTTTCAATTATAATTTTTATATTATTTAGTCATTCAGCAATTTCACAAGAAAGACCCGCTTCGTTTGCTGATTTAACTGAAAAGTTAATGTCTGCCGTTGTAAACATTTCAACATCTACAACCGTTGTTAAAAACGTAAATCCTTTTCCATTTGAATTCCCACCAGGATCACCTTTTGAAGATATGTTTAAAGAGTTTGGAACACCTCAAAAAAGAAAATCAAGCGCACTAGGCTCAGGTTTTATAATTGATAAAAAAGGAATTGTTATAACTAACAACCACGTAATTCAAGGTGCAGAAGATATATTTATTAGAACAAATGAGAATAAGGAATATAAAGCAAAAATTTTAGGAACCGATCCTTTGTCTGATGTTGCAGTTTTACAAATTATTACTGATGATAAATTTGAAACAGTAAAATTTGGAAATTCAGATACTGCAAGAATTGGAGATTGGGTCATAGCAATTGGAAATCCTTTTGGATTAGGTGGAACAGTAACCGCAGGAATAGTTTCAGCAAGAAATAGAAATATTGGCATGGCTCGTTATGAGGATTTTATTCAAACAGATGCGTCGATAAATTCTGGAAATTCTGGAGGACCTTTATTTAACATGAATGGAGAAGTGGTAGGAATTAATACTGCTATATTAGGTCAATCAGGATCCATCGGTATTGGATTTGCTATACCATCAAATAGTGCCAAATTAGTAATAGATCAACTTTTAGAATTTGGTGAAACAAAAAGAGGTTGGTTAGGGGTAAGAATTCAAACAGTTACAAAAGAAATAGCAGATATAGAAAAATTGAAAAAAGCTCGAGGTGCATTAGTTGCGAGTGTTGCACCGGGTAGTCCATCAGATAAAGCTGGGATAAAGGATGGCGATATAATTCTAGAGTTTGACGGTAAAAAGATTAATGAGATGCAAGAACTTCCATTAATTGTTGCACAAACAAAAGTTGGAAAAGTCGTTAATGTAAAAATTTGGAGAAATAAAAAAGAAATTACAAAAAAAATTACTTTAGGAAGATTAGAAACTTCTGAGGACTTTAAAGCAGAAAAACCAACAAAACCTAAAGCGACTTTCATAGACGGTTTGAAAATTGAAGTAAGAAAAATAACAAGAGATGACCTGGTAGAGAAAAAAATTCCTTTAAACACAACTGGAGTCGTAATCACAAAGATAGATACAGAAAGTCCTATAAACTACTTAAAAGTTGGTGATTTAATAGTTGAAGCTCAAAAAAGAAATATAAAGAGCGCAACAGAACTAAATAATCTAGTAAATGCAGCTTTAAAAACATCAAGTAAAACAATTTTAATAGCTGTAATTAATGATCAAAATCAAAAAAGATATATAGGTGTCAAATTAAAATAACATGGACTACAAGTCCAAAATCATTCTTATTGCCGGTCCCACAGCTTCTGGAAAATCAAAAATAGCAATCAACTTAGCGAAAAAAATTAATGGAGAAATTGTTAATGCTGACAGCATGCAAGTTTATAAACAACTTAAAATTCTAACAGTAAGACCTTCAGAAAAAGATCAAAAAACTATTAAACACCATTTATTTGGCATCATTGATGTACGGAAAAGATTTTCAACAGGTCAATGGCTTAAAGAATGTATCAAAATAATAAATTTAATTAGAAAAAAAAATAAAACTCCAATTATCGTTGGTGGAACTGGCCTTTATTTTAAAGCTTTAGTAGATGGGCTAGTAAGCATTCCAAAGTTCAAACTTTCAGAAAAAAACAAGATACTTAAGCTTCATAAAAAATTGGGCCAAAAGCAATTTTATAAAAAATTAGTCAAATTAGATCCTGACTCTAAAAAATTTATTAATTCAAATGATGTTAATAGATCAATTAGAGCATACGAAGTAAAAAAACTTACAAAAAAATCGTTATACAAATGGTTTAAAGAAACAAAAACCTTTTTCGATAAGAGTGAGTTTGTGATGACTTATGTGGATTATCCAAGAGACAAATTAATAAAGAATATCAAAAAAAGAATAGAAAGGATGTTTGATTTAGGAGCCATAAAAGAAGTTAAGAAATTTAATCTCATTAAAATCAATAAACTGAATAGCGTCAATCATGTGATTGGTATAAAAGAGATAAACTCTTTTTTAAGTAAAAAAGCTGAATTGAACGATATTAAAGAACAGATATTAATAAAAACTAGACAATACGCCAAAAGACAGAGCACTTGGTCTCGAGGTCATATGATTAATTGGCACAAAATTGATCCAAAATCAAAAAATCCATTCAAAAAAATTCTAAAATAATTTCTGCTAAAACTTGACCAATTAGCTCAACTTCAGCTAGATTGGCCAAATGTCCAAATTATATTCAGGTGCAGAAATTGTTTTCAAATGTCTTGAGGATCAAGATGTTGAATATATATTTGGTTATCCTGGTGGAGCGGTTCTTCCAATTTACGATGAATTAAAAAATCACGAAAGTATAAAACATATTTTAGTAAGACATGAACAAGGTGCGGGACATGCTGCAGAAGGGTACGCAAGATCTTCAGGTAAGCCCGGTGTAGTATTAGTTACTTCTGGACCAGGTGCAACAAATGCTGTTACAGCTTTAACAGATGCTTACATGGATTCCATTCCATTAGTTTGCATATCAGGACAAGTTCCCACTCATTTAATCGGGACAGATGCATTTCAGGAATGTGATACAACAGGAATAACAAGACCATGCACAAAACATAATTGGCTTGTAAAGGATGTTAAAGACTTGTCAAAAATTATGCACAAAGCTTTTGAAGTTGCAACAACTGGAAGACCAGGGCCTGTATTGGTCGATATACCAAAAGATATTCAGTTTCAAAAAACAAAATATGTTAGTTCAATCAAAAGAAAAAAACTAAATGGCAAAATTCATAACAAATTTAATCAAAGTGAAATTGATCAACTTGTAAAGTTAATGGTAAATTCATCAAGACCAATATTATATACTGGCGGAGGTGTAATTAATTCTGGACCAAAAGCTAGCGAGTTATTAAGAGAACTAGTATCACTTACAGGTTTTCCAATAACTTCTACTTTGCAGGGCTTAGGATCATATCCTGGTGATGATAATCAATTTTTAGGAATGCTTGGTATGCACGGAACTTATGAAGCAAACAATGCAATGCATGATTGTGATTTGATGATTAACATTGGTGCAAGGTTTGATGATAGAATAACTGGAAAGATAGATGAGTTTTCACCAAAATCGAAAAAAGTTCATATAGATATCGATCCATCATCTATCAATAAAAATGTAAAAGTTGATTTACCAATTGTCGGTGATGTTTCTGAGGTGATGCTTTCGGTAATAAAAACTCTAAAGAAAAAAAATTCAAATTTTGCAAGTTCTAATAAAGAAAAAACTTCAAAATGGTGGGAGAAAATTTCTGAATGGAGATCGGTGAACTCACTTAATTTTATAAACAGTGATAAAACTATTAAACCACAACACGCTATTCAAAGATTGTATGAACTTACAAAAGACAAAGATACTTATATAACTACTGAAGTAGGCCAACATCAGATGTGGGCAGCGCAACATTATAAATTTAATAAACCAAACAGATGGATGACGTCTGGAGGTTTGGGAACAATGGGATACGGTTTGCCCGCGGCAGTTGGTGTTCAAATTGCTCATCCTGATAAATTAGTAGTTGATATAGCAGGAGAGGCCTCTGTACTAATGACAATACAAGAAATGTCGACAGCAGTTCAATATAATTTACCTATTAAAATTTTTATTTTAAACAACGAGTATATGGGAATGGTAAGGCAATGGCAGGAACTTCTTCACGAAAAAAATTATTCAGAAAGTTATACTGCAGCGCTTCCAGATTTTGTAAAACTAGCTGAAGCTTATGGATGTGTTGGTATAAGAGCCAAAACTCCTGATGAACTTGATGAAAAAATTAAAGAAATGATAAATGTAAACAAACCAGTTATTTTTGATTGTCTAGTTGACAAAGAAGAAAATTGTTTTCCAATGATACCATCTGGTAAACCACATAACCAAATGTTGTTAGGTCCAAATGATCAAAAAGAAAATAAGATTACCGGAAAAGGAAAAACTTTAGTTTAATGTCGAAACCTAAATCAGCTTATAGCATCCCTGGAAAAAAACAAAAAAATGATACACATGTTATTGTTGTTTGGGTTGATAATGAAGCCGGTGTTTTAGCAAGAGTTGTAGGTTTATTTTCTGGAAGAGGATACAACATCGAGTCTTTAGCAGTTGCTGAAGTAGATCCAAAATTAAATATTTCAAGAATTACGATAGTTACAACAGGTACACCCCAGGTAATAGAACAGATTAAACTCCAATTAGGAAAATTAGTGCCTGTTCATAAAGTTGCTGATTTTATGAGAGGTGATAAGAAAATCATTTTTAAAGAAATGGCTTTGCTTAAGATTGTCGGAAACAACGTAAAAAGAAAGAAAGCTATTAAGTTTTGCAAAAAATTTCATCCTGTTGTATTAGATAAAACAAACAAATCAGTAGTAATACAAATTACCGCTTTAAGAAGAGAGATAGATACTATAATGAATGATCTTAAAAAGACTGGTCTAGTGAGTGTATCGAGAACTGGTGCTGTAGCAATGACTAGAGGGGCTGAAGTTTTTAAATAATTTAAGGAGAATATTATGAAGATGTTTTATGAAAAAGATACTGATCCAAATCTAATTAAGAATAAGAAAATTGCTATTTTCGGGTATGGTAGCCAAGGACATGCACATGCCTTAAATTTAAAAGATAGCGGGGTTAAAGAGGTCGTCGTAGCACTAAGAGATGGGTCTGCAAGTAAAGCAAAAGCTGAGTCCAAAGGGTTAAAAGTTATGAATTTATCTGATGCTGCTGAATGGGCAGACGTGATTATGGTTTTAACACCAGACGAATTACAAGCATCGATTTATAAAAATCACATTGAACAAAGGGTTAAAGAGGGAACTTCAATTGCTTTTGCTCACGGTTTAAATGTTCATTATGATCTGATTAAAGCTAGAAAAGATTTAGACGTTTTTATGGTTGCACCAAAAGGCCCAGGACATTTGGTAAGAAGTGAATTCGAAAAAGGTGGTGGAGTTCCATGTCTCTTTGCAGTTCATCAAAATGGATCAGGTAAAGCTAGAGATTTAGCTATGTCATATGCCTCTGCAATTGGCGGTGGTCGATCAGGCATTATTGAAACTACATTTAAAGATGAAGTAGAAACAGACTTATTTGGAGAGCAAACTGTTTTATGTGGTGGATTAGTTGAACTAATAAAAAATGGTTACGAAACTTTGGTTGAAGCAGGCTATGAACCAGAAATGGCATATTTTGAAACTGTTCACGAAGTAAAATTAATTGTTGATTTAATTTATGAAGGTGGAATTGCCAACATGAATTATTCTATTTCTAATACCGCTGAGTACGGAGAATACATGTCGGGTCCTAAAATTATAAATAAAGAAGAAACGAAAAAGAGAATGAAAGAAGTTCTTCAAGATATTCAGTTAGGAAAATTTACTAAGCAGTGGATGGAAGAATGTAAAAATGGCCAGAAAAATTTTCTAAAAACAAGAGAGAAGCTCGCAGAACATCCGGTTGAAAAAGTAGGTGCTAAATTAAGAGCTATGATGCCTTGGATTTCAAAAAAGAAACTAGTAGATAGCGATAAGAATTAAATAAAATCCTTATTTTTAAAAATTGAGAACTCTTTAATTTGCAATCTGTGCTAGAGAATGTATTATCTCAATAATTAAAATTGTTATTTTATGAGCGAAAAAGAAAAAGTTTATATCTTCGATACAACAATGAGAGACGGTGAGCAGTCACCTGGCGCCTCAATGAGTGTTGAGGAAAAAATTCAAATTTCTCGAGTGTTTGATGAGATGGGAATTGATATAATTGAGGCAGGATTTCCAATTTCATCTCCTGGTGATTTTGAAGCAGTTTCAGAAATAAGTAAAAGTGTGAAGAATTCTATACCGTGTGGTTTATCAAGAGCATTAAAAAAAGATATAGATGCGTGTCATGAGTCACTTAAGTTTGCAAAAAGATTTAGAATTCATACTTTTATTTCAACCAGTCCAGTCCACATGAAACATAAACTTGATATGACTAACGACCAAGTTTTAGATGCAATAAAGGAAAGTGTTACATACGCAAGAAAATTCACTAACGATGTAGAATGGTCTTGTGAAGATGGAACAAGAACAGATTTAGATTTTATGTGTAAAACTATTGAGTTAGCAATTAAATGTGGTGCAACAACAATTAATATACCTGATACCGTGGGATACTCAATTCCTGAGGAGTTTGCTCGTACAATAACGCATATAAAAAACAATGTTCCAAACATTGATAAAGCAATTATATCAGCACATTGCCATAATGATTTAGGTTTGGCTGTTGCTAATGCTTTAGCAGGACTATCAGCAGGTGTTAGACAAATTGAATGTACTATCAATGGAATTGGAGAGAGAGCAGGTAACGCTGCGTTAGAAGAGATTGTGATGGCTATTAAAACAAGAAATGATTTAATGCCATATGAAACAGGAATTAAAACAGAACTCATTAGTAAAGCTTCAAAGATAGTTTCAAATGCTACTGGATTTCCAGTTCAATTTAACAAAGCGATAGTTGGTAAAAATGCTTTTGCACATGAATCAGGAATTCATCAAGATGGAATGTTAAAAAATAGAGAAACTTACGAAATTATGACACCAGAAAGTGTTGGTGTTAAAAAAACATCTTTAGTAATGGGTAAGCATTCTGGCAGACACGCATTTAAGGATAAATTAGGTGATCTGGGATATTCAGACTTAACAGATGATGTTGTGCAAGCAGCATTTGGAAAGTTTAAAGTTCTTGCTGATAAAAAAAAACATGTTTACGATGAAGATATAATCGCGTTAGTAGACGATAGCTTAATAATTGATAACAAAATAAATGCGATAAATTTAAAATCTTTGAAAGTTTTTGCAGGAACTGGAGAACCTCAAAAAGCTGAGATGACACTTGATGTCTTTGGTGAAGTAAAAAAAACTTCACAGACAGGAGATGGTCCTGTTGATGCGACATTTAAGTGTATAAAAGCGCTATATCCTCATGACATGAAGCTTTTATTATATCAAGTCCATGCTGTAACAGAAGGCACTGACGCTCAGGCTACAGTAAGTGTCAAGATTGAGGAAAATGACAGATCTACTGTTGGACAATCTGCAGACACTGATACACTTGTTGCCTCAGCAAATGCTTACTTGAATGCTCTGAATAAAATGTTAATAAAGCGAGAGAAAAAAGCTATGAACGAAAGTATTAAACACCAAAAAGTAAAAGGAATTTAAATGTCAATATTAGGTAAGCTAACACAAATATGGAGCCAGGATATGGCAATCGATTTAGGGACAGCAAACACTCTTGTAGTTCTAAAGGGTCAAGGAGTTGTTTTAAATGAGCCATCAGTTGTAGCTGTTGTAGACAATAAAGGTAAAAAATCAGTTCTTGCTGTAGGTGATGAGGCAAAAACGATGTTAGGTAGAACTCCAGGAAACATTCAAGCAATAAGACCTTTAAGAGATGGAGTTATCGCTGATTTTATTGTTACAGAAGAAATGATCAAACATTTTATTAAAAAAGTTCACAAAAGAAGCTCTTTTGCAAACCCGAGAATTTTAATTTGTGTCCCGACTGGTTCAACGCCTGTAGAAAGAAAAGCAATTCAAGACAGTGCTCTTGCAGCAGGTGCAAGACGTGTTCAATTAATTGAGGAACCAATAGCAGCTGCTATAGGTGCGGGTCTACCAATATCTGAAGCAACAGGATCAATGGTAATTGATATAGGTGGTGGTACAACAGAAATCGCAGTCATGTCTCTTGGTGGAGTTGTTTATTCTAATTCTTTAAGAGTTGCTGGTGATGCAATGGACGGCGCATTCGCGAATTATATGAGAAAAGAATATAATTTAATGATTGGTGATAGTACTGCAGAAAAAATAAAAAAAGAAATTGGAACAGCGATCGCGACAAATAACAATACATATGCTGTAAAAGGTAGAGATTTAAGGTCAGGAACACCTAAGGAAGTAGGTATTACTGAAGAGGACTCTGTCGAGGCTTTAAATCCTATTTTAAGAGAAATGATTAATGGAATTAAAGATGCTTTAGAAAATACACCACCTGAATTATCAGCAGACTTAGTTGATATGGGTCTAACTTTAACTGGAGGCGGTGCACTATTAAAGAACATTGATAAAAGATTATCCAAAGAGACTGGTCTACCAGTTCATATTGCAGATGATCCTTTAGCTTGTGTTGCAATCGGAACTGGGAAGGCATTAGAACAAGAGGAAATATTCTCTACTGTATTATCTGAATATTAATAAACGATGCAAACAAACAGAGATGATTTCATTATTGCAATCAGATCTGCATTTCTTAAAAGAGGAAACCAACAGAGATTTTCATTAATAGCTCTCATACTTTTTTCAATTTTTATAATAGTACTTGGTAAATATAATTTTAAAGGGATAAACTTTTTAAAATTATCTATAAAAGAAGTTGTCTATAGAACAACGTTTATTGTATCTGTTCCAGAAAATTTTGTCATAAGCAGCTATCAAACAATAAATGATCATTTTTCTTTATATTCAAATTACAAAAATCTAAAAAAGGATTACGAAAGCCTTAAGGCTACAAAGTTAAATGCTGACTTCTTAAAATCTGAAAACGAGGCACTTAAATCAAAGATTGACGATGTATCAACACAATCATCTGAACTATTAGCAAAAGTAATTATAGATAAAAAAAGTCCTTTTTTAAGATCTGTAATAGTAAACAGGGGAAGTAAAGATAATGTGATATTGGGTATGGCAGTTTTGGATGGAAAATTTCTTGTAGGAAAAGTTGTAGAAGTAAATTACTCAACTTCAAGAGTTTTATTATTATCTGATTTAAATAGCAAAATTCCTGTCTCTATAGAACCAAATGGTGTTCAATCGATACTTTCAGGAAGTGGATCAAAATTTGGAGAAATCCAATACATAAAAGAGGATTATCAATTAGACAGCGACTTTGAAATCTTCACATCTGGATCAGGTGGAATTTTCCGTTCTGGAATTCCAATTGGAAAAACAATTTTAAATGCTGGATCTGGTCTTGATACCATAAAAGTTAAATTCCATTCAGACTTTTCGCAATTACGTTTGGTAAAAATTGTTTCTTTTGAAGAGGTAAAACAAAATGATTGAAATTTCAAAAATATCAATTTTACGTAAAATTTTTAATTCTTTACCAATTATTATTTTATTTATCTCAGTTCTTAATGAATTTGATTTTAACTATCTTAACTTTAAGTATTTCTCTTTTAATTTTCCATTTATATTAATTTTTTACTGGAGCTTAAAAGGTGGAGAAAAGCTGGGATATGGCCTTGTTTTTATTGCAGGATTGATAAACGATGTCGTTGTTGGGCTACCTATGGGCATTAGCAGTTTTTCATATCTGCTAATATGTGGTTTTGCGGTATACTTAAGAAATATCACATTGAGACCAAACCTTATTAAAGATTGGCTTTTTTTTCTATTCACTATCTCACTAGTAAATTCAATACTTTACATGGTTCTAATTATATTCTTTGGAATAGATATGAATTTTTATTTTCTATTTTTTAATATTATTTTTACATTTATGTTTTATTATATTTTTTCATATATTTTTGATTATTATTCAAAATTTAATATTACGAGATAATTATGTTTGATGGTGGAGGAGATTCAGGCTACAAAAAACTTAGCACAGTAAATAGAAGAATGTTCATTATGACTGCTGCTAAACTAGTGATATTTGGTGGAATTATAACAAGACTTTTCAGTCTTCAAATAAATGAGAATAAAAAATATTTAACTTTATCTGATAAAAATCGATTAAGAGAATGGAGATTACCACCTGTCAGAGGGGATTTTGAAGATTTTTTTGGTAATAAAATTGCAAGCAATCTTAAAGTTTATCAATTACATGTGGTACCTGAGCAAGTTGAAGACTTTAGATATTTGATGATAAGACTTAGAGATATCTTAGATATAGACTCTAAAACTTTTAAAAAGATTTTGAAGAAAAGAAGTCAGCAAAAATCTTGGGAGACATTGATTATATCAGAGAATTTAAGCTGGGATCAATTTGCAAAAATAAATTTTTACCTCCATGAATTATCAGGCGCCAAACCAGTTCTTTCAGTTGCAAGAAATTATCCTTATGATGAAAAATTCACACACTTACTTGGATATGTTGCTCAAGCAAGTGAAAAAGATTTGATCGAAAATGAAGTTATTAAAAAAAGTCACGTTCCTGGTTTAAGAGTTGGTAAAATTGGTTTGGAAAAAACTTATGAAAATCAATTAATTGGCTCAAATGGTATCCAAAGATATGAAGTAAACGCATATGGAAAACGAATTAATCAAATTGATTTTGTTGAAGGAAAAAAAGGAACCAATATTAAACTAACAGTCGATACAGAAATACAGGCTCAATGTAACGAACTTCTTAAGGATAAAGCAGGATCAATATGTGTAATGGACATTTATACAGGTGAATTAATTGCAATGCACTCCTCTCCATCTTTTGATCCAAATTTATTTTTATATGGAATAAGCCATGACAATTGGAATGAAATACTTAACAATCCAAAAAAACCTTTAATAAATAGATCTATACAAGGTTTGTATCCTCCCGGATCAACAATTAAGCCAATTGTTGCACTTTCTGCACTTGAAAATGATGTGATCTCAACAAAGTTTAAAGTTAATTGCACCGGTAAAACCGAAATGTATGGGCAAACATATCACTGTTGGAAAGATACAGGTCATGGAATAGTAAACCTAAGAGATGCTCTCAAAGTTTCCTGTGATACTTTTTTTTATGAAATGTCAAGAAGACTTGGAGTGGATAGATTAAATCTTACAGCAAAAAAGTTTGGTTTAGGAGAAAAAGTATTTAATGGGACTTACAACGAAGAGAAAGAAGGATTAATACCATCAACACAATGGAAAAAGAATGCACTAGGAAGAGGATGGGTTTTAGGAGAAACTTTGATTACTGGAATAGGCCAAGGATATATGCAGACAACTCCACTTCAACTATGTCTTATGACTGCGCAGTTAGCGAACGGAGGATTTAAAATTAAACCTAAAATTATTTATGACAAAAAAAGTGACTCTTATGAAAAAATAAAGGCTGAAATGGAAAAAAATAGAATTGATCTATTAAGTGACTTCCAACAAGACGATGCATTGGTTGACTTTTCTTTAGAAAAGAAAAAACGCGATACTGATCTTTATAAACCTTTGTATAGAAACCAGGAGAATGTAAAATTTGTTCTTGAAGCTATGTTTGCGTCTACAAATGAAGTTAGGGGTACATCCTATTCATCAAGAATAAGTGATAAAAAATACCAGTTTGCAGGAAAAACAGGTACCTCCCAGGTCAAAAAAATTACAGAGATTCAAAGAGAACTTGATTTAGATATATCTCAAATTCCTTATGAAGAGAGAGATCATGCTTTATTTGTGGCATTTGGACCATATGTTAATCCACGATATGCTTTAAGTGTTTTTGTGGAACATGGTGGAGCGGGAAGTTCTGCTGCGGCACCTTTAGCAAAAAAACTATTTAAAACTATTGTAGATAGACACGAAGAAAGAGAAAAAATTAGAGAAAAAAGTTTAATGGAAATATAAATGTTTAAAGAAACAGCACTAAGCGGACAAACAACATTCTTTCAAAAATTAAGATCATTAGATTATATTCTTTTAGTCTGCATTTTAATATTAGGTGTCATAAGTTCTTTAGCAATGTATGCAACCGACGGAGGCGAACTTTTATACCATACAAAAAGTCATGTTTTAAGATTTATAGTTTTTTTTGTAATGATGATTATTCTTTCTTTCTTTAATATAAGATTTTGGCATGCAACTGGTTATTTGTTTTATATTATAGTTTTGGGATTACTTATATGGGCATCTCTTTATGGAATCACTGCTTCTGGTTCTCAAAGATGGGTCGATTTGTACTTTATAAATCTTCAACCGTCAGAATTGATGAAAATCGCTATTATAGTTTGTTTTGCAAAATTTTACCACAGAGCCCAGATAAATCAGATAAACAACTTTAAAAATTTACTTGTTCCAATGATGATATTGATTTTACCGATATTGTTAGTTGTCAGTCAACCTGACTTAGGTACCTCAATTTTAATTGCATTAAGCGGAATTATAGTGCTCTGGCTTGCAGGCATTAACTTAAAATATTTTATATATTCAGGTTTGTTTTTATTAATTTCAATGCCTTTTGTTATTGCATTTTTAAAACCATATCAAAAACTTAGAATTTTAACTTTTTTTAATCCTGATAAAGATCCTTTAGGAGCCGGTTATCAAATTATTCAATCTAAGATAGCTATAGGATCGGGTGGTCTTACTGGAAAAGGTTTTTTAAAAGGAACACAAGGTTACCTTGAATTTTTACCTGAGAAACATACAGATTTTATTTTCACATTATTTTCTGAAGAGCATGGTTTTATTGGGTCGTTAGCACTTTTATTTATTTACGGTGTTATTATTTATAGAGTCATAGATATAGGAAAAAACGCTAGAAGTTTTTTTGGTAAACTGTTTTGTTTTGGATTTGCATCATCAATTTTTGTATTTATAACTGTAAATATGTCTATGGTTTTAGGTTTGTTGCCAATAGTCGGTTCTCCATTGCCGATAATGTCTTATGGGGGTTCTTCAATGTTAGCAACGATGATAGGTTTTAGTATTGTGATGAGTACAAAAATTTATCAAAAGCAGCTCATTGCTTAATTTGTCGCAATAATTTTTTACTTTGATATTGTATCTTTAAGAATGAGTAATGCTAAAATTGGGATAGTAGGTGCTGGTATTCAAGGTGTCTGTAACGCTTTATTTCTTCAAAAAAAAAACTATGAAGTACATCTTTTTGATAGAGAAGAACCAGGTTCAGCAGCATCTTATGGAAATGCTGGTCATTTTTCACCTTACGCATCTGTACCACTAAATAGACCAGACATACTAACTGACGTTCCCGCAATGCTTATGAGTTCAACAGGACCATTAGCCTTAAAATGGAATTACGTTCCAAAAATGATTCCATGGTTTTTTAAATTAATTAAAAATTGCACAACAAAAAAAATGATGCATACAGCAAAATACATGCATCAAATTTTAGATTTAGCATTACCTGCTTATGACGAACTATTTGACGAAATTGATCTTGATGGTTTGGTAAAAAAAAATGGCATAATGTATGTCTGGACGAAAAAAAATATAGCTAGTAGAGAATTAGAAATAAAAATAAGGGATCAACTTGGTGTAGAACAACAATTAGTAACTCCTGAAGAAATAAGTGATTTAGAGCCTAATTTAAAAAAATTTTATCATGGTGGAGTTTTTTATCCTAATGCTAGACACACAATAAATCCTAGAAAAGTATTATTGAAATTATTTGATCTTTTTTTAAAAAAAGGCGGCAAATTTAAAAAAAATAACGTAGAAAATATAATTTTCAATGGCGACACACCAATCATAAAGACCCCCAATGAAAAAATAATTTTTGACAAAGTAATTGTTGCATGTGGAGCGTTTTCAAAAAAATTAACTGATAATTTAAATGAAAAAATTCCTTTAGACACGGAAAGGGGATATCATGTTCACTTCAAAAACTGTGAACATTTAATTTCAAGACCTGTTGTTTTTGCAAACAGAGGTTTCGGTATGACACCAATGGAACAGGGTTTAAGAGTTGTTGGAACAGTAGAATTCGGGGGATTAGACAATCCACTTTCAAAATCCAGAATTAAAAATTTAATAGATAATGCAAAATATATGCTTGATGGATTACCTGAGCATGAAGATGAATGGCTAGGATTTAGACCAACACTTCCAGATTTTTTACCAATAATTGGAAGCTCAAAAAATCATAAAAATGTTTATTATTCATTTGGTCATCATCATTTAGGATGGACTTTAGGTGCAATTTCGGGGAAAATAGTCTCAAAAATGATTTCTGGAGAAAAAACCAATTTAGATCTGGAACCCTACAGTTCTGTAAGGTTTAATTAGACTTGATAAGAAAAATTAATTTTGCTTATATATTTTTATTTTTAGCAGTTTTATTTTGGTCTGGAAATTTTTTAGTTGGAAAATATGCGAGCTATCATCAAATTCCACCCTTTTCTTTAAATTTTTATAGATGGTTATTTGCCTGGCTTATTTTGATACCCTTTACATATAATGAAGTTATTCTTAACAAAGATTATATAAAAAATAATTATAAATTTTTTATTTTGTTAGGAATAACAAGTGTAACAGTTTTCAATTCCATAGTTTATTACTCATTGAACTTTACTCAAGTTATTAGTGGTGTTTTAATGATTTCGACAATTCCAGTAATGATTATGTTCATCTCTTCGATATTAAAGATCGAGAAAGCTAACAAATTTCAGCTGATTGGAGTAGCATTATCTTTTTTGGGTGTCATCACGATTATCACAAAAGCTAATTTTGATGTTTTAAGAAATCTAAATTTTAATAAAGGTGATTTAACTATGGTGGTTGCAATGCTATCTTGGGCGACATATTCAGCCTTACTTAAAGTAAAAAAACACGATGTATCTCAACTTTGTTTATTACAAATAATTATTTCTTTTGGTCTACTATTTTTAATTCCAGTTTATATTTTTGAGTTTATTTTGGGTTATCGTATTGAAATTAACTTACCCTTTACACTTACGCTTACTTATGTTGTTTTATTCCCAGGCTTATTATCATTCATTTGTTGGATAAAAGGAATTTCATTAATTGGTCCAAATAGATCAGGAATTTTTTTACACTTAATGCCAATATTAAGTGCGATAATGGCAATGATTATTTTTGATGAGAGATTTATGTTTTTTCATGCATTAGGAGCTTTATTCATTTTAAGTGGGATATTAATATCTAATAAGAGAATAAGTAATTAAATGAACTTACCAATAATAAATCACGATGATTATGTTGCAAAAATAAATGACGATAATAAATTTCCCATAAAAAAATTTGGTGAGCTTGCAAAATATCTGATAAGTGAAGGTGTTACTAAAAAATTTATACAACCCGAATTTTGTTCTGTTGAAACATTAAGTAAAGCGCATTCAGTAGACTATATAAATAAAATTAAAAATAAGAATTTAGATACCCAATCTCAAAAAAAAATAGGCTTTCCTTTAAATGATAGTGTAATTAATAGATCATTTAGAGCTACAGGTGGAACAGTCTTAGCAAGTAAATTGGCTTTACAAAATCGTTTATCGTGCAACACAGCAGGTGGAAGTCATCATGCAACACGAGATGAAGGAGCAGGTTATTGTGTTTTCAATGATGTCGCAGTTGCAGCTAAGCATGTGCTTTCAAAAAAAACTATTAAAAAAGTATTGATAATTGACTTAGATGTTCATCAAGGAAATGGAAATTCTGAAATTTTTAAAAAAGATAGATCAGTTTTTACATTTAGTATGCATTGTAAATCAAATTACCCAGCAAAAAAATCAAACAGCGATTTAGATGTTGAATTAAAAGATAATACTGAAGACAGGGAATATATTGATGTTTTGAAAAAGAATTTACTTATTTTAAACAAAGAAAACTTCGATTTGATTTTCTATATTGCTGGAGTAGACATTCATCATAATGATAGGCTAGGCAAATTAAAAATCACAGATGAAGGTATTAAAAATAGGGAGGAATTAGTAATTTCTAATTTTTTTGATAAAAAAATTCCGTTATGTGGGGTTTTAGGTGGCGGATATAACAAAGATTTTAAAAAATTGGTTGAGCTTCATGCAATTTTACATAAATCTTGTGCATCAATATTATGAAAAAAATTAATTCAAAACTTTCTTCGGAACAAAAATTTATTCTATTTGAAGAGGGTACTGAAAGACCAGGTTCAAGTATATTAAATGAAGAAAAAAGAGAAGGATCTTATCACTGTGTAAATTGTGATGTAAAATTATTCGACTCAAGTTCTAAATATGAAAGTGGTTCCGGTTGGCCTTCGTTTTATGAGTCTTTACCCAACGTGTTTGAAACAAAAACTGATCATCATATTGGTTACGCAAGAACAGAATATCACTGTAAGAAATGTGGCGGACATCACGGACACATATTCGAGGACGGACCTAAACCAACAGGAAAAAGATATTGTAATAACGGTTTATGTTTGGTGTTTAAAGAAAAATAATTATTTTAATTTTTCTTTTAAATTATTAGATTTTTCTAATTCTCGAAGTTCTGTATAGCCTCCTACATGATAATCATCAAAAAAAATTTGAGGGATTGTTCTTTGGCCATTAGATTTTTTTATCATTTCTTCTTTAATTTTTTCTCCTGTGGAAACATCGATTTCACTAAAGCTTAATCCATTTCTCTTAAGTAATCTCTTTGCAGCATCGCAAAAATTACAAAAGGGTCCTGTATAAACGATAATATTCTTCATTCTTTATATATAATCATTTTTTTTAATTTTTCTTCTTATTTCTTTTCTAGATAATTCAAATTTTTTTCTATGTTTGATGCTTTGATTTTTCGCTCTCTTTCTCCAGAGTTTAAAAGATGAGGGTTTAAGTTTTTTCCTCATTAATTTAATTACGTCACTTTCAGAATACCCAGATCTTTTTTTGATTTCTTCGAAAGTGACGCGGTCCGCCCAGGCAGCCCACACAACCCAATCTGGACTCATAGAATTTGGCTCTGGATTTTTTACTTTTGTAATAGGCCTGTGACCTTTTTTCATAAATATTTAATAAATATCAAAATATTGATTAATGCAATTTTTATGGAGTGTGATATATTAAACATGATAGTCCTATCTAGCCATCTTTAGCTCCCGGTTTTTAGGACTATCCCTCAAAAAAGCCTCTACACTCAATTATTAGCACCACATCAATAATTTGGTTTTTATGGTAATAATAATCTTATAGTTATGAAATTAGGATTTATCGGAACAGGTGAAATTACAAAAGCTGTAGTTATTGGAATTTTAAGATCGAAATTAAAGATAAAAAAGATTTATTTATCAAAAAGAAATAGTAAAATTTCAGCTTCTTTAACAAAAAAAAGTAAAAAAATTCAAATTGAAAAGAATAATCAGCACTTAATAAATAAATCAGATTGGGTCTTTTTAGCTGTCACTCCCAAAGTAGGAAATCAAATTATTGGAAAACTTAATTTCAAAAAAAAACAAGTCATTGTCAGTTTTATTTCTACAATACAACTTCCAGTATTAAAAAAATTAACTAAAATTAATAAAGATATTGTTCGTGCAATTCCCTTGCCGCCAATTTCATTAAGAAAGGGTCCAATTCCGATATTTCCGCCAAATAAAAAGGTGAAACAGTTTTTTTCTAATTTAGGTACAGTAATTGAAATTAATAATGAAAAAAAATCTCTTAACTTTTGGTCAACTTCCGGAATGATGGCGCCATTCTACGAATTTTTAAATACTTTATCAAGATGGCTTATTTTAAAAGGGATTAAAAGAGAAAATGCTCAAAACTATATTACTTCATTGTTTGTTGCTCTTTCTGAAAACGCACAAAAAAATTCTGGAAAAGATTTATCAATTTTGGTAAAAAATTCTCAAACACCTGGAGGATTAAATGAACAAGGTGTTAAATTATTTAAAAAATTCAAACTTTATAATTCGACTGACAAAACTCTTAATGATATTTTAAAAAGGTTGAAAAAAAATTGATATGAGACAAATTTTTAAAAATGTTAAGCAAAAATTAGTTTCCAAATATATTAAAAATAGTGCCACAAAAAACACTAAGGAAGTTTTTCAAACTGTAAAAGAACAATTAGTTTCTAAATATATGAAAAACGATAATTCGAAAAGTTCTAAAACGTTTAAACCTAGAATTAAAGCTAGAATCAGAAGAAATAAACAGATCATCTCAAAAAATATAGATAATCTCTTTGACTGGATTAAAGGAGCAGAAATTATTGAACTTAAAAAATGTAATACAAAAGAGGATCCTGTAAGACCTGAGTTGGATAATAAATTTAGAACTAGTTATGGAAGAAAAATTTATGGAGTAAAATACAAAGGTGAAATTCATGCTGTAATGTGTTTTGCTTTTACTAATGAAATTCCCAAAAGTGTTGAAGAATTGGATATGATGAGCAAAGATGCTTTTCTTCAAAGTATTCGAAGAGACTATCAAGTAGGAAAAATAGCGATTGCATATACAGTTTGGTCAAAAAAAAGAGGTGGAGGTAAATTAATTGTAAAAGAGGTATTTAAATTAATTAAAAAAACACATCATTTAAATCGGCTTATTACTTTATCACCACTCACAGAAATGGCTCGAAAGTTTCATTTAAGTAATGGAGCTGTTCAAATACAAGTAAACGAGACCACCCAAAACTTTGAATACGAAAAAGTTTGAAGTTCTTTTTCAAATGAAATACGTTTGATAAGTTAATTCTTATAATAAGGATCTAACTAATGAACAGAAACTTATTCGTACTTTTTTTTAGTCAAATTTTTAGCTTTACAGCCGCACCAGTAACAGTTTTTCTAAGCGGTATTATTGGATCACAAATAAGCCCTTTGAAATCTTTATCAACTTTACCAATGTCAATATCTGTTGTTGGTATCGCACTGGGAGCAATTGTTGCCACCAAAACAATGAGTTTATTTGGAAGAAGGACAGGTTTTATTATTGCAGCTATTTCTAATTCTTTAGTTTCGTTATTGGCCGCATATTCAGTTATGTCTCAGAATTTTATTTTATTTTGTTTTGCAAATTTTTTTATTGGGGTTGGAATGGCTTTTACCCATCAATATCGATTTGCTGCAGCTGAAAGTGTTGATAAAGAGAAAATACCGAAAGCAATTTCAATAATTCTTTTAGGAGGTATAGTTTCCGCATTTATTGGTCCAGGCACAGCAAATTTAACAAAAAACTTTTTGTCAGAACAATTATATGTTGGTTCATATGTATCCCTTGCTGTGTATATGTTTCTGCCAGCTATTCTCTTTTTATTTTACAAAAACAATTCAATCGAAAAAAAAGATATAAGTTTTATTGGAAGAGGCTATTTTGAAATTATTTCTCAACCTAGATTTTTACAAGCAATGGTGGCAAGTGCATTTGGATATGCAATAATGACCTTTTTGATGACTGCTACTCCAATAAGCATGCATGTAATGGAAAATATGTCATTAGATAAGACAAGTTTTGTTATTCAGATGCATGTTGCATCAATGTTTTTACCATCCCTAATAACTGGAAATTTGATAAAGAAATTCGGACATAGCAAAATTATGTATGTTGGTCTGTTACTTTATGGTGTAACAATAGTCTTAAGTTTACTTGACCAAACTTTTTTTAATTATTTAATTGCTCTGATTTTTCTTGGGTTTGGCTGGAATTTTTTATTCATATCAGGGACAAGTCTTCTGGTAACAACTTATAAAGAACACGAAAAATTTAAAGCTCAAGGTTTAAATGATTTTGTAGTTTATTCAGTACACGCAATAGGGAGTTTATCAGCTGGTATATTATTAGTCTTAACTAATTGGAAGTTAATGAACATTATCTGTATCCCTTTAATGGCAATTATATTGATTACAATATTAAGAGCTGAATTTATTGAAAAAAAAACTAGAAATACTTTTTAAAATCTTCAGCTACCTTTAGTATTTCTAAATCAACAAGACCACCAATTATCAATTGAATAGCAACAATTAAAATAAAGCCTAAACCTATATAAGCAATCCACAAATGTTTTTGAATGTAGTTTGCAAGATAAGTTGCGAGCGCACCTGTCAAAATAACCGATAAAACCAAACCAAAAACCATAAATCCAAAGTTTCCTTTTGCAGCACCAACTACCCCAATAACGTTATCGAAGCTGATTGTAATATCCGCAAAAAGAACTTTATATACACTTTGTATGTATGAGGGCTGTTTTGATACCTTAGTTGGAGATTTAATTTTCTTTATCTCAAACAAATCTTTTCTTAAATCATTAACGATCCAAACTAAAAGCAAACCACCTAAAATTTTAATAAAATAAAATTTAAACAAGTATGTTGCAAATACAGCAAAAATAACTTTAAAAATTAAAGCGCCTGCAACACCCCACAATATAATTTGTTTTCGGTGTTTAGGAACAAAGTTAGCTGCTATTAGTCCAATTATAATTGCGTTGTCCGCTGCAAGAATAATATCTATGAAGATAATTTGTAAGAGTATAATAGATTGTTCAATCAAAATTCCTCGATAATATAAAATTTTAAGTATAATTCAATTAAAAGTAGTGAAAATTTATATTGATTTAAATATTGAGACATAATCAAATAGGTCTTTAATAAAATAAGGAGGAGAAATGAAAATATTTAAATATATTTTATCAATTTTTGTTGCTCTAATTGTATTTACTCATTCAAATGCTGCTGAAAAATGGGATATGGCTCTAGCTTATGGGGCTGGAAACTTTCATTCGGCAAATGCTACTGAATTTGCAAATAATGTAACAAAAAAAAGTAAAGGCAAACTCACTATAGTTACTCATCCGGGTGGTTCTCTATTTAAAGGGGGAGAAATTTTTAGGGCTGTCAGAACTGGTCAGGCTCCAATTGGAGAAAGATTTATGTCAGCTTTAGGTAAAGAAGATCCATTATTGGAAATTGACTCACTACCATTTTTAGCAACTTCCTATTCAGATGCTATGAAACTTTACAAAGCATCAAAAGCAGAGATTGCAAAAAATTTGGATAAAAAAGGACTTGTGTTTTTATACGCAGTTCCATGGCCGGCTCAAGGTCTATACTCTAAAAAAGAAATCAATAGTGTATCAGATCTAAAAGGTCTTAAGTTTAGAGCTTATAACAGTGCAACTGTAAGAATCGCAGAGTTAACTGGAATGGCTCCAACTAAAATCGAAGCTGCTGAGATATCTCAAGCATTTTCAACAGGAGCTGTTGAAAGTATGATTACCTCTCCAACAACTGGTAAGAACAAAAAAATTTGGGAAAATGGAGTAAAATATTTTTATGACATTGCTGCATGGTTTCCAAAAAACATGATTATAGCTAATAAGGAGGCGTGGAATAAGTTAGATAAAGCGACTCAAGATTTAATCATGAAAGAAGCAGCTATTGCTGAGAGAAAAGGTTGGCAGCTTTCTAAAATGGGAAATAAAAACGACAAAAAAGCTTTAGCTGATGCTGGCATGACTGTCGGTAAAGTTAATGCTGCTTTAAAATCTCATTTTGAAAAAGTCGGTCAAACAATGTCTAAAGAATGGGCTAGCAAAGCTGGTTCAAGAGGACAAACTGTTTTATCAAAATATTAATAATTTAAAATAAAAGGCCATCTATAAAAGATGGCCTTTTTAAATTATGTTAATCAAAATAGAAAATTTCCTTCATCGAATTTATAAATTTTCAGGTATATTAGCAGCTATATTTCTCATACTTGTTGCAGTTTTTATTTTAATTGGAATATCTTCTAGAATTTTTGATTTTTACATAAGAGGTTTGTCAGAGTACTCAGGATATTGTATGGCTGCCTCAACCTTTTTTGCACTTGCTTACACATTTTCAGAAGGCGGCCACATAAGAATTACATTATTTTTGGAAAAAATGAGCATTCGATTAAAAAGAATATTCGAAATTTGGTGTTTGACTATTTCATCTATTTTTTCTGGATTTCTTTTTTTCTATTTCAGTAAAATGTTATTCATTTCATACAAGTTCCAAGAAAGAAGTGAAGGGGCTGATGAAATCTTAATTTGGATACCACAAACAAGTTTGGCCTTTGGATCATTTATCTTTTTTATATGTATTTTACATCATCTTTTTAAAGCTTTTAAAAATGACTGAAATTATATTAGCAATTTTTTTTATTACAGTTTTATTATTATTTTTAAGTAGCGGTGTATGGGTTGCTTTAAGTATGATTGGTGTCTCAGCTATTGCAATGGAACTGTTTACATCAAGACCAGTTGGAGATGCAATGGCAACAACAATTTGGGGAATGTCATCTTCTTGGACTCTTACCGCACTTCCCTTATTTGTTTGGATGGGCGAAATTTTGTTTAGAACGAAATTATCTGAAAATCTTTTTGAAGGACTTTCTCCATGGATGCAAAAGCTTCCTGGTGGACTTATTCATGTAAATGTTGTTGGCTGTGCAATTTTTGCAGCTATTTCAGGTTCCTCTGCAGCAACAGTTGCGACTGTAGGTAAAATGTCCATACCTGAACTTCGTAAAAGAAATTATCCAGAAAAAATATTACTTGGAAGTTTGGCTGGGTCTGGGACTTTAGGTTTGTTGATACCACCATCTATAATTTTAATAATTTACGGCGTAACAGTTCAAGAGTCTATTGCTAAGCTTTTTATTGCTGGAATTTTTCCTGGAATAATGATTGCTATTATTTTCATGACATACGTTGTTATTTGGTCGTTGATGAATAAAAATAAAATGCCTATTCTGACAGAGGACATACCTTTTATTGAAAAAATAAAAAAATCAGGCAAACTAATTCCAGTAATATTGTTAATTGTATCTGTAATAGGATCTATCTATTCAGGTTTGGCCACTGCAACAGAAGCAGCTTCATTAGGGGTAGTTGGAGCATTAATATTATCTTTTTTCCAAAAAAGTTTAACTGTGGACTCATTTAAGAAGTCCTTATTAGGAGCAACCAAAACTTCTTGTATGATTGGATTTATTCTGGCCGGATCAACTTTTCTCTCACTAGCAATGGGCTTTACTGGATTACCCAGAAATTTAGCAATTTGGATAGACACAATGCAGCTCTCACCTTACATATTAATTATTGTGTTAATGATTTTTTACATAATTCTTGGAATGTTTTTGGATGGAATATCAGCAGTTGTTTTAACGATGGCAATAATTGAGCCTATGATAAGACAAGCGGGTTTTGATATGATTTGGTTTGGTATATTCTTAGTTGTTGTAGTTGAAATGGCACAAATAACTCCTCCCGTTGGGTTTAATTTGTTTGTTCTACAAGGCATGGCAGAAAAAGATATGGGATATATAGCAAGAAGTGCTTTTCCACTTTTTCTCTTAATGGTCTTAGCAACATTTATAATTATTATATTTCCTGAAATAGCTCTGTGGCTCCCTGAGAAAATGATACAGAATATAAATTAGTATTTAGACTCTTTCTTTCCTTCAATTACTAATTTAAGCTCTTTATACTCTTTACAGTTACAATCTTTAAGAACAGCAAGTCTTTCTTTAGCTTTGTCTAATCTATTAGTTACTACAAATAACTCTCCCATATATTCGTTTATACCCACATGCTTAGGATCTAATTCGAGCCCCATCGAATAGTATATTTCTGCATTTTCATAATCACCAACTTTTCTATGTGTGAAGCCTAAATAATTTAGTGTGTTAGGGTCCGAAGGAAACTTTTTGTTATGCTTTAGTAAATATCCTATAGCTTTTTTATAATGTTTTTGTGCTTTATCTGTCTTATTTTTTTTTTCAAATTTTTTGGCTTTTTTTATCATTTTTTCTGCAATTTGATATTGTGTTACTGGCTTGCTTTCTTCTCCGCCACCAGAACCACCACTTCCACCTGCTGAAAAAGCTGGACTAGTAATTAAAACAAATAATAAAATAATTAAAAATTTTTTAAACATCATTTAAATTTCTTTAATTCATCTAATGGCAATAAGCCTAGTTTGTTTTTTTCTAAATTTTCTCTAACTTTAAATGCCGTTTCTAAAGATGAAAGATTATCTCCATGTATACAAACTGAATCAATTTCACAAGGAATTTGTTTACCAGAGAGACAATTTAACGCTTGGTTTTTTACCATCTTTAGAACGTGATCTTGCGCTTTAATCGGATCTGTGATTAAAGCAGTGCTTTTTTTTCTTGAGACTAAATTCCCATCGTCTTCATAATTTCTATCTGCAAATATTTCACAAGCGACCTTCATTCCTAATTTTTTTGCAGAAATTTCCATTTTTGAGCCTGTTGGCACTAAATAAATTAAATCTTTATTAATTTTGTAAATTGTTTTTGCAATAATAGTTGCTAAGTCAATATCCTCACATGCCATGTTATTTAACGCACCATGAGGCTTGATATGAGATACGCTAACTTTATTTTCTTGTGCAATGGCTTGAAGTATATTGTATTGATCTTGAATAAGTTTCTCTATTTCAGCTGAAGAAAGATTAATCCTTTTTCTTCCAAAATTTTCAGGATCATTAAATGACGGGTGTGCTCCAATACTTACACCATTTTTTTTTGATATTTTTATTGTTTCTCTCATGGTATCTTCATCTCCCGCATGATAACCACAAGCAATATTTGCAGAATTAACTATACCTAATAGTTTAGGATCATATTTATTTGAGTGGTGTTTGGATTTTTCACCTAAATCACAATTAATATTAATTTCCATAATTTATGAGTTAAAGTATAACATGGCATGATCAAAAATATATACAATCTTGGCGACGCAGCTTTATATTGTGATTTTGGCGATACTGTAAACAAGGAAACTAATCTTAGAGTAATAAATTATTTTAATGATATAAGAGAAAAAAATATTATTGGCATAAAAAACATTGCACCTTCGTATAATAAATTAATTATTTATTTTGATTTAGAGCTTACCAACTATAAAAAAATAAAAGATATCGTACAAAATCTAGATATTTCAACTTTTGAAGCAGCTAAAACAAAACTAGTAAAGATACCTGTATGTTTTGACGATGAGTTTGCACTTGACTTAGAAAGAGTTGAAAAAAAAACGGGCTTAACTAAAAAAGAAATAATCAATCAACTAGTAGCTCAAAAATATTTTTGTTATATGACTGGATTTATTGCTGGTATGCCGTTTCTTGGTGATATTAAAGAAAAAATTAGATTAGATAGGCTTGAAACTCCAAGAGTTAAAGTTCCTAAGGGCTCAGTAGGTATTACAGAACAATTCTGTAATATCTATACTTTTGAAAGTCCAGGGGGGTGGAATATTATTGGTAATTCACCTAAAAAAGTTTTTACTAAAGATCCAACTAAATTAACATTAATCGATCCGGGTGATGAAGTAGAGTTCTTCGAAATTTCAAAAAAGGAATATTCAAAATTTAATGAGCAAAAATAGTTTTAAAGTATTAAGACCTGGTATAAATACTACTTTTCAAGATTTAGGAAGAGATAACTTATATCATGTAGGCCTTCCATTTAGTGGAGCAATAGATAAAAGGAATTTTCTAATCGCTAACTCATTAATTACTAATAGAGAAGATGATGCAGTATTAGAGTTTGCATACCAAGGGCCCTTACTTGAATTTTCTGGAAGTCAAACCTCTATTGTAATCACAGGTAACGTTAATTTTAAGATAATTAAAAAAGACGCCTCTGAAATAAAAGGTGAATGTTACAGAACTTACAATCTAAATAATAAAGATTGTCTTGATATTATATCAACTGAAAAGTCAGTCTATGGCTACCTTACAGTCAAAGGTGGTTTTCAGATTAATAAATTTTGTAATAGTTATTCGACAACTGTTAGAGCAGAAGTAGGTCCTAATGATGGGAAAAAAATAGAGATTGGTCAAACAATAATCTTAAATGATGTTGATAGCGCAATTGAAAAAAGTTTAGAATACCTAAACTCAAAAATAGAATTTATAAGAGTGATTAAGGGCACAAACTTTGATTACTTCTCAGAAGACTCAATCAAAGATTTTACAAGTAAAGATTTTATTGTTTCAAAACTTACCGATAGAATGGGAATGAGATTGAGTGGACCTAAAATTAAGAATTTAAAAAAAACAAACATCAAGTCTGAAGGATTAGGAAAAGGAGTAATACAAGTTCCAGCTGATGGAGACCCTATAGTAATGCTTTCGGACCACGGAACAATAGGTGGTTATCCAAAAATTGCTGTTGTAATAAGTGCAGATTATGACAAGTTAGCACAATGCCCACCTGGAGAAAAAATCAAATTTAAAATTGTAAATCTTAAAGAGGCAGAAAATTTATATAAAATTTATACTATGGAAACTAAGAACATAATTAATAAAATAAGATGAATTTTATAACAAGATTACCGGGTCCACTATTGGTTTTTTTTGGTGCCACTAGTTTAAGTTTTGGGGGCATGATTGTAAAATCTTTTGAGGGTGCCACATTATGGCAGATACTTTTTTGGAGATCTCTTTTTTTTATTTTAGTTGTATCAATTTTTTTACTCATTACTTATAAAAAAAATGTTTTTTATGCTTTTAAGAAATCAGGCTTCCCCGGTCTTATTGGCGGTATAGTTTTATCTTCAGGGTTTTGTGGCTATGTTTTTGCGATGTATAATACAACAGTAGCCAATGCTAATTTTATTATTCAAACTCAAACAATTTTCCTAGCAATCTTTGGATATTTATTTTTAAAAGAGAAAATTTCAAAATTAACTTTAATATCAATTATACTAGCTATCTCCGGTATTATTTTAATGGTTGGGGGATCTTTGTCTCCAGGACAAGTGTCTGGAAATATTGCAGCATTTATTATGCCAGTGTCATTTGCAATCTTAATTATTATTATTAGAAAACATCCAGATGTAGACATGATACCGTTACAATTAATTGCTGGAATAATCGCAATGTCGGTCGGTTATTTTGTTGCAGGTAAAATTAATATTTCATCATATGATATATTTTTAGGTTTTCTAGCAGGTTTCTTTCAATTAGGTTTTGGTTTTATATTCATTACAATTGGGGCAAGATCTACGCCCTCGGCAATTGTTGGTATCATAATGCTCACTGAAGCTATTCTTGGACCTCTTTGGGCATGGTTATTTGTGAGTGAAAATCCACCATTTATTGTTTTAGTTGGGGGTTCAATTGTATTATTAGCAGTATTACTGCAGTTTTACAATGTTATTAAACTGGAAAAAAAAACTATTTCTTGATGACGATTATCAAAAATATGCTAATATAATCTGATACGGGAGAGACTACATTAAGTAGCGCCGAAGGAGCAACCACCCCGGAAACTCTCAGGCAAAAGGACCGTACATATTAACTCTGGAAAGAGACAAATTCTCGCCGAAGGAGCTAAAATCTCTCAGGCACCACGACAGAGGGGGTTAGAGAGTTAATATGAATATAAAAAAAACTGCACTATACGAATTACATAAAAAGCACAACGCTAAGTTCGTTGAGTTTGCTGGTTATAGTATGCCGATACAATACTCTAAGGGAATTGTAAAAGAGCATAATATTACAAGAAATAAGTCTGGAATTTTCGATGTTTCCCATATGGGGCAGTTATTCATTAAATACAGTAACGAAATAACAGACAAACTCCAAAAAATTTTACCAACTGATCTTAAAAATTTAAAAATTAATCAAAGCAAGTATTCGTTTTTAATGAAAGAAAATGGAGGAATATATGATGATCTTATCATCACCAGGATGAAAGATCAGTACATGATTATTTTAAATGCTGCTTGTAAACAAAATGATCTTCAGATTATTAAAAATAAACTGGATGATCAAAATTTGGACATGAACAATAATTTGTCTCTTGTAGCGATACAAGGTCCAGAGTCTAAAACAATTCTTGAAAATGTGGTTTCAAATGTATCAAAATTAAAATTCATGAATGGAGAAAACTTTTCTTTTAAAAATAATGAAATCTTTATAACAAGATCTGGATATACAGGTGAAGATGGCTTTGAAATATCATTACCTAATAATGTTGCAATCTATTTTGTAGAAGAATTAATTTCTAAAGGGTCAACTTTAATTGGGTTGGGTGCAAGAGATACTTTAAGATTAGAGGCGGGCTTGTGCTTGTACGGTCATGACATAAACGAAAATACCAGTCCAGTTGAAGCAAATTTAAAGTGGGCAATTTCAAAAAATAGAATAAATGATAATTTTATAGGATCACATCAAATAAAAAAACAAATTGAAGAAGGGGTGTCAAAATTAAGAGTTGGTATCAAACCAGAGACTAGAGTTATAGCAAGAGAGTCAACGAAAATTTTTGATGAAAAAGACAATGAGATTGGAAAAGTCACTAGCGGAACATTTGGACCAAGCGTTAATGCATCAATCGCGATGGGCTATATTTCAAATTCTCATTCTAAAACAGATACAAAAGTTTACTTAGAAGTAAGAGGAAAAAAAGTGCCTGCCAATATTTGTGATTTACCGTTTTATAAAAAAAGTTACGTAAAAGGAGAAGCTAATGTCTAATACAAAATTTTCAAAAGAACATGAGTGGATTACTTTAGATGGAGAAGTTGGAACTATTGGAATTACAAAACACGCAACTGAAATGTTAGGTGATATAGTTTTTGCCGAACTTCCTGAGAAAGGATCCAATGTTGAAAAAGATGGAACTGCAGGTGTGGTAGAGTCTACAAAAGCTGCTAGTGATGTATATACACCAGTAAGTGGTGAAGTTGTAGAAATTAATCAATCAATTGTTGACGATCCATCAAAAATCAATGCTGACCCAGAAGGTGGAGCATGGTTTTTTAAATTAAAGCTAAAAGATAAATCAGAACTTGACACTCTTATGAATAAAGAAGAGTACGATAAATTTGCAAAGGAGACATCAGCATAATGTTACCAAATTCAGAAAAAGATTTTTTAAAGAGACACATTGGACCTTCTAAAGAAGATCAATCAAAAATGTTAAAAGAATTAAATTATAAATCGCTAGATGATTTAATTGACAGCACAGTGCCAGAAAAAATAAAGTTTAGAGGTGAATTAAACATTGGTGAATCAAATTCAGAATATGAAGCTTTGAGAAAATTAAGAGCAATATCAAAAAAAAACCAAGTTTACTCAAATTTTATTGGTATGGGTTATTATGGAACTTATACACCTTATGTAATTTTAAGAAATATATTAGAAAATCCAGGTTGGTATACTTCATATACACCTTATCAGCCAGAAGTAGCTCAAGGAAGACTTGAGATGTTATTAAATTTTCAACAAATGATTGTTGATTTTACTGGAATGGATATAGCTAATGCCTCTTTATTAGATGAGGGTACAGCAGCAGCGGAGGCTATGGGCTTAAGTCACAGATTGAACAAAAAAGATAGTAATTTAGTTTTTGTATCTGAGGATTGTCACCCTCAAACAATAAATGTAATTCAAACTAGAGCTGAACCGTTGGGTTTAAAAGTATTGGTTGGTAAAGAAGATGAGGTTCTAGACCAGTTAAAAGAGGATTTAGTTTGTGGAATTTTACAATATCCTGGAACTTTAGGAGATATTAAAGACCCAAGTGAAGCAATTAGCAAAATTCATAAAAAGAATGGTAAGTCTGTATTAGCTTGTGATTTGCTAGCATTAGCAAAATTAAAAACACCAAGAGAACTTGGTGCTGACATAGCAGTTGGAAGCTCACAAAGATTTGGTATCCCAATGGGATATGGAGGTCCACACGCAGCTTTTTTTGCAACAAAAGATGAGTACAAAAGATCAATGCCAGGAAGAATTGTCGGTGTGTCAGTTGATAGACACGGCAACAAGGCATACAGATTGTCCTTGCAAACTAGAGAGCAACATATCAGAAGAGACAAGGCGACAAGCAACATTTGCACCGCCCAAGCTCTATTAGCAATTGTATCAGCAGCTTATTCTATTTATCATGGCCCAGATGGAATTAAGAATATTTCTGAAAGAGTCTCACAATTAGCAAAAAGTTTTGCCGATAAAATAAAACAGTCTGGATATGAACTTTATTCTAATTATTTTTTTGATACTGTCACAATCATTACTAAAGAAAAAACTGATCAAATTTATAAAAATGCTTTAAATCAAAAAGTTAATATACGTAAAGTAAATTCTGAAATGCTTGCAGTTTCTTTTGATGAAAGAAAGAATGTTTATAGAGTAAATCAACTGTTAAAAATTTTTAACGCAGCAGAATCAATTAAAAAAGAGGATCCTTCAGTAAGTTTACCTAATCTTCCAAAAAACTTATTGAGAACCTCAAAATATTTAGAACATCCAGTTTTCAACTCATACCATTCTGAAACTGAAATGTTGAGATACTTAAAAAGATTAGAAGATAAGGATATAGCATTGAATAGAACAATGATTGCACTTGGTTCATGCACAATGAAGCTAAATGCTGCCGCTGAGATGATCCCAATTTCATGGAAAGAGTTTGCAGAACCTCATCCATTTGTCCCAATTGAACAAATGGAGGGATTCAGAGATCTATTTACTGATCTAAAAAATTGGTTGCGTTCCATAACTGGTTTCTCGGGTGTTTCTCTTCAACCTAATGCAGGTGCTCAAGGTGAATATGCGGGATTAATGGTTATACGAAAGTATCATTTAGATAGGGATGAGGCCAATAGAAATATATGTTTAATTCCAAGTTCAGCACACGGTACTAATCCGGCAAGTGCACAAATGACTGGAATGAAAGTTGTTGTTGTTAATTGTGATAAAGAAGGAAATGTTGATTTCGATGACTTAAAGAAAAAAGCAGAGCAACATTCTGAAAACCTTGGGGCATTAATGGTAACTTACCCATCCACTCATGGAGTTTTCGAAGAAAAAATATCAGATATTTGTGAGTTAGTTCATAAACATGGTGGTCAGGTTTATATGGATGGTGCAAATCTAAATGCATTAGTGGGAATTGCTAAACCAGGAAATTTTGGTCCAGACGTTTGTCATATTAATTTACATAAAACGTTTTGTATTCCTCATGGTGGGGGAGGACCTGGAATGGGACCAATTGCTTGTAAAAGACATTTACAAGTTTACTTGCCCAACCACCCAGTAATAAAAGATTGTGGGCCAACTTCTGGAATTGGAGCAGTTTCTGCTGCCCCTTGGGGAAGTTCAAGCATTTTATCAATTTCTTGGATGTATATTAAAATGATGGGATCAACTGGATTAAAGCTTGCTACCCAAGTTGCAATATTGAATGCAAATTATATAGCTCATAGATTAAAAGATCACTTTCCGATTTTGTACAAAGGGTCAAATGGCAATGTGGCACACGAATGTATTATTGATATTAGAAAAATTAAATCAGAAACAGGAATAACGGAGGAAGATATTGCGAAAAGATTAATTGATTATGGTTTTCATGCACCAACTATGTCCTGGCCTGTTGCTGGCACAATGATGATAGAACCAACTGAAAGTGAAAGCCTTACAGAAATAGACAGATTTTGTGAAACTTTAATTAAGATTAAAAAAGAAATCGATAAGATTAAGTCCAGCGAGTTTGATAAAGTAGATAATCCAATCAAGAACGCACCTCATACTGATCTTGAACTGTCTTCTGACGAATGGAAACACAAATACTCAAGAGAAGAAGCAGCTTATCCATCTAAATATTTAAAAACAAATAAATTTTGGCCTCCTGTTGCTAGAGTTGATAATGTTTACGGAGATAAAAATATATTCTGCACTTGTCCAAGTATTGACGAATTTAAAGAAGATGCAGCTTAAAATTTAATGAAAATTGCTGTAATTGGGTCAGGAATTTCTGGATTAAGTGCAGCATATTATTTATCAAAAAAACATAAAGTTGATCTTTTCGAAAAGGAAGATCGATTTGGTGGACATTCTCATACATTGGAAATTTCAACCGACATTCAAAGTAAAAAAAAGATCCGTACAGATATTGGATTTATAGTTTTTAACAAACATACCTATCCAAACTTGATTAATTTTTTTAGTGAGATTGGAATAGAGATTGAAAAAAGTAATATGAGTTTGTCATTTTTGGTAAAAGAAAAGAATTTAGAATATAGCGGTAAAGGAGTCCGAGGTATATTTTCTTATAAAAAAAATTTATTTGATCTAAATTTTCTAAAAATGTTTTATGAGATTATCAAGTTTTATAACAAGAGTTCTAAATTGAATGATATAGATGAAAATTTAAATCTTGGAACATTTCTTCAAAAAGAAAAAATGTCAGATTTTTTTATTAATTATCACATTTTACCAATGGTATCAGCTATATGGTCAATGCCACCTGATAATGCAAAAAATATGCCTATTAAGTTTTTTTTAAAGTTTTTTCAAAATCATGGATTATTCAAGTTAAAAAACAGACCTCAATGGTACACTGTGAAAAATAGAAGTATTGAATATGTAAACGAAGTAATAAAAAAAATTAGTGGGGAGCACTTTAAAAATTATAAAATTAATAAAGTTACAAGATCTAGTAACTCTGCGCGCGTCTTTTATGGAGGGGAAAGCGAATATTTTGAATACGATAAAGTTGTGATTGCTACACATGCAGATGAAGCTTTATCAATAATCGATGAGCCCTCTGATGATGAAAAAAGTATTTTGTGTAACTTTAAATACAAGAAAAACTTAGCAGTAATTCATTTTGATGAAACTGTTATGCCAAAAAAAAAGATTAATTGGAGCGCATGGAATACTTTTG
>CACESO010000002.1 GCA_902562205.1 uncultured Pelagibacteraceae bacterium | reverse complement strand
TTTCTACATTATGTATATCAATACCAACAGGTATTTCAGATAATGGTAAGCAATTTCCTACTTTAATTTCAGAATTTGGTCCATTTGAGATTTTATCACCAACTTTAATTCCTTGTGGTGCTAAATAATAATATCTCTCATCATCAGGAAATTTAACTAACATTATGTGACATGATCTGTTAGGATCGTATTCAATTCTTTCTATCTCAGCTTTTTCACCAAATTTTTTTCTATAAAAATCAATATTTCTATATTTTTGCTTGTGTCCACCACCAACATTTCTAGCTGTTATTCTTCCAAGATTGTTTCTTCCACTTGATGAATTTTTTACTGATGTAAGAGGTTTGAATGGTTTGCCTTTCCAAAGATTTTTTCTATCAACAAGAATAGTTCCTCGTACAGATTTGGTATACGGTTTAAATGTTTTTAATGCCATCTTATATTCCTGTTGTTAGATCAATACTTTGACCTTTTTTTAATGTAATCACTGCTTTTTTGTAACCTTTAACTCTACTGTTTCTGCCTCTGGTAAATTTCAAAATAGATTTTTTGTTAATAATATTTACTTTTACTACGTTTACTTTAAATATTTTTTCAATATTTTTCTTTAAAGTTTTTTTGTTAGCGTCATCTCTGACTTTAAAAACAATTTTATTTTGAGTAGACATGTTTGAAGACTTCTCAGTAATAACTGGGGAGATTATTGTATCGTATAAGTTTACTTTATTCATTAATTATACCTTTTCTCCAATTCTTTAACTGATGTTTCTGTAAAAATAATTTTTTTAAATTTTATAATATCGTATGCACTGAAATGACCTATATCTGTACATTTTACGTTGGGAATATTTTTTGTAGCCCTGAATATTTTATCTTTAGAATTTTTATCTAAAATTAAAATTGAGTTCTTAGCATCAAATTTTTTTAATATTTTATCCATTTCTTTTGTTTTTTTTATTTCTTTAGAAAAGTCATCAAAAACAATTACTTCTTTAAGTTTCAATTTTTTTGATAAAATAGAGCTAATACTTTGTCTTTTTTCATTTTTGTTTAATTTTCTTGTTTTATAACTATTTCTCCCTTTTGGACCATGGGCTATACCACCACCAACAAAAATTGGAGCTTTTCTACTAGCGTGTCTTGCGTTACCTGTTCCTTTTTGTGCATAGATTTTTGAGGTAGATCCAATAATTTCATTCTTTTGTTTTGTTTTGGAGCTTCTTCCTTTGTAATTAGCGTTAGTTTTATAAATAACAGAGCTGATTAATTTCTCGTTTATTTTTGAAGAAAAGATAGAATCTTTAACTTCAACCGAGCTTTTTTTTCCTTCAAGATTTAATTTTTCAATTTTCATTTATTTTTTCTTTTTTTCTGGAATTTTTTTTAATTTTTCCATTTTCTCAATTTTTTCTAACATTGTAAGTTTTCTTATATTCTTAACTGATTGTTTAACTAGAACTTCAGTATTTTTTGAGCCAGGAATTGATCCTTTTAAATACATAATATCATTTTCCAAATCAGTTTTGATAATTTCAATATTTTGTTTAGTTCTCATTTTACTTCCCATATGACCTGCCATTTTCTTCCCTTTAAAAACTTTACCAGGATCTTGGTTTTGACCAGTTGAACCATGTGCTCTATGAGAAATTGAAACACCATGTGAGGCTCTTAGACCTCCAAAATTATGTCTTTTCATTGCTCCAGCAAATCCTTTACCAATTGTTTTTGAACGAACATCAACAAATTTTGCATCTTTAAAGATCTCAAGACCAAGCTCATTACCTTCTTTGTAATTATCCAACTTAGACACTCTAAATTCTTTTAAAACTTTTTTTGGTTCAGTATTTTTTTTAGAGAAAAAGCCCTTCATTTGTTTTGAAAGTTTTGAATTTTTAATTTTTCCAAAACCAACTTGAATAGCATTATAGCCTCTTTGATCTTTTGAAATTAATTGAATTATCCTTCCTTTGTCAATTTTGACAGCTGTGACAGGTACCGACTGACCAGATTTATAAAATTCCCTCGTCATACCAATTTTCTTTCCGATAAGCCCAATTTCCTGAATCATATTTTT
This sequence comes from uncultured Pelagibacteraceae bacterium, assembly GCA_902562205.1. Taxonomy (GTDB): domain Bacteria; phylum Pseudomonadota; class Alphaproteobacteria; order Pelagibacterales; family Pelagibacteraceae; genus Pelagibacter. The sequence continues at coordinate 159,406 of CACESO010000002.1, read as the reverse complement.
ATCTCCACGTCTACACCTGAAGCTAAGTCTAATTTCATCAAAGCTTCCACGGTTTGCGGTGTTGGCTCTATAATATCTATTAATCTTTTGTGAGTTCTTGTTTCGAATTGTTCTCGACTTTTTTTATCGATATGAGGCGATCTTAAAACAGTATATCTTTCTATTTTTGTTGGTAAAGGTATTGGTCCCTTAATGTTTGCACCAGTTCTTTTTACTGTATTGACTATTTCTTCAGTTGATTGATCTAATACTTTATTATCGTAGGCTCTTAATTTTATTCTAATATTTTGTTTATCCATTTGAACCTGTCTTTTTTGTAACTTCATCTTGAACATTTTGTGGAACTTTATCGTAGTGATCGAAGAACATTGAATATTGCGCTCGTCCTTGTGACATAGATCTTAAAGCATTTATATAGCCAAACATATTTGCTAATGGAACCATTGCCGTGATTACTGTAGCGTTACCTCTCTGCTCCTGAGTGTTTATTTGTCCTCGTCTACTATTAAGGTCACCTATCACATCACCCATATAATCCTCAGGTGTTACAACTTCTACTCTCATAATTGGTTCAAGTAATTTTAAAGTCGCTCTGTTGCAAGCTTCTTTAAAACATTGTCTTGAAGCTAATTCAAAAGCTAGAACGCTTGAGTCGACATCATGATGTAATCCATCTAGGATTGTTACTTTGTAATCAATAATTGGAAATCCGGCTAATATTCCGCTGTCAGAAACACTTTCAATACCTTTTTCAACACCTGGTATAAATTCTTTTGGAATAGCTCCACCTTTAATTTTACTTTCTACTTCTCTTCCTTTGCCAGGTTCTAAAGGTTCAATTGAAAGTTTTACTCTAGCAAATTGACCAGCACCACCACTTTGTTTTTTATGTGTATAATCAAATTCTGACTGTTTAAGTATTGTTTCTCTATATGCTACTTGAGGAGCACCAACATTTGCCTCTACTTTAAATTCTCTCTTCATTCTATCAACAATTATGTCTAAATGGAGTTCACCCATTCCTTTAATAATTGTTTGCCCAGACTCTTCATCAGAAGTAACTCTAAAAGATGGATCCTCTTTTGCTAATCTGCCTAAAGCCTCTCCCATTTTTTCTTGGTCACCTTTAGTTTTTGGTTCAACAGCAATTTCGATAACTGGATCTGGGAATTCCATTGGTTCTAATAAAACTGGACTATCTTCATTAGCTAAAGTATGACCAGTAATAGTATACTTTAAGCCAGCTAGCGCAACAATATCACCCGCATTAGCTTCTTTAATATCTTCTCTTGAGTTTGCGTGCATTAAAAGCATTCGTCCAACTCTTTCTTCTTTATCTTTTGAAGTGTTATAAATTCCGGTACCTGATTTAACAGTTCCTGAGTAAATTCTAATAAATGTTAAAGATCCAACAAATGGATCATTTGCAACTTTAAATGCAAGAGCTGAAAAAGGAGCGCCATCTTCAAATTTCATTTCAACAACGTCTTCAGATCCAGGTTTTGTTCCTTTAATTGAACCAATATCTTCTGGACTTGGTAAATAGTCAACGACAGCATCCAATAAAGGTTGAACCCCTTTATTTTTAAATGCAGATCCAGTTAAAACTGGAACAAAATCAAAGTTTAAACAGCCTTTTCTTACACATCTAATTAAATCCTCATTTTTAATTTGATCACCATTCAAATAACTTTCCATTAGTTTTTCATCTTGCTCTACAGCTGACTCAACGAGTTCTTGTCTATATTTTTCACAAATTTCTTTTAAATCTTCTGGAATTTCTTTTTCTTCCCAAGCAGCACCTAAATCTTCATTTTTCCATACAATCGCTTTCATTTTTACTAAATCAACAACACCTTGTAATGAAGACTCGATTCCAATAGGAATTTGCATGACCATAGGTTTGGCCCCTAGTCTGTCTTTAATCATATCTACACATCTAAAGAAATCAGCACCAGTTCTATCTAATTTGTTTACAAAACAAATTCTTGGAACTTTATATTTATCAGCTTGTCTCCATACTGTTTCAGACTGTGGCTCTACTCCAGCTACACCATCAAACACCGCTACAGCTCCGTCTAATACTTTTAATGATCTTTCTACTTCAATTGTAAAATCAACATGTCCTGGTGTATCGATAATATTAATTCTATGATCTCTCCAAAAACATGTTGTAGCAGCTGATGTAATTGTTATACCTCTTTCTTGCTCTTGTTCCATCCAGTCCATAGTAGCTGCACCATCATGGACCTCACCAATCTTATGACTCTTTCCAGTATAATAAAGAATTCTTTCAGTTGTAGTTGTCTTACCAGCATCTATGTGTGCCATGATACCGATGTTTCTGTACATGTTGAGTTTATGAGTTCTAGGCATATTTTATTACCATCTAAAATGAGCAAAGGCTTTATTTGACTCTGCCATTTTATGTGTATCCTCTTTCTTTTTAATTGCTGAACCTCTGTTTTGATAAGCATCAAAAATTTCATTAAAAATTTTATCAGACATTTTTTTATCTTTTCTCTTTCTTGAGGCATCTATTAACCACCTTATTGCGAGTGCTTGCGATCTTTTTGCTTTTACTTCCACAGGGACTTGATAAGTAGCTCCACCAACTCTTCTAGATCTTACTTCAACAGTTGGTTTGATATTACTAATTGCTTGATTGAAAACTGTGATTGGTTCATCTTTTGATTTAGATTTAATCTTGTCTATCGCATCGTAAACGATTTTCTCAGCAATAGTTTTTTTTCCGTCATACATTAGTGAATTTATTAGTTTTGGAATAATTACTGACTTATATTTTGGATCAACGACATTAAGTTTTTTAGGAGCGCTTTTTTTTCTAGACATTTTACTTACCTTTTTTTGCTCCGTATTTAGATCTTTGTTGTTTTCTTCCCGTTACACCTTGAGTGTCAAGATTACCTCTTAAGATATGATATCGAACACCTGGTAAGTCTTTTACTCTACCGCCTCTTATTAAAACGACTGAGTGTTCTTGAAGATTGTGACCTTCACCAGGAATATAAGAAGTTACTTCGTGACCGTTTGAGAGTCTTACTCTTGCAACTTTTCTTAAAGCAGAGTTAGGTTTTTTGGGTGTGGTTGTGTAAACTTTTACACAGACACCTCTCTTCTGTGGAGATTTTTCTAACGCAGGGACTCTGTCCCTTGCCTTAGGTTTAATTCTTTTTTTTCTTAACAATTGGTTAATTGTTGGCATAATAATAATATTTTGGAAGAAATACTCTAGTGACCTGTGTATGGTAGCGTTTAGTGCTATAAGGGCACTACATTCCAACCAAAATTCCTGGTGAAAATACTACAGTTTTGTGATTTGTCAAACTAAAACGCGGAATTTAAAGCTAAATTATTATTGATTTACAGGGGTTTCGGGCTGCTCAATCTTTTCTTGCTCAGCAATGAATTTTTGATCATCATCAAGGGCTTTTTTGTTCCACTTGTTCTTAATCGAGCCTGTTCCAGCAGGTACTAACCTACCAACTATCACATTCTCTTTTAATCCAACTAGTGTGTCCACCTTACCTCTTATAGCTGCGTCAGTAAGAACTCGTGTTGTCTCCTGAAACGAGGCTGCAGATATAAAGGAGTCTGTTTGTAGTGATGCTTTAGTAATACCCATCAAAACTCTTTCACCGATAGCTGGTTTTTTTCCATCTTTTTTAAGTTGTTCATTCATACTATCAAATTTAAATCTATCAATAATTTCACCAGGTAATAAATCTGAGTCACCAGATGTTTTAATCTCAACCTTTTTTAACATCTGTCTTAAGATAGTTTCTATGTGTTTATCATTTATTATTACTCCCTGTAATCTGTAAACTTCTTGTACTTGATTTACAAAATATTCAGTTAATTCTTCAATACCTAGTATTCTTAAAATATCGTGAGGTAAAGGTTGTCCATCGAGCAGATATTCTCCTTTTTTAATTTCTTCACCCTGATTGAAATTAATATGTTTACCTTTTGGAATTAGATAGTTTGAGCTTTCACCACTGGATGAAACAATTGAGACTCTTTGTTTTCCACGTACTTCTTTACCAAAAATTACTTTACCATTATTTTCTGCAATTATGGCGCTGTCTTTCGCTTTACGTGCTTCAAATAGCTCAGCAACTCTAGGTAAACCTCCGGTAATATCTTTTGTTTTAGATGTTTCTTTAGGTAAACGCGCTATTACATCACCGGCATAAATTTTTTGTCCGTCTTGCACTGAAAGAATTGAGTCTGGTACAAGATAATATCTTGCTTCATTGTCATCAGCTTTCTTTATAACATTTCCTTTTTCATCTCTAAGAGTAATTCTTGGTTTTAAATCTGTATTTTTTGATTGAGATCTCCAATCAATTACAGATTTAGATGAAATACCAGTGGTATCATCGAGTGTTTCAGATAATGAAACTCCATCAATTAAATCAACAAAGTTTGCTATTCCACTTTTTTCAGCAATAACTGGTGTTGTGTATGGATCCCACTCACATATTTTTGAATTTTTCTTAACTTTTTCACCGTTTTTAAAAAATAGTTTTGATCCATAAGGAACTTTATAAATTGCAATTTGAACACCTTTGTCATCTTCTAGACTGATTTGTGTATTCCTACCCATAACAATTAAATTTTTCTTAGAGTCTTCAAGAAGATTAGTGTTAATTATTTTTAAAACTCCATCACTTTTACTTACAATTTGAGAGTCTTGTTTAATTGATGCTGTTCCTCCGACGTGAAACGTTCTCATTGTTAATTGAGTTCCTGGTTCACCTATTGACTGTGCGGAGATCATACCAATTGCTTCTCCAACATTAACCATTTTACCCCTTGAAAGATCTCTACCATAACTCATTGCACAAACTCCAACTTTTGATCCACAAGTAATAACTGAGTATACTTTAATAGATTTTACACCTGCAGCATCTATTTTTTCACAACCGGACTCGTTAATCATTTCACCCTTTTTAATTATAACATCGCCTGTTATTGGGTTTTTTACATCTGCTGCTGTAACACGTCCCAAAGCTCTTTCTGATAAACTTACTATTATGTTTCCACCTTCAATAATTTCTGACAAATTTATACTTCCAGGTTTTTTACAATCACAATCTTTCTTTGTTACAGTTAAATCTTGCGCGACATCACATAATCGTCTTGTTAGATAACCTGAATTAGCAGTTTTTAATGCAGTATCGGCTAATCCTTTTCTAGCACCGTGAGTAGAATTAAAGTACTCAAGTGCTGTCAGACCTTCTTTAAAATTAGAAGTAATTGGTGACTCAATAATTTCACCTGATGGTTTGGCAATTAAACCCCTCATACCAGCTAATTGTTTCATTTGAGCAGCTGAACCCCTTGCACCAGAATCTGCCATCATGAAAACAGAGTTAATGTCTAAACCTTTTTCAGATTTGTTAGTTGCAGATATTCCTTTCATCATTTCCGAAGCAACTTTGTCAGTGCATTTGGACCAAGCATCAACTACTTTATTATACTTTTCACCTCTAGTAATTAACCCCTCAGAATACTGGTTTTCATAATCTTTTATTAATTGTTTAGTTTCATCGATTAATTGTTCTTTATTATCAGGTATGATTAAATCATCTTTACCAAAAGAAATACCTGCTTTAAACGCATGCTTAAATCCTAGATCTTTAAGTTTATCACAGAAAATAACAGTGCTTTTTTGACCTGTATATCTAAAAACAAAGTCAATTATTTCTGAAACAACTTTTTTAGGTAAAACCCTATCAATTAAGGAAAATTTAATATCCTTATTTTTTGGTAAAAGATTTGCCAACAAAAATCTACCCGCTGTACTAGTATGTTTTTCAAATACTTGATTGCCTTTTTCATCAACTGTTTCAAATCTGGATATAATTCGAGAGTGTATTTTTATTTTTCCAGACTCTAAACCTTGCTCGATTTCAGAATTATTAACAAAATAACCTTCAATTTTCTTTTCTTGATACGGTGGTAGTGACAAATAGTAAATTCCAAGGATCATATCTTGGCTTGGAACTATAATTGGCTTTCCGTTAGACGGACTTAAAATATTATTTGTAGACATCATTAAAACTCTAGCTTCTAGTTGAGCTTCTAAACTTAAGGGAATGTGTACTGCCATTTGGTCTCCATCAAAATCAGCATTAAACGCGGCGCAAGTTAGAGGATGTAATTCAATTGCATCACCTTCTATTAATTTTGGTTCAAAAGCTTGAACACCTAGCCTATGAAGAGTTGGAGCTCTATTGAGTATAACCGGATGTTCCCTTACAATAACTTCCAAAGCATCCCAAACAGCATTGGTTTCTTTTTCAACCAGTTTCTTGGCTTGTTTGATTGTTGAAGCTAAACCAAGCTTATTTAGTCTTGCATATAAGAAAGGTTTAAATAATTCTAGAGCCATTTTTTTCGGTAAACCACATTCATGAAGTTTAAGATCTGGACCAACCACTATCACTGACCTTCCAGAATAATCTACTCTTTTACCCAAAAGGTTCTGTCTAAATCTTCCTTGTTTACCTTTAAGCATCTCTGCCAAAGATTTTAGTGGCCGTTTTCCAGTTCCAGTAATTACTCTTCCTCTTCTTCCATTATCAAAGAGCGCATCAACAGATTCTTGTAGCATTCTTTTTTCATTTCTAACAATTATATCTGGAGCTTTTAGATCCATTAGTCTTTTAAGACGATTATTTCTATTAATCACTCTTCTATATAAATCGTTTAAATCTGAAGTGGCAAATCTACCTCCATCTAGTGGCACTAAAGGTCTAAGTTCCGGTGGTATAACAGGTATAACTGTTAAAATCATCCATTCAGGTTTGTTTCCAGTCTTAATAAATGAATCAATTAATTTTAACCTTTTTATTGATCTCTCTTCTGAAACTTTAGACTTTGTTTCATTAATATTTTTTACAAGAACTTCTCTCTCTTTTTCTAAGTTTATATTTTTTAATATTTCTAATATAGCTTCTGCTCCGATACCCGCAGTAAAAGACTCATCGCCATACTCATTTTGGTATTTTATCAATTCATCTTCAGATAATAATTGGTTCTTCTTTAAACCAGTGAGGCCAGGTTCTATAACTATAAAATTTTCAAAATAAAGAACTCTTTCAACTTCTTTTAGCTTCATATCGATTGCTAAGGAAATTCTACTTGGTAAAGATTTTAGAAACCAAATATGCGCTACAGGAGTAGCAAGATTAATATGACCCATCCTTTCACGTCTAACATTTGACTTAGTAACTTCTACGCCACATTTTTCACAAATAATACCTCTGAACTTCATTCTTTTATATTTTCCGCACAAACATTCGTAATCTTTAATTGGACCAAAAATTCTTGCACAAAATAAACCATCTTTTTCTGGTCTAAATGTTCTATAATTTATTGTTTCTGGTTTTTTTATTTCTCCATACGTCCACGACTTTATTTTTTCAGGACTAGCCAATGAAATTTTAATACTATTAAAATTTTGAGAGTCTGATATTTCGGTATTTTTAAATAAGTCTTTAAGTTCTTTTTTCATAATCAATTTAGTTCAACGTTTAAAGCTAAGGATTTTATTTCTTTAACTAGTACGTTAAATGACTCAGGAATTCCTGACTCAAAATTTTCTTCACCTTTTACAATTGTTTCATAAACTTTAACTCTTCCGGCAACATCGTCAGATTTTACTGTAAGAATTTCTTGAAGGGTATAAGAGGCTCCGTACGCTTCTAAAGCCCAAACCTCCATTTCACCAAATCTTTGACCGCCTAATTGAGCTTTTCCTCCAAGAGGTTGTTGAGTTACCAAACTGTATGGACCAGTAGATCTTGCATGAATTTTGTCCTCAACAAGGTGATGTAATTTTAACATATAAATGGTTCCAACAGTAACATCTCTATCAAATTTTTCTCCAGTCCTTCCATCCCACAAAGGAGTTTGACCAGTCTTAGGTAGTTTAGCTAAATCAAGCATCTCTGTTACATCCTTTTCTTTAGCACCATCAAACACTGGTGTAGAAATAGGAACACCGCTCATTAAGTTTTCACATAAATCAGAGAATTCATTTTTAGTTAATTTTTCTATAGAATTTTCTAATATTTCTTTTCCATAAACAGATTTAAGAAAATCTTTGATTTTTTGCGACATTTCTAATTTTTTTTGATTTTCATTAATTAAATTTTTAAGTTTATCTCCAAGCTCTGTACAAGCCCAACCTAAATGTGTTTCTAAAATTTGACCAACATTCATCCTGCTCGGTACACCCAAAGGATTTAAAACAATGTCAACTGGTTTTCCATTCTCTCTGTAAGGCATATCTTCTACAGGAACAATTTTACTTACAACTCCTTTATTACCATGTCTTCCAGACATTTTATCACCTGGTCTTAATCTTCTTTTAATTGCTACAAAAACTTTTACCATTTTCATTACACTTGGTAACAAATCATCACCCTGTCTAATCTTAAGAACTTTATCCTCAAATCTTTCCTTAATATCTTGTATCGCATTTTGATATTGGCCCCTCAATTTTTCTAATATTTCATTTTTGTTAGAGTCTTTAACGTTCATTTTGAATATTTCTGATATTGGAACATCGTTAATATTATTCTGATCAAGTGTATCACCTTGATTGAGGTTTTTAATCTTTTTAGAAAGTTGTGTCCCCGATAAAATTTGAGCTGCTCTTTGTTTTATACTTCTTTCAAGAATTTCTTCCTCAACCAATTTATCTTGTTGAACCAAATCTATTTCAGCTCTTTCAATAGTAATTGACCTTTCATCTTTCTCTATCCCATGTCTGTTAAAGACTCTCACGTCAACTATTATGCCACCACTACCACTTGGCATCTTTAAAGAAGTATCCGTAACATCTATAGCTTTTTCACCAAAAATCGATCTTAATAATTTTTCCTCAGGCCCTGAAGCTGTATCACCTTTAGGAGTAACTTTACCAACTAGTATGTCTCCCGGTTTTACCTCTGCTCCAATGTAAACAATTCCAGATTCATCTAAATTTTTCAAAGCTTCTTCATTAACATTTGGTATGTCTCTTGTTATATCTTCCTCTCCAAGTTTTGTGTCCCTAGCCATAACTTCATACTCCTCAATATGGACCGAGGTAAATACATCATCCGTTACACATCTTTCAGAAATTAATATTGAGTCTTCAAAGTTATATCCTTGCCACGGCATAAATGCCACTGTCACATTTTTTCCAAGTGCTAGCTCTCCGATTTTTGTTGAAGGTCCATCAGCAATTATGTCACCACGTTTAACTTTATCACCAACTCTAACTAAGGGTTTCTGATTAATACAAGTATTTTGGTTTGATCTTTTAAATTTTTGTAAATTATAAATATCAACTCCTGATTTTGAAAAATCAGTTTCGCTTGTAGCTTTAATCACAATTCTTTTTCCGTCAATTTTATCAACTATTCCATCTCTTTTAGCAACAATCGTCACACCTGAGTCTAAAGCAACATCGCTTTCTATACCTGTACCTACTAAAGGTGACTCTGGTTTTAAAAGAGGCACTGCTTGTCTCATCATATTAGATCCCATAAGCGCCCTGTTGGCATCATCATTCTCCAAGAATGGTATTAAAGAAGCAGCTACTGAAACTAATTGTTTTGGGGAAACGTCAATGTAGTCAATATTTTCAGGTTTGGATAAAATAAAATTTAAGTTTTGCCTACTTGAAACCAAATCCTCTGTAAATTTACCGTTTTTATCAACTTTTGAATTAGCTTGTGCAATAGTGAATTTCGTTTCCTCCATTGCTGATAAATATTCTATTTTTTCTTGAACAACTCCATTGACTACTTTTCTGTAAGGTGACTCTATAAAACCATATTTATTAATTTTTGAATAAGTAGATAAGCTATTTATTAATCCAATGTTAGGTCCCTCGGGTGTTTCTATTGGACAAATTCTTCCATAATGAGTCGGATGAACGTCTCTAACTTCAAACCCAGCTCTTTCTCTTGTTAAACCACCCGGCCCTAATGCTGATACTCTTCTTTTATGAGTAATTTCGGATAACGGGTTAGTTTGATCCATAAATTGAGATAATTGCGATGTTGCAAAAAAGTCTTTTAAAGAGATTGTCAATGGTTTGGCATTTATTAAGTCTTGAGGCATCGCAGACTCTATATCAAGTGTTGTCATTTTCTCTTTTATTGCTCTTTCCATTCTGTAAACACCTATTCTTGCCTGATTTTCAACCAGTTCACCAACAGACCTAACTCTTCTATTTCCTAAGTGATCGATATCATCAACTTCATCCTTGCCATCTCTTAAATCAAGCATCTTTTTAATAATTGCTATTACATCGTCAGTTCTTAAAATTGTAATCTTATCCGAACAGTCTAAATTTAATCTTGAGTTAAGTTTTACTCTCCCAACATCTGAAAGGTCATATCTATCTGAACTAAAAAAAAGATTATTAAATATTTGTGTTGCGATTTCAATTGTTGGCGGTTCACCAGGTCTTAAAACCTTATAAATTTCATTAATTGCATCATTTTTTGAGTCATTTTTATCGTTAAACAATGTTTGTAGAAGATAAGGACCTTTATTAATAGTATTTGTATATGCTAGCTCTAATGAAAATATTTTAGCCTCTACAAACTTTTCTATTATTGTGTCATTAAGTTCTGAACCAATCTTGAATTCATCATCACCAATTTTAACATTTTTAATTAAATATTTTCCTAACAAATATTGGTTAGAGACATAAATTTCTTTAAGACCTTCAGAAGCAAGTTTTTTTGCTTTCAAAAAGTTTATCTTTTCACCTTTCTTAATTATGGTTTTTTTATTTTTTGCATCGATTATTTCTTCTGTAAAATTTTTAGATTTATAATTTTCAGGATTAAATTTTGTTTTCCATTTTTTTTCTTTTTCATCATAAGAATAAGTTTCTTTCTCATAAAATTCTTTAACTATATCAGATTTATTAAACCCTAATGCTAGCAACAACGTTGAAACAAGAATTTTCTTTTTACGATCTACTCTAAAGTATAATAAATCCTTCACATCAAATTCAAAGTCTAGCCATGAACCTCTGTTAGGTATCACTCTACAATTAAATAATAATTTTCCACTTGCATGAGATTTACCTTTGTCATGGTCAAAAAATACACCTGGACTTCTGTGCATTTGATTAACTACAACACGCTGCACACCATTTGTGATAAAAGTACCGCTGTTTGTCATCATCGGAACTTCGCCCATGTAAACTTCTTGTTCTTTTGCTGATAAAATATCTTTAGTATTGTTTTCTTGATTTATTTCGTAGACAACTAAACGTAAATTGCATTTTAATGCCGACGAGTAAGTCAGACCTCTTTGTATACATTCCTCTACGTCAAATTTAGGTTTCTCCAATTTATAGCTTATGTATTCTAAGGTTGCCTTATCGTTAAGATCTTCTATGGGAAAAATACTTTTAAAAACGCGATCAAAACCTTTTATAAATTGAGGGGCTACATCTTCCTTAAACTCTGTTAATTCTTTATATGAATTTTTTTGAACTTCTATTAGATTTGGTATTGATAAACTTTCTTTTAATTTTCCAAAATTTTTTCTAATATTTTTTTTTTTAGTAAAAGATAATTGCATTTATTCCAACTGCTTTAAAAAATTAAAACAGCCTATAATTTTTTTAATTCTTTATTTAAGCTCTACTTTAGCGCCAGCTGCCTCAAGTTTTTTCTTCATCTCTTCGGCATCTTTTTTACTTACACCAGATTTAATTTCTTTTGGTGCACCCTCAACTAAGTCTTTAGCTTCTTTTAAACCAAGTGCTGTAACTGCTCTAACTTCTTTAATAACGTTAATTTTTTTATCTCCAGCTGAAGCTAATACAACTGTAAATTCACTTTTCTCTTCTGCAGGTGCTCCTCCAGCTGCTGCTCCTGCTGCAGGTGCTGCTACTGCTGCTGCTGCTGTAACACCCCACTTTTCTTCAAGTTGTTTTGATAATTCAGCTGCTTCTACAACAGTTAATTTAGATAGTTCGTCTATGATTTTATTTAAGTCCGCCATAACAAATATGTCCTAAGTTATTTTTTTGATTTTTCGAGCGCTAAAATAGCGATTTTTGAGCCAGGTGCAAGCAAAATACTTGCGATTTTTTGCGCTGGAGAGCTTAAAATACCAACGATTTTTGCTCTTGCTTCATCTAGGGATGGTAAAGTTGCAATATTTTTAACACCAGCGACATCCAGTAGGTCTTTGCCCATTATCCCACCAAGAATTTTTAAATTTTGATTCTCTTTTGAAAAATTAGTTAAAATTTTTGCTGAAGTTATTGCATCATCGGACATTGCAACAGCTGTTGGACCTGTAAATAAATTTGATAAATCTTTTCTGCTAGTTTTTTCCAATGCTAGTTTTGTTATTCTATTTTTTGTGATTTTAAATTGTATTCCGTGTTCACGCATTTTTTTTCTTAAATCATCAAGTTGTTTTACTGTTAAACCTTGATAATGAGCCACGATAACTGCTTCCGCTTTGTCTAATTGTGAAGACATTTCTTTAATGTAAACTTGTTTTTTTTCCTTACTCATCATAATTAAAAACTCTTTTCTAATTTTATCCTATATGAAACACCCATTGTAGATGTAATATAAGTAGACTTAATTAAGTCTCCTTTTATTGTAAGGTTTGATTTTTCTTTCTCGAGTGAACTGATAACTGCATTAAAATTTTTGATAAGTTTTTCATCAGAAAAAGATTTTTTTCCTATACTTAAGCCAATGTTTCCATCTTTATCATTTTTTAATTCGACTTGACCTGCTTTTGCATTTTTAACAGCTTCACCAATATTTTCTGTGACTGTTCCTAGTTTAGGATTGGGCATAAGTCCTTTTGGTCCTAAAACTTTTCCTAATTTAGATAATTTAATCATCATTGATGATGAGCAAATTAGTTTTTCGAAATTCATCTCCCCATTTTTTATTTTTTCTATTAAATCATCTCCTCCAACAAGATCTGCACCAGAGTCCTTGGCTTCTTTGGATTTGCTTTCTTCACATACGACTGCAACTTTTACATTTTTACCAGTTCCACTTGGTAGATTAACCATAGATCTTAAATTTATCTCATTTTTTTTTTGTTTGTTGTTGATTAAAATATTTAAATCTAGAGATTCGTCGAACTTTGTAGTGCAGTTTTCTTTTACCTTAGATAGTAAATTATTAATTGGCTCAGCCTTTAAAGTATTTGTTTTTTTTGGAAGTTTTTTAAATCTTTTAGAACTCATCAATCTTTTACCTCAATGCCCATTGATCTAGCAGACCCAGCTATTATTTTTACAGCTTCTTCTAAGTCGTGGGCGTTTAAATCAACCATTTTCTTTTTTGCTATTTCTTCTGCTTGTTTTTTTGTAATTGAAGCAACTATATTTCTTCCAGGCTCTTGAGAACCGCTTTTTAATTTTGCTGCTTCTTTGATAAAGTGTGAAGCTGGTGGCGATTTTATAATAAAATCAAATTTTTTGTCTTTATAGACTGTTATTACTACAGGCACAGGTTTGCCCATAAAGTTTTTTGTTTTCTCATTAAATGCTTTACAAAATTCCATTATATTAATACCCCTTTGGCCTAAGGCTGGTCCAACAGGTGGTGCAGGATTAGCTTGGCCTCCATTTATTTGTAACTTTACATATCCGCTTATTTCTTTTTTTGCCATTAACTTACCTTTTCAATTTGATTAAACTCTAAATCTACCGGAGTTGGTCTTCCAAAAATAGATACTGAGACTTTTACTCTTGATTTGTCCTCATCAATATCTTCTATCATTCCTGAAAAAGATGCAAAAGGACCGTCAACTACTTGAACTTTTTCCCCTACAGAATAATCTATTGTTGATTTCGATTGAGCGACACCATCTTTTATTTGACCTAAAATTTTTTCTATTTCCTTATCAGATACTGGAACAGGAATACCCTTGCTTCCTAAAAATCCACTAACCTTTTTTATGCCTTTGATCATATGATAAATATTATTATCCATTTCGCTCTTAATTAGCACATATCCAGGAAAATACTTCTTTTTTCTTTGAACTCTTTTACCACGTTTAACCTCAGTAACATCATGGGTTGGCACTACAATTTCTTCAAATTTGTCCGATATTTTAGCTTTATCAGCCTCCTCTTTGATTAATTGAGCTACTTTATTTTCAAAGCTTGAGTGCGATTGAACTATGTACCAATTTTTCATTAAATTCCTATGTTAAGAATAATATCTAAAAAAAATTTATAAAATTGATCAACTAGTAAAAAAAACAATGAAGCAATTATAGCCATTATTGCTACCATAATAGTTCCTTGAACAGTTTCTTTTCCTGTTGGCCAAGTAACTTTGAAAGCTTCTTGTTTCACTTCTTGAAAAAATTTTAATGGGTTTTTCATTTTTATCCTCTATTATTTTGGCAGGAGCGGAGGGAATCGAACCCCCAACCTCCGGTTTTGGAGACCGGCGCTCTACCAATTGAGCTACACTCCTAAAGGAGTTTACTCTATAATTTTCGTAACTACTCCTGCACCTACAGTTCTACCACCTTCTCTAATCGCAAAGTTTAACTTTTCGCTCATAGCAATTGGTGTAATTAATTTAACTGTAAACTTAGCATCATCACCTGGCATTACCATTTCAGTACCTGAAGGTAATTCTACTTCGCCAGTTACATCAGTAGTTCTAAAATAAAACTGAGGTCTGTATTTTGTAAAGAAAGGCGTATGTCTTCCTCCCTCTTCTTTTTTCAAAACATAAGCCTGAGCTTCAAATTTTGTGTGAGGAGTTACAGATCCTGGCTTACATAATACTTGACCTCTTTCCACATCTGTTCTTTCTACACCTCTTAATAGTGCACCAATATTATCTCCAGCTTCTCCCGTATCAAGAATTTTCCTGAACATCTCAACACCGGTACAAACTGATTTTTTTGTATCTCTGATACCCACTATTTCAATTTCTTCACCAGTTTTAACAACACCCTGTTCTACTCTTCCTGTAACTACTGTACCTCTTCCAGAAATTGAGAATACGTCTTCAACTGGCATTAAAAAAGGTTTGTCTTTTGGTCTGTCAGGTTGAGGAATAAAATCGTCTACTGCTTTCATAAGTTCCATGATAGCATTTTTTCCGATTGCATCATCTTTGCCCTCTACAGCAGCAAGTGCTGAACCTTTAATAATTGGAGTTTTGTCTCCAGGAAATTTGTATGATGTTAATAACTCTTTAATCTCTTCTTCAACTAAGTCTATCATTTCTTTGTCATCAACTTGATCAACTTTGTTTAAGAAAACAACTATTGCTGGAACACCAACTTGCCTTGCTAAAAGAATGTGTTCTTTTGTTTGTGGCATTGGCCCGTCAGCAGCATTAACAACTAAAATTGCTCCATCCATTTGTGCTGCACCAGTAATCATATTTTTTACATAGTCAGCGTGACCTGGGCAGTCTACGTGTGCGTAGTGTCTTTTTTCAGTTTCGTACTCAACGTGAGCTGTTGAAATTGTAATACCTCTCTCTTTCTCTTCAGGGGCTTTATCAATCTGATCATAAGCTGTGAACTGTGCTCCACCTTTTTCTGATAATACTTTAGTTATAGCCGCAGTTAAAGTTGTTTTACCGTGGTCTACGTGTCCAATTGTACCAATATTACAATGTGGTTTACTCCTATTAAATTTTTCTTTCGACATTCTTTTTTCCTTACTTTTTTTATTTTAATAATTTGGAGCGGGTAAAGGGAATCGAACCCTTACATCCAGCTTGGAAGGCTAGCGTTCTACCATTGAACTACACCCGCAAAACCAAGTTAGTTACACTCCAATTGTTAAAGTTTTTAAATGGTGGAGGGGGAAGGATTCGAACCTTCGAAGACCGAAGTCAACGGGTTTACAGCCCGCCCCATTTGACCGCTTTGGTACCCCTCCTAAAAATAGGGGAAAGCGTCCCCTTGTTCAAAAAACCTTTAAACAACAGAGGTTTTATATATTTTTATTAAACAATTGCAATATGTGAAATAATAAGAAAATACTAAAAAAAATAAGTAAAAATGGGATAAAATGACAAAATCAAATTTTTTTATAGTTGGAAAACACCCTGTAACTGAAGCGCTGAGGAATCCAAATAGGAAAGTTTTAAGAATTTTTTTAACAGAGGAAAGCAAAAAAAGTATTAACAGAGAAAATCAAAATATTAACTTGCTTAAAGACGTAAAAGTTTTTTTTAAAACGAAGAAAGAATTAGATAAGTATTGTAGAAATGAGCAAATACTTCATCAAGGATATGTCGCTGAAATTGAGCCACTAAAAAGTAATTCTTTGAAAGAATTTATTACTTCAAATAAAAAAATTACACTTGCTTGTCTTCAAAACGTTACAGATCCAAGAAATATTGGCTCAGTTATCAGAAGTGCTGCAAGTTTTAAAATTGATGGTTTAATCGTTCAAGAAAGATTATATCCAGAAACTAGCAAAACAATGTACAAGGCAAGTAGTGGTGCCATTGAACACATAAATATTTTCAAAGTATCAAACATAAATTCTACATTAAAGTATTTAAGGGAAAAAAACTTTTGGGTTTATGGTTTCGACAATAAATCAAAAAAAGATTTTTCAGAAATAGATTGGGATGGAAATAATGTTCTTCTTTTTGGTTCGGAAGGATTTGGTTTAAATCAAAAAACCGAAAAATACATAGATTTTTTTGTAAAAATAAACATTTATAATAAGATTGAAAGTTTAAATATATCAAATTCTGCAGCAATAGTTTTTCATCACCTAAATGGTTTAAAAAAATAAATCAATTTACAAGATATAACTTCGCCTCTACATATAAATTTTTTTTAGTGTCAACTAATATATGATTGCCTATATTTTTAGGTTTACATTCAAAATTTGGATCGGTTGAGTAACAAATTAACCAAAAATCTTTGGATTGATATTCTAAATTATTATTTTCTATAAATGTATATTTAGAAAATTCATTGTTGTTTAAATTTTTTAAATAATTGTTAAACAAAAACGAAGTGCTCCCAAGGTCAATTACAAAAACATTAATATCACTTTCCTTTACGTAATTTAGAGTTTTCTTAAATTCTGGTTTAGTATTTATTCTTTTAAAAATTTCAAGATAATGATTTGATAAAGTCATTATAATTAAAAAAGTAATTAAGAAAATTTTTATTTTATTATTAGATATTTCTTGAATTAAAAATGGTATAAGAACAAAAATTGGTATTAAAATAAAAATTATATATCTATCATGAAGAACAGGTGTTCTTATAACTCCATAAATAAAAGGCACTAAATATGATAAAAAAATTATAATTAAAAAAAACATATAATTATTTTCCTTAAGAAAAAAAATTTTTCTATTTATTGCTATTAGAAAAATTAACAAAATTAAATAAAGATAGCCCATTATCTTTGAACCAAAAAATCTTGGAAAATAAAAACCATCTAGTACATTTTTTATATCAGTGGAAAGCATATAGCTATCAAAAGAGAATTGATAAAGAATATAATTAAAATTAAAAAAAAAATAAATAGTTACTATCGTCACGTAAACTATTAATAATTTTTTATAATTTTTGTGAAACAAAAAAGATCGAAAAAATAAATATGTAATTTGTGAAAAAAGAATTATAAGTGAAAATGGATTAACTGAATAATTTATTACAGAAAAGGTAATAAACAGAATGATACTAATGGATTTGTTTTTATTATTGTCTAAGATCTTTAAAAAAAAATAAATGTTTAAAGAGCTTGCTAACAATAAAAATGAGTATGGTCTAAGTTCTTGAGAATATTTTATTACGTAAATACTTAAACATGCAAGTAAAGTAGTTAAAAGATAGCAATTATTTTTTTTTTCTTGGTAAGAAATTAACCCAATTAAAATTAAAAAAATTGATCCAAAAAATAATGTTAAATATCTTGCTACGTCGGGATTATAACCTACTACTTTAAAAAAATATTTTAATACCAAATTAAATAAAATTGGATTATGAAAGTCTGATTTATTATGTCTAGTTAAAGTTTCAGAATATGATAGACTTGGATCGGCAACCCAGAATGAATTTAGTTCGTCTAACCATAAATCTTCAAAGTTGATTTGATAAAAAATAGTTAAAACACCAATTATGATAATAAAGAAATAAAGAATTCTGTTGCGGATGTAGCCATCATCGTTCATATCTATTTAAAATATCAAATTAATAAAAATATTAAATATAATTAAAAAATAGAATTTTTTTTAATTATGTTATAAAAGATTGTCCAATGCCCTTGTAGCTCAGCTGGTAGAGCAATTGATTTGTAATCAATAGGTCCGCGGTTCGAGTCCGTGCGGGGGCACCACAACATTATGTACAGCAATAAAATAATTAAATTTTTTTTGATTATTAATCTTGTTGTTTTTATTGTCGGTTACATCATAGGATTTGATAAATCATTTTGGATTGATGAAATTGTTTCCATTAATTATGGGTCAAATATTCCTTTTTTGAGTTTGAATGAAATCTTTACTCAAGATATGCATTCACCTTTTTTTTATTTTTTGTTATTTTTGGGGCAAAAGATTCTAGAATCTATTTCAGATGTGGATATTTTTAATCTTTATTATTTAAGACTTATTAATGTCTTAGGTTTTATACCAATTTATTATTCATATTTATTAATAAAAAAAAGAAGTTACAGAATTAATTTAGATATTGGTATATTTTTTCTTTTACTAATTTCTAGTAATTATTTTTTTTATTATGTTCTGGATCTTAGAATGTATTTTTTGCTTCTCAGCTTTTCATTATTAATTAATGTTATAAATTTAACTAATACAGTTGAAAAAGAAAATAAAATCATATTTTTATTGTCTTCAATTTTTCTTTCTTTGCTTCATGTGTTTGGTCTAACAATGTCAATGAGTATTTTAGTTTTTAGATTAATTAAAAATACACTTTTAAAAGATAAAAAAAAACGTAATCTTGACATAATTTTTATAATCGCTTTATTACCTATTTTTGTAATTTTTTATTTTCCCTCTATTTTTAATGATGAGAATTTGAAAATGTTTTCATACGTTAAGAATAATTTATGGTATTATAGAGTATTTATAGAATGGACTATTTCAACTTTAGTTTTAATTTTTTCATCGCTGATTGTTTTGTCCTTTCATTACAAAGAAGAAATTTTAATAAAGAACAATATAAAAAAATTTTTTAAAAGTAGTTTCTTTTATGAAACAATTACTTTAGCAGTTCCAGCAATTATTTTAATGATTGTGGTTTTAACTATTTCTTTTTTATTTATTCCTATTGTTCATTATAAGAATTTAATAGTAATTTATCCAAATTTAATTTTATACGCATCAATTTTATTTAAATTTTTAATCGATACCAAGAAATATAAAATATTTTTTACATGTTTCTTAATATTTGTAACTTACATAAATATAAATTTTTATTTTAAAAGTATGATCAAAACTCACGAAAATATTGAATGGGTTGTAAAAAAAACTTTCAACAAAAATTGCAATAATATTCCCGTGTATTTTAATGATAACGGAAAAAATAAATTATTACCTTTGTTAAATGATATTATTGCTATGTATTCAAAATATAATAGGCCAATTTTATCACTTTCAACATTTAAAACTAATAAATTCAAAGAAATAATTAAAGCGAATAAATATTGTAAAATTCATATTTTCAGTTTTCATACTTATGATTTGGAAGAAAATTTAAATAAATTAAATTACAATAATTTAAAATTAGATATAGAATATGCTCCAAACGTTGTTAATGAAGGAACAAGTAAAAGCGGAGCCATAGTTTTTATTGAGAATAATTAAGTGCAATGATTTTAAAATTTTTTAACAAATTATCTATTAAAAGAGTAATATATAATTATATTTTTCAAAGAATAAAAATAAAGAGACAAGCTGAAGTTGATAGCATGCCAAAACTTGTTATTGAAAAAAAGAATATTCAGAGTGGGTCTATACTCTCTAATCGTAAACATCTCCTTGAAGTTTTACCTAAAAATGGAATTGTAGCGGAATTGGGTGTTGATAATGGATATTTTACTGAGCAAATAATAAAAATTACAAATCCAAAAAAACTATATTTAATAGATACATGGTCGTCTAAAAGGTATGCTCAAAACAAATTTGAGTTAGTAAAAAAAAAATTTTCTAAAGAAATAAAGAATAAAAGAATTGAAATATTAAGATCAAATTCAATAGACGCGGCTAAACTATTTCAGAACAATTATTTTGATTGGATTTATATTGATACTGATCATTCTTATACAACAACGATACAAGAATTAAATGCATACGAAAGTAAAATAAAAACTAATGGTTTTATTTGTGGACATGATTATGTTATGGGTAATTGGTCAAAATCAAATAAATATGGAGTAATAGAGTCTGTAAATGAATTTCTAATTAAAAAAAACTGGAAATTAGTATATTGGACCTCAGACTTCACAGAAAATAATAGTTATGCAATTAACCGTATTGACCAAATTTAATAGGGAATCCAAAAAATTTTAATTAACTTATTTCTTTTCTAATCTGCTCTAGTTTAATTTTTTTTTGCAGACTTCTATTTGTATCATATAGTAAATTAAACTTTAATTTTTTATTTGTTTTTATTTTAATTATTCTAGCATTTCTAACTTCGATATTGTCAGCTACTGCACTAACAGGTCTTTTCTTAACATTTAGGTTTTTAATTGTAATTATAGAGTTATCACTAACAATTTTTCCTTTCCACCTTCTTGGTCTAAAAGCGCTTATAGGAGAAATTGAGAGTTTTTTTGAGTTAAGATTAAGAATAGGCCCGTGCACAGATAAATTATAAGCTGTACTTCCTGCTGGAGTTGATACTAAAATTCCATCGGATATCAACTTTTTAATTAATTTTGTTTTTCCAGAAACGACTTGAATGGATGCAGCTTGTCTACTTTGTCTAAGTATTGAAACTTCATTAATCGCGATACCCTTTTTTATATTTCCATTTTTTGTTTTCACGGTCATGCTCAAAGGGGATATCTTTATCTTTTTTGCCTGTAAAATTTTTTTATATGTTTTATCTTTACTAAATTTATTCATTAGAAATCCATAATTTCCAGAATTTATCCCATAAAAAGGTTTATTAAATTTATAATATTTTTTTAGGGTCTGAAGCATGAAACCATCTCCACCGATAACTACTATTAATGAAGATTTTTTTATGGAGTTAACGGGAATTTTGCTTAATAAAAAATTTTTAATTTTTAGTGATTTATTATTTCTATCACTAATTATATGTGCGTATTTCATTTATTTTTTTTAAATTGGAAGATGGAGAACCATGAAAAATATATTTGCCTAGATGACTCAGTTCTGAAGTTAAATCTGCAAAAATTTTACCACCAATATCTCTCCATAATGTTGAAAAATAAAAATCTTCTGATAGATAATTAATATTGCCTTCTTTGTCTTTATAATTTCCAACTTTGAAAAAGTCATAACAATTATTTGAGCCCGAAAGTATTGAGCTTGGTCGTGGAGTATATTTTAGATCTAAATAATTTTCTTTAAGTTTTAAGAAGACTTCTTTTTTAATTAACATAAATCCAGTCGCACCCTCTCTTACCTCTGCGAAACCATTGATAAGTTTGATATTCGAGGAATCAATAAAATTTACATTGTAATTCATTAAGTTTTGAGGGTTTACACTTTTGTTATCTAACGTTTTTAATCTCTCCCAATTAATCCCTTTAGTTGGATACACACCACAAACCAACTCTTTATCAAAATCTAATAATCTTTCAAAATTTTTGTGACTAAATCCTATATCTGCATCTAAAAAAAATAAATGTGTTCCACCAAAGTCTTCATCATCTAAAAATTTTGTAACAATTGTATTTCTTGCACGAGATACTAATGAGTCCTTAGAAATAAAATAAAATTTATATTCAATATCTTTTAAACTAAACCAGTGTATAAGATCAATTATTCCTTGCAAAGTGACATAAGATATATTTCCTTCATATAAAGGCATTCCAATAAATATTTTTTTTTTAATCATTAGTTACTTTCTATTTATGGTGCCCTCGGCCAGACTCGAACTGGCACTCCCAAAAGGGCAAGGATTTTAAGTCCTTTGTGTCTACCAATTTCACCACGAGGGCATCTGTTATTTTCATAAGTATTTATGCTAATATTTATAAATGAACAAGATGAATAAGTAAATTTTTTTAATCTTTTTAAAATATAAATATTAAAAACCAATATGATGCTAATCCTGATATAATCGTTAAGATTACATTTCTTGAAAAATACCCAATGATTATTGCAGTGAGAGCACCACAAATTTTAGGGTCAGTAATTGCAACCAAACTTCCATAATCATCTAAAAGTACACCAGGAAAAATTATAGATGGAAAAACAACAGAGGGCACATAATTTAAAATTTTTTTAAAATTTTCATTAAAGATGTCTTTATCTATTAAAGTAACCATTCCCATCCTAGTAAAGTAAGTAATTAATCCTGCAATAAATATTGAAGTCCAAGTCATTTTTTAAATTTTATTATTAGATAAGCCGAAAATAAACCAATTAGGGGTGAGATTAAAATATATGATTTTAATGGTGCGTTATAAAAAAAAGTCGCAACTAAACCTGAAACAATCATAACCATTAAATGATCTAACTTTCTTAATTCATTAATAATAATTGCTATAAAAGTTAAAGGTATTGCAAATTTTAATCCTAAAGACTCTGGAACAATAGATCCTAAATATATTCCTATTATTGTTGAGATTTGCCAACAAAGCCAAAGAGTAATACCAGAGCCTAGCAAATGATAATGGTTAAAATTTTGTTCTTTGTTTTTCTTAAAATAGATATTTGAAACTGCAAAGCCCTGATCAACAATAAAATATGAAATAAATAGTTTTTTAATGAATGATAATTTATTTAGGTATTCAGACAAAACAGCTCCATAAAGTAAATGTCTTGAGTTTATTACTCCAACTGAAGTAATTGCAATAAGAGATGACGCTCCGCCCGATAACAATTGTAAAAAAACAATTTGTGAAGCTCCACCAAAGATTATTAAGGATGTAGCATAAGTCATAATTGGATCAAAACCCAACTCAATACCAATTGCGCCGAATATTATTCCAAAGGGAATAACTGAGAGTAAATGTGGAGCGACATCAAAAAAACCTATCTTAAAGATTTGAAATTTTGATAACATTTTAACCTTTTAAGGCTTCAGCTAAATATTTTGAATCTAGATCGCAGTCTTTATAACCTTGCTTTATAATGTTTAAGTATCTTGTGCTTGGATATTTAAATGGAGTTTTATTTTCCATTGAGTATGCCATTACATCTCTACCCTCGTACTTAAAAAATATTTTTTTATAAAGAATAGGAAAGTCTTCATATTTATCCAGACAAGTTTCATCTTTCTCTGTAATTTCATATATAGCTCCTTGTACGCTTGATCCTTTTTTGTATTCAATGTCCGCTACACATAGATGACTTCTAAAAGTTAATCGATAATCTTGAAGAATATATTTTTTTAGATATTTACAGCCAGAACACCTTCTTTTCATTTGTTCTTGGTGAAGATTACTACCATAAGCAAAATATAACATTATACCTCGTTTACTATTTGAATTTTTTGTTCCTCGACAAATTTTAAAATTTCATTATTACAAGTATCAATTTTATCTTTATCAGTAGACCTTACAACAATAGAAACACCTAGTTTTCCTGCACGAAAAAATGGATAGCTCCCTATTTCAACATCCTGATTATTATTTTGAACTTGGGTTAAAGATTTTGCAATTTCGCTTTCAACCGTTCTAAGATTAATTGTATGACTTAAAATTGGAGCACCACCTGTAATCAAATGATCTAAACCTCCAAGCATTGACTTTAAAATAGAAGGAACTCCTGGAAGAGAAAAAACATTTTTAACATAAAATCCTGGTGCGCCACTTGTCGGATTTAATATAAGTTTAGCAGTCATAGGCATCATGGCCATTTTTTTTCTACCTTCACTAAATTCTCTTGGCTTATAATATTTTTCTAATATTGCAAAAGCCTCTTTGTGATAACCGTATTCTATATTAAAAGCTTTTGATACTGACTCAGCAGTTATGTCATCGTGTGTCGGACCTATTCCGCCTGTTGTAAAAACATAAGAGAATTTATTTTTAAAAGTATTTATTGTTTCGATAATATCTTTTTCAATATCGGGGATTATTCTTACTTCCTTTACTTGTACACCTAAGGAATTCAACCATAATGATAAAGTACTTGTATTGATATCTTTAGTTCGTCCAGAAAGAACTTCATTTCCAATTATAATTATGCCTGCATTTATTTCTTTTTTATTTTTCATATACAAATATAAATTTATAAATATGAAATTTACCAATACTTTAATCAAAGGCAAACTTATCAAGCGGTATAAAAGATTTTTTGCTGATATCAAAGTAAATAATTCAAATATTACTGCACACTGTCCCAACACTGGCTCAATGATGGGTCTTTTAGATCCAGGAAACACAGTTTTTGTTTCCAAAAGTAATGATCCAAAAAGAAAACTTAAATTTACGCTGGAAATGATTAAAACTAATAATCGTTTGGTTGGTGTTAATACTCATAGGGCAAACAAAATAGTTTTGGATGGCCTTAATAAAAAAGTAATTAAAGAATTTAAAAATGTTAAAGAAATTAAACCAGAATTTAAATATTCAGATGATACAAGGTTTGATTTTTTATGTGATAAAAATTTACTCGAAGTAAAAAATGTAACTCTTTTAAGGAATAAAGATTTTGCAGAGTTTCCAGATGCTATAACAACCAGAGGCTCAAAACATTTAATTAAGTTAGCTGAATCAATAAAAAAAGGCTATAAACCATTTGTCTTATTTTTAACTCAAATTGAAGGTATAAATAAATTTAAAATAGCTAAAGACATCGATGCTGAATATTATAGAAACTATTTAAAAGTTAAAAAAGATGGTGTTAAATTTTTAGCTTATAGATGTAAATTAAACGATAAAGAAATCAGAATAGAAAAAAAAATAGAAATTATTAATGAGTAACTATTTGGAAAAATTTGAAAAAATGAGAATTGCCGGTTCATTGGCATCTAAAACTTTAGACATGATTACAGATTATGTTAAAGAAGGAACATCAACAAATCATATTGATAAACTTTGCTATGAATTCATAAGAGATAACGGTGGATATTCTGCCCCTCAATTCTATAGAGGATTTGAAAAATCAATTTGCACTTCGCTTAATCACGTTGTTTGTCACGGTATACCTGGTGACAGAACACTTCAAGATGGAGATATTGTTAATATAGATGTAACCGCTATAATTAATGATCACTACGGGGACACAAGTCGAATGTATACTGTTGGTGATATCTCTGTAAAATCAAAAAAACTTATTAACATAACTTATGAGTCTCTTAACAAAGCAATTAAAATATTAAAGCCTGGAAAAAGAATTGGTGATATTGGTCATGAGATACAATCTTTTGTAGAAAAAAATGGTTTTTCAGTCGTAAGGGATTTTTGTGGTCACGGCATAGGAACAAATTTTCATCAAGAGCCAAATATTCTTCACTATGGTTCGAAAGATACTGGGGACGAATTAAAACCAGGAATGACTTTCACCATTGAGCCAATGATAAATGCTGGAAAGTATCACACTAAAGTTTTAAATGATGGTTGGACAGCAGTTACAAAAGATAAAACGTTATCTGCACAATTCGAGCATACTGTTGGTATCACAGAAAATGGTTATGAAATTTTTACAGAATCTGCTAAAGGTTACAAGGAGCCTCCTTACAATTAATGATATCGAGATATTCAAGAAAAGAACTTACAAAAATTTGGTCAGAGGAAAATAAATATAAGATTTGGCTTGATGTTGAAATTGCTGCAGCTCAAGCAATGGAAAAATTTAAGATTATTCCTAAGGGTGTAGCTTCTGTAGTTAGACGAAGAGGAAAAATAAACGTCAAAAGAATTCACCAAATTGAAGGTAAAGTAAAACATGATATTATTGCTTTTCTAACTTCAATAACTGAAAAAGCGGGAATTAAAGCAAGATACCTTCACCAGGGAATGACATCATCAGATGTGCTTGATACGAGTTTCAATATTCAATTAGTCCAATCAGGTAAAATTTTAATGAAAGATATAGAGAAATTATTATCTGTAATTAAAAAAAAAGCTTTAAAGCATAAAATGACCCCATGTATCGGAAGAAGTCACGGTATTCACGCGGAGCCAATTACATTTGGTTTAAAGCTAGCAACTTACTATGAAGAATTCAAAAGAAATAAAAAAAGATTAGAAAATGCTATAAATGAAGTTTCAACATGTGCTATTTCTGGAGCAGTTGGAACTTTTGCTAATATAGATCCAAGAGTTGAGATTTTTGTATCAAAAAAATTAAAACTTAAGCCTGAACCAATATCAACGCAAATTATTCCAAGGGATAGACATGCTTATTATTTTTCTGTTTTAGGAATTATAGCTGGATCCATTGAAAGATTTGCAATAGAGATTAGGCATTTACAAAGATCTGAAGTTTATGAGTTACAAGAATTTTTTTCAAAGGGCCAAAAGGGTTCTTCAGCAATGCCTCATAAAAAAAATCCGATACTAAGTGAAAATTTAACAGGGCTTGCAAGACTTGTCAGAAGTAGTGTTATTCCTGCACTAGAAAATATTGCTCTATGGCATGAACGAGATATATCTCACTCTAGCGTGGAGAGAAATATAGGTCCTGATGCTAATATTACTTTAGATTTTGCTTTATTTAGACTTACAAATCTTGTGGATAATATGATTATTTATCCAAAAAATATGATGAAAAATCTTAATATAACTAAAGGAGTAATTTTTTCACAAGAGATGATGTTAGAACTTACAAAAGTTGGTCTTTCAAGAGAAAAGGCTTATAAAAAAATTCAAATGCATGCAATTAATAGCTTTAATAAGAATACCAATCTGATTGAACTGATTAAAAAAGATAAGTCAATCACATCTCTAATTTCTGAGAAAAAAATTAATAAAGTGTTTACATATTCCAAACATTTAAAAAATATAAATTATATTTTTAAAAGAGTTTTTAAATAATAATGAAAAAAGGGAAAAAATTATACGAAGGAAAAGCGAAAGTTATTTTTGCTACTGACAATAAGGATTTTGTAATTCAGCACTTCAAGGATGACGCAACTGCTTTCAACAATCAAAAAAAGGCAAAAATTGAGGGCAAAGGTGTTTTAAACAATAGAATTTCAGAACATATTTTAATGAATTTAGATCAAGTTGGAATAAAAAATCATTTAGTAAAAAGACTTAATATGAGAGAACAGCTTATCAAACATGTCGAAATTATTCCGATTGAATTCATTGTGAGAAATATTGCGACTGGCTCTCTTACAAAAAGACTTGGTATAGAAGACGGTACTATTTTAGAGGATCCATTAATTGAATACTGTTTAAAAAACGATGAACTTGGAGATCCTCTTATATCTAAAGAGCATATTTACACTTTTAAATGGGCAACTAAAAAAGAAATAGAAAAAATTGACAGACAATTACTTAGGATAAATGATTTCATGGTAGGAATGTTTAGAGGTGTTGGCATTAAACTTGTAGATTTTAAAGTTGAATTTGGAAGAATTAAAAATAATGGCAAAACAGATGTGTTACTAGCAGATGAGATAAGTCCTGACACTTGTAGATTATGGGACAATAAGACTGATAAAAAATTAGATAAAGATAGATTTAGAAATAATCTTGGAAATTTGATAAATGCATATCAAGAAGTAGCAAAAAGATTAGGTATTCTTCACGAACAATCCAATATACAAGCTGTCAACTTTGAAAA
The DNA here is from genome assembly GCA_902562205.1 of uncultured Pelagibacteraceae bacterium. Taxonomy (GTDB): domain Bacteria; phylum Pseudomonadota; class Alphaproteobacteria; order Pelagibacterales; family Pelagibacteraceae; genus Pelagibacter. The sequence continues at coordinate 131,459 of CACESO010000002.1, read as the reverse complement.
ACCAAAAGCGGTAAAAAACAAAAAATAAATGAAGATAAAGGTAATTGTTACTCTTAAATCTGGAGTTCTTGATCCTCAAGGTAAAGCAATACAACAAACATTAAATGGAATGGGCTTTGCAAACGTTAAAGATGTAAGACAAGGAAAATATTTTGATATCGATATTGACGAAAATGATGAACAAAAAGCAAAACTCTTTGCAGAAGAAATTTGCAAAAAGCTTCTAGCAAATCAAGTCATTGAGGATTTTAAGATTATTTAATGAATTCATCGGTCATTATATTCCCTGGATCTAATTGTGATAGGGATATGGATGTTGCATTAAAAAAATTTGGTTTTAAAAATAAAATGGTCTGGCATGATGATGATAAATTACCCCAAAGTGACTTAATTGTTTTGCCTGGTGGGTTTTCTTATGGAGATTATCTTAGATGTGGAAGTATAGCTGGCAAATCAAAAATTATTCAATCGGTAATCGATTTTGCAAACTCTGGAGGTTTAGTTTTAGGTATTTGTAATGGATTTCAGATCTTAACAGAAACAGGCCTATTAAAAGGTGTTCTTCAACAAAATAAGAATATTGAATTTATTTGTAAGAATATATTTGTCAAAGTTAACAATAGTGAAAACAAATTTTTTGAAAATATAGATAAAGATGTCTTAGAGCTTCATATCGCTCATAATGAAGGAAATTATTTTTGTACTGAAGATGAATTAAAGTCTTTAGAAGATAATAATCAAATTGCAGCTTTATATTGTAGCTCTGATGGAAAAGTAGATGATAAATCAAATCCAAACGGTGCAATAAAAAATATTGCTGGAATATTCAATGAAAAGAAAAATATTTTAGGAATGATGCCTCACCCAGAACGAATGATAGATCAGAGTTTATCTGGTGAAGATGGTTCAATATTTTTTGAAAATTTATTAAAGAATTTGAAATAATGGAAGTAAATGAACAAATTGCTGTAGATCACGGTTTAAAGCCTGATGAATACAAAAAAATTTGTGATTTGTTAAAGCGAGTTCCAAATTTAACAGAACTTGGAATTTTTTCAGCAATGTGGAATGAGCATTGTTCCTACAAATCTTCAAGATTACATTTGAAAAAATTAAATACTAAGGGAAAAAAAGTAATCCAAGGTCCAGGTGAAAATGCTGGGGTAATTGATATAGGTGATGACGATGCAATAGTTTTTAAAATTGAAAGTCATAATCATCCTTCATTTATAGAACCATATCAAGGTGCTGCAACAGGTGTTGGTGGAATAATGAGAGATGTTTTTACAATGGGGGCAAGACCAATTGCAAACCTAAATTCAATTCATTTTGGCTCAACCCAACACAAAAAAACTAAAAATTTATTAAGAGGTGTTGTTAAGGGAATTGGAGGCTATGGAAATTGTATTGGAGTTCCAACTATAGCTGGCCAAACTTGCTTCGATCAATCTTATAATGGAAATATTTTAGTAAATGCAATGACATTAGGTTTGGTAAATAAAAATAAAATTTTTTACTCGAAAGCTACAGGGATAAACAAACCAGTTATATATGTTGGATCGAAAACTGGCAGAGATGGTATTCATGGAGCAAGTATGGCATCAGCAATATTTGATGACAAAATAGAGGAAAAAAAACCAACCGTTCAAGTTGGAGATCCTTTTACTGAAAAACTTCTTTTAGAAGCTTGTTTAGAGTTGATGTCTGATAAATCGATTATTGCGATACAAGATATGGGTGCAGCAGGTTTAACTTCTTCAAGTATTGAAATGGCATCAAAAGGAAACTTAGGAATTGAATTACATTTAGATAAAGTTCCTTGCAGAGAAGAAAAAATGACACCATATGAAATTATGTTATCTGAAAGCCAAGAAAGAATGTTGATAGTTTTAGAAAATGGTAAAGAAGATAGTGCAAAAAAAATATTTGATAAATGGAATTTAGATTTTGCAGTAATAGGGAAAACTACTAATACAAAAAATATTGAACTTTATTTTGAAAGAGAAAAAGTAGCAAATGTACCAATTAAATTTTTAGCAAATGAAGCTCCTATGTATGATAGACCTTGGAAAAAAACAAAGCTTCCTCAAAAGATTAAGTTTTCAAATAATGATTTTAAAAAGTTAAAGTTTAATGACGTCATTAAAAAAATGATTTCTCACCCAAATATTTGCTCTAAGCAATGGATATGGGAACAATATGATCATACTGTTATGGGAGATACAATTCAAAAACCTGGTGGTGATGCAGGTGTTGTAAGAGTACACGGTACCAAAAAAGCTGTAGCTTCATCGGTTGACTCGTCCGCATCTTATTGTCATGCGCATCCATTCACCGGAGGAAAACAAGTTGTTTGTGAAGCTTGGAGAAATCTAGTTTCAGTTGGTGCAGAACCCATAGCAATAACAAATTGCTTAAATTTTGGAAACCCAGAAAAAAAAGAAAATATGGGTGAATTTGTTGAATGCATTGATGGGATTAATGAAGCTAGCAAATATTTAAATTTCCCTGTCGTTTCGGGAAATGTATCGTTTTACAATGAGACAAAAGATAAAGGAATTAAACCTACACCTACAATTGGAGGTGTAGGTTTAATAAAAGATTATAAAAATTTAATGACCATGAAGTTTAAATCAAAAGAAAACTTAGTTTTAGTTATTGGAAAAACAGAAGGAAATTTAGATCAAAGTATCTTTGCAAATGTAATTTTAGATGAAAAAAAAGGACCACCGCCTGAAATAAATTTATTTAATGAAAAAAATAATGGGGAAACAATTCTTAAAATTATTAAAGAAAAATTAGCGTTATCAGTCCACGACGTATCTCTAGGTGGAATAATGATTGGTGCTTTAAAGATGTGTATAGCAGGCAGTAAGGGAATTAAATTTTATAAATTCAAGAATTTAACAAATATTTATCAATATTTTTTTTCTGAGGATCAAGGAAGATACATTATTGAAGTAGAGAAAAATAATCTTAAAAAAGTAGAGAGTATTTTAAAGAAAAACTCTGTGCATTTTGATTTGTTAGGAGAAACAACAGATAAAGAGATTATAATAAATGATGAGCCAACTTTTACAGTGGACAAGGTGACAGAATTTTATAAAGGTTGGTTATATAAATACATGAGTTAATTATGGCGATGGATTTAAAAGAAATTGAAAAAATGATTAAAGAGGCTTTGCCAGATGCTGTTATTGATATTCAAGACTTAGCTGGTGACGGGAATCACTATTCCGCCACAGTGACTTCTTCTCAATTTAAAGGTAAAAATAAAGTGCAACAACATAAAATGGTTTATGATGCTTTAAAAGGAAAAATGGGAAATGAGCTTCATGCTCTAGCACTGAAGACAAAGGAAAATTAATGGATCAACAAGTTAAAGAACAGATAGAAAATTCAATAAATAATAGCGATGTTTGTTTATTCATGAAAGGAAGTCCAGAAGCTCCACAGTGTGGTTTCTCTATGGCTGTCTCTAACATCTTAAAAATTTTGGAGGTTAAATATCAAAGCGTTGACGTATTAAAAGATCAAAAAATTCGTGAGGGTATTAAAATATATAGTGAGTGGCCAACGATCCCTCAACTTTATATAAAAAAAGAATTCATCGGTGGATGCGATATCATCAAAGAAATGTTTGAGAACGGTGAACTTAAAAAAGTTTTTGACGAAAAAGGTATAGGATATAAAAAGTAATATTATCTAGAGTAATATTCGATTACTAGGTTTGGCTCCATAACAACAGGATAAGGAACTTCTTCAAACTTTGGAGTTCTCACAAATTTAATTGTTCTTTTCTTTTCATCTACTTGCAAATATTCAGGAATATCTCTTTCTTTGTTAGCTAACGCTATATCAATAATAGCTAATTGTTTTGATTTATCTTTAATCTCGATAGTGTCTTCTTCACTTAAAAGGTAGCTTGATATGTTTACTTTTTTACCATTCACTTTTACATGTCCATGATTAATAAACTGTCTTGATGAAAAAATTGTACTAGAAAATTTTGCTCTGTAGATAACTGAGTCTAGTCTTCTCTCTAATAATCCTATTAAATTTTCTGCAGTATCACCTTTTTTCATAATGGCTTTTCTATAAACGTTTCTGAATTGTCGCTCATTTATATTTCCATAGTATGATTTTAATTTTTGCTTAGCCTGAAGTTGAGTTCCGTAGTCTGAAAGTTTTGCATTTTTAGATTGTCCGTGTTGTCCTGGAGGATATGCTCTTTTGTTGAAAGGACTTTTTGGTCTTCCCCAAAGGTTAACCTTCAGTCTTCTATCAATTTTGTGTTTAGAATTTAATCTTTTTGTCATTTAGTGAAATGGGTTATAAACTTAACATCTTATTTGTCAATCAGCGTTTTTTTCCTAAACATGCAAATACACTTGATAAAATACGTGTTTCTTTATCTGAAAGTTCCATTCTATAAAAAATGTTTCTTAAATTTTCAAGCATTATAGGTTTTTTTTCTTTGTGTTTAAAAAAATTAATTTCATTTAGATTATTTAGGCATAAATTTATCATCGCTTGAATTTCCTTTTTAGATGCTTTCTTTACTTTCTTTGACTTTTTAAATTGACTGGATTTGGAATTTAATAAACTTGAGATGAATTGCGCAATAATTATAAGGCTATGGGATAGATTTAAAGATTTAAAATTTATGTTTGTAGGTATTTGTAAAGTGTAATTTGCATAACTAACTTCTTTATTTGATAAACCTGATGCTTCTGAACCAAATAAAAAACCAATTTTTTTTCTAAAATCTATTTTTTTTAAACCCTCAAGATTAATATGTTTTATATTTTTGTTTCTAAATCTTGCAGATGTTGCGATCAATATATCAATATCTCCTAAGGAGCTTTCTAAATTATTAAATACTTTACTTTTTTTTATAATGTCTTTCGCTCCAACAGATGTTGCTAATATCTTATCGTTAGGAAAAATAGGTTTTGGGTCAATCAGATAGAGTTTTTGGAAATTAAAATTCTTTATTGCTCTTGCGCAAGCACCAATATTTTCTGATAGCTGAGGTTTGTGTAAAATAAATGTAACTTTATTCTTGTTCATTTATTTGATGCCATGATTTCTATTATAATTGGATAATGTTGAAGGAATAATTCCTGTAAGGAATTTTTGATCAACATCCCATATAGAAACCTTTAATGGATAGCACTTTGCAACATCAGAGGAATGTTCTGATCCACAGTCTCCACCCGGGCAAGCAGATAAAACCCCTAATAGATCTGTTTCCGCAAAAAATTCTAAATAATCGCCAGGTCTTACTGGACTTGATTTCATAAAGTATTGTTTAGTGTCATTAGTAAAACCAGTAAGCATAAATACATTTAATACATCGTGCACAATTTTTTCTGCATCATCTAATTTGACATTTTTCTCTTTAACCAGAGCTCTAGTTAAGTTTGAATGACAACAATAATGATAATCGTTGTTTGATGTTAATTTATATGTGTAAGGATCACATCTGGTACCAATAACATCGTGGACCGAGCCTCCATCTTTGTCATAACCATACCAATCTAATGTATCCCACGTAATTGTAGCTAATGATCTTAAAAAAGGAAAACTACTAAACATTTTATCTCCAACTGAAATATGTGTTCCGTAGAGAGCTCTAGTTTTTCCAGAATAAAACTTTTCCTCTAAATTATTAGCTTGAAATAAATTTAAATCCCCAACTTGTGGTCCTTCAACACTTTCTATTCTAAAAAAATTACCTAACTTAACATTAAAAGTTTTAGCATCTCTTGGAGGTACAATGACTTCATCAACTTGTTTGATGTGTCTTCTAGCTTCATGTAATATTTCAAGATTATTATTTATTGTATCATTTGGATAACAGACAACAGGATCTGCTCCTACCCTGCTTTCAATATCTGTAGGTTTCTCAGAAAACTTCTTTATTTTCATTTATTTACTTGCAGGAGCTTTATCCTTAAATAATTTAAAATCTAAACTATCAATGAGAGCTTTAAATGATGCATCAATTATGTTTGGTGAGACACCAATTGTAAACCAATTTTTTCCTTGAGAGTCTGTACTTTCAATCGATACTCTTGTGGTCGCCTCTGTTCCTGTATTTAAAATTCTAACCTTATAGTCAACTAGTTTTAAATCTTTTAAATATTCAGAATATTTTTCTAACTTAGTAACATTTTTTCTTATAGCGTTATCTAGAGCATGAACAGGTCCGTTACCCTCACCTTCACATACTATTTGTTCACCATCAACTTCTAATTTTGCTTTTGCTCTAGAAACAATTTTATCCTGATCATTTTTTGAAACTGAAACATCATATTCTTTAATTGATATATATCTTGGAATTTCTCCCATTACTCTTCTTGCTAGCAATTCAAAAGAAGCATCAGCTCCATCATAACTGTAACCAATAAATTCTCTGTCTTTTACCTCTTCCAGAAGTTTTTTTACTTTTGGATCGTTTTCTTCAATTTCTATTCCAATTGTTTTGAGTCTAGATAAAATATTTGATTTACCTGACTGATCAGAAACAACTATATTTCTGTTGTTGCCAACGTCTTCTGGATTTATATGCTCATAAGTTTTAGGATCTTTTTGAACAGCAGATACATGTAAACCACCTTTGTGTGAAAATGCTGCAGCACCTACATATGGCAAATGTTTATTGGGTTTTCTATTAAGTATCTCATCAAGTAATCTTGAACATTGTGTAATATGTTTAATATTTTTTTCTTTAATACTTATTTCGAATTTATCTGATAATTCTTTTTTAAGATGAAAAGTTGGGATAATTGACATTAAGTTAGCGTTACCACATCTTTCACCCAAGCCATTTATAGTACCTTGTATTTGTCTTGCTCCTGATAAAACAGCTGCAATTGAATTTGCAACAGCATTACCAGTATCATTGTGTGCATGAATACCTAAATTTTCACCAGGTATGTGTTCTGAAACTTCTTTAACTATTTTTGTAACTTCGTGAGGAAGTGTTCCGCCATTAGTATCACAAAGAACTATCCATTTAGCACCATTATCATAAGCAGCTTTAATGCAAGCTAAAGCATATTTTGGATTTGCTTTGTAACCATCAAAAAAGTGTTCTGCATCAAACATGAACTCTTTGTTGTTTTTTACAAAATGTTTTGTTGTCTCTTTAATATTTTCTAAATTTTCCTCATTAGTTATTCCTAATGCAACATCAACATGAAAATCCCATGATTTTCCTACTAAACAAACAGATTTAGTATTTGAATTTAAAATCGCTGACAAACCTGGATCATTTTCTGCACTTCGTCCAGCTTTCTTTGTCATTCCAAAAGCAGTGAAGGTGGAGTTTTTTAAATCTAAATCTTTCTGAAAAAATTCTGTATCAGATGGATTAGCACCTGGCCAACCTCCTTCTATATAATCTACACCAAGATCATCTAAAGCATGCGCAATTTTTGTTTTTTCATCAATTGAAAAATGCACACCTTGGGTTTGGGCCCCATCTCTCAATGTTGTATCAAATATGTATAATCGTTCTTTACTCATTTTATTTTCCAAGTTGTTTTATCATCTTTATCTTCAATTAAAATACCTTTATCTAAAAGTTCATTTCTGATTTCATCGGCTAATTGGTAATTTTTATTGTCTCTAGCTGTGTTCCTGTCTTTTATCTTTTGCAAAATCTCTTCCTCTGAAATTTCTAAAATATTCTTTTTAAACTCTTGCCATTTTGATTTTGGCTCAGTTAACAGACCAATAAAATTACATGCTGTTGTAAAAATTTCTTTATCTTTGTCAGATCCTTTGGCAGCTTTGTCATATAATTTATGAATATTACTTATATACCCAGGTGTATTTAAATCATCGTAAAGAGGAACTAAATCATCATCTGGTATCAATACTTTACCTTCTGGTTTTTTTTGGCACTCATACCATTTATCCAAAGTTTTTTTTGACTGTGTTAATAGATTTTCATTCCAATCCATTGCTTGCCTATAATGAGTTGACATTAATGCTAATCTTAATACTTGACCATTATACCTTTCATAAAAATCTTTTATTTTAAAAACATTTCCTTGAGACTTTGCCATTTTCTCGTTTGAAACAGTAATAAAGCCATTGTGTATCCAATAATTTGATAATGATTTATTTTCATTTGCACATCTTGACTGAGCTATTTCATTTTCGTGGTGCGGAAATAATAAATCACGTCCACCTCCGTGTATATCAAATGTATCTCCAAGAAATTTTTTTGACATTGCTGAACATTCTATATGCCAACCTGGTCTACCTCTTCCCCAAGGAGAGTCCCATCCGGGTTCATCTTTTGTAGATGGTTTCCATAAAACAAAATCTTCAGGTCTTTTTTTATTTTCTGATACCTCAACTCGGGCCCCTGCAAAAAGTTCATCAACATTTTTATTTGATAGTTTTCCATAGTCTTTAAAACTCGACACGTTAAAATAAACATGTGATTTATTTTCATATGCATTATTCTTTTTTATGAGAATATTTATCATGTCGATCATTAAAGGAATGTTCTCAGTTGCTTTTGGTTCAAAAGAAGGTTTTTCACACTTTAAATAATTGCAATCCTCATTAAAGCGTTTTGTAGTGTCTTCAGTAAGTTTATTTATTGTTATATTTTTATTTTTTGCACCATCTATAATTTTATCATCAACATCAGTAATATTTCTTGCATATAAAACTGAAGAGTTTCCATATTTACATTTGAGAACCTTAAAAAGAATATCGAAAACCACTAAAGGTCTTGCGTTACCAATATGTGGATCATCATATACAGTTGGTCCACATACATACATTCTCACCTTCTTTGGATCTATCGGTTTAAATATTTCTTTTTTACCGCCAAGACTATTAGTTAAATATATATCTTTCTTCATTATATTAGGAATATACCTTTAATTTAGATTTGTGAATCTATTTGATTAATTGGGAATCTTGCATATTGGAATTGGCTCCATTTTATGCAAATTTGCTTTTCTGATTTGAATATATTTATCTCGATTTTTTGAATTCTCGTTATCCATAGCTTCTTCTATTTCTTTGTATGATAACCCTAGTTGACCCTCGTCAGTTCGACCATCATCCCAAAGACCATCTGTTGGAGCTGCTTTAATAATATCATCAAGTATTTTTAGTTCTCTTCCAAGTTCCCAAACTTCAGTTTTATTACAATCAGCTATAGGAGATATATCAACACCACCATCACCATATTTTGTATAAAAACCAACTCCAAAGTCTTCGACTTTATTTCCTGTTCCAACAACTATACCATTGTTAGCGGCAGCAACTTGATAAAGTGTTGACATTCTTAATCTTGCTCTTGAATTAGCCATACCATGTTCGCTAGTAAAATCTTTTAGCGTACTTTCGAATGTTTTAAATAAACTGTCTAGTTCAACTGTATGCCCTTCAACATTTTTAAAATTTTTCTTTAACCATTCTTGATGCCTTAAGCTTAAATCGTGTTGGGAACCATTTTGTTTTATTGGCATCGATAATACGATTGTTCTTAATCCAGTCATGGCACTGAGTGTACTTGAAACTGAAGAATCAATTCCTCCTGATATACCAATAACTAATGATTTAGCCTTTACTGGCATTGAATTTACGTAATTTAAAATCCAATCTTTAATAAATATTACTTTTTTAGAAGGTTCCATGATTCAAATATAAGACAAAATTTAAATTTTTAAATGTCTAAGATGCCGCTTTAATTGCATTTCTTGCATAGTTGGAATTCTTTTTGATCTCATCTGAGATTAAGAAAGCCAATTCTAAAGCTTGATCTGCATTCAATCTAGGGTCACAATGAGTGTGGTATCTACTTGATAAATCTTGTTCAGATATATTTTTTGCACCACCTGTACATTCTGTCACATTCTGACCAGTCATTTCAATATGCAACCCACCAGCATAAGAGCTTTCACTTTGATGTACTGCAAAAACATTCTTAACTTCATTTAATACTTTATTAAACGGTCTTGTTTTAAAACCTGTTGTTGATTTGATTGTATTTCCATGCATTGGATCACATGACCAAATTACATTTAAACCTTCTTTTTTAATTCTTCTTATCAACTTAGGTAAGAATTTTTCAACTTGATCGTGACCAAACCTAGATATTAAAGTAATTTTACCTTTATCATTTTTTGGGTTAATTACTTCACAAATTTTTGCAATCTCTTCTGGTTTAGATGTCGGTCCACATTTTATACCAATTGGGTTTTCAATACCTTTACAAAATTCAACATGTCCTCCATCTAATTGTCTTGTTCTATCACCAATCCAGACAAAGTGTGCTGACGTTGCATGGTATTCCCCTGTAGTTGAGTCAACTCTAGCCATACTTTCTTCAAATGGTAAGTGTAAAGCCTCATGAGATGTCCAGAAATTTACTGTTTTTAATCTTCTATTGAAATCTGAATTTATTCCACAAGCATCCATAAATGCTAGTGCATCTGCAATTTTATCTTCAACCTCTTTAAATTTTTTAGCTTGAGGACTTTTTTTAATGTAACCTAAATTCCACAAGTGTACGTTTTTTAAATCGGCAAAACCTCCATTTGAAAATGCTCTTAAAAGATTTAATGTTGAAGCAGACTGAGAGTATGCCTTAAATAATCTTTTTGGGTCATGTCTTCTAGCTTTTTCAGTAAAATCTATTCCGTTTACGTTGTCACCTAAGTAACTTGGTAATTCTTTATCACCTTGTTTTTCAGTTGGTGCACTTCTGGGTTTTGCAAACTGTCCAGCTATCCTTCCAAGTTTTATAATTGGAAGCGAAGCTGAGTATGTAAGAACCAATGACATTTGAAGAATAACTTTAAATGTATCTCTTATATTGTCAGGATTAAACTCAGCAAAACTTTCCGCGCAGTCTCCTCCCTGTAAAAGAAAAGCTTTTCCATCAACAACTTGTGAAAGTTGATCTTTAAGATGTCTTGTCTCGCCAGCGAATACTAGTGGAGGAAAAGATTTAATCTTATTTAATACCTGATTAAGTTCCTTTTCACTTTCATAAGAAGGAACATGTTTGACAGGATATTTTCTCCAACTGTTTGGTTTCCAATTTTTCATAGTTCAACCTTAAGATGAATATATAACGAAATTATGACAAAAGAGAATAGTTATTTTAATTATTCTACTGTTACTGATTTAGCTAAATTTCTTGGTTTATCAATGTCATAACCTTTTTTAAGTGCAGAATAATACGCAAGCTTTTGCAATGGAATTGTTACTAAAAATGGAAACAAATCATCTTCAGTATTTTCAACTTCAATAGTCTCCCAGATATTTTCAGAATAAACTTCATTTTTGCTTTTATTTGTAATAAGCAAAACTTTCGCACCTCGCGCTATGACTTCTTGCATGTTTGAAATAGTTTTTTTATAGTGTTGGTCCCTTGGGGCAATCACTACTACTGGCATTCCATCTTCTATAAGAGCTAATGGTCCATGTTTCATTTCACCTGCGGGATAACCCTCTGCATGTACATAAGCTAATTCTTTCAATTTTAAAGCTCCTTCTAATGCTATTGGAAATGAATATCCTCTACCTAAAAACATTGAACCTTTTGCATCAACAAATGAACTGCATATTGATTGAATTTTGTTTTCAGTTTCTAAGGAATGTTTAACTAATTTTGCGAGATTAAATAAATTTTTGATCTTCTTTAAATAATCTTTTTTACTTATATCTTTCCTTTTTTGAGCCAATTTTAAGCAAAGTATATATAAAACAAGCATTTGTCCTAAGAAAGCTTTAGTAGATGCAACACCGATTTCTGGACCACAATGAATAGGTAAAACAAATTTGGAATCTCTTGCTATTGAGCTTTCAATAACATTTACAACTGAGCATGTTTTCATTTTATTTTTGTTACAAAGATCTAAAGCTGCATAAGTATCAGCAGTTTCACCTGACTGAGAAACAAAAATATAAAGACAATCTTTCTTAAATTTATTTTTTCTATAACGAAACTCTGAAGCAATATCGATACTAACATCGAATGATGTTAATTGTTCAAACCAATATTTTGCAATAAGACAAGAGTGATAGGCTGTGCCACATCCTATCAGTGTTATAGAGTTTATTTCTTTTTCTTTAAATGGAAAATTAAAAATATTTATATCATTATTGATTTTGTCTATATATTCATTAACACAATTTTTGATAGTATTTGGCTGTTCGTCAATTTCTTTAGCCATAAAATGTTTGTAGTCACCCTTTTCATAATTTTGTTCATTTGATGATAAATGTAATACTTTTTTATTTATTTTTTTTCCGCTCTGATTAAAAAACTCAACGTTATCTTTTTTAATTATACAAAACTCTCCATCGTTAAGATATGAAATTTTATTTGTCATAGATTTTAAAGCATAAGAATCTGATCCTAAATAATTTTCACCAGGACCATAACCAACAGCTAAAGGTGAGCCCCTTCTAGCGCCAATTATTAAATTAGGATTGTCTTTAAAAATTATACCTAAAGCAAAACTTCCATGAAGTTTTTTTAAAACTTTAATAATTGCATCTTTGAGATTATCTTTTTTTAAATATTCAGTAATAAGGTGAACAATAACTTCAGTATCTGTTTGGGACTTAAACTTATGTCCTTTATTTATTAAAAACTTTTTTAGCAATGTTGAATTTTCAATTATTCCATTATGAACTACAGATACATTTTCTGATGAATGTGGATGAGCGTTAATTGTGTTTGGAATACCGTGGGTTGCCCATCGTACATGTCCAATACCAACATTTCCTGTTAACTTTGATTTTGAAACGGCTTTCTCTAAACTTTCAACTCTACCCTCACATTTTACTTCTTTAATGAAGCCAGAGTCAATCGTTGCTATTCCTGCAGAGTCGTAACCTCTGTATTCCAATTTTTTTAATGAATTAATAATTGGAGACGAAACTAATTTGTTACTTGTTATTCCAATAATTCCACACATAATTTATTTTTTTCTTTTATAGTTTTTTACTTCAGTTTGTTTTGCTCTTGTTAACGCTAAAGAACCACTTTTTACATTTTGAGTTATTACAGAACTAGCGCCAACAATCGCTTTTTTTCCAATTTTAACAGGGGCAACTAATGATGTGTTTGATCCTATAAAAGCACCATCCTCAATTATTGTTTTGCTTTTTTTAACTCCATCATAATTACAAGTGATTGTACCTGCACCAATATTAGATTTTTTACCTACTGTTGCATCTCCAATATAAGTAAGATGATTTGCTTTTGAATTTTTTTTTAATCGAGATTTTTTAATTTCAACAAAGTTTCCGACTTTTGAACCTTCTTCCAAGACAGTTCCTGGTCTTAAACGTGCGTATGGACCAATTGAAACATTATTATCAACACTTACACCTTCAAGGTGTGAAAATGCTAATATCTTTACATTGTTTTTGATTTTTACCTTTGATCCAAAAACAACATATGGTTCGATTGTTACATTTTTTCCAATTTTAGTATCATTTGAAAAAAAAACAGTCTCAGGCGCAGTCATTTTTACACCCTGATTTAAAAATTTTTTTCTAAATTTATTTTGAATATCAGTTTGTTTCATTGATTTTTTCTTATAGATAAGTATTTATGATAAAGAATTCACAAAATATTTCTTAATAATACTTTTTAAAAATGAGTCAAAAATTCACAGTTTTGGTAGATTTAGATGGAACCATAGTGGATACAGCTCCAGATCTAATGAATGCTCACAATTATGTAATGAAAAAATTTGGGTACGAAACAAAGACAACAGAAGAAATTAGAAACCTTGTTGGTAAAGGTGCTGGTGCTTTGATTGGAAGATCTATTTGGGGAACAGCCAAAAAAGAGTTTGGAAAAATTTCAGATAAAAAAATTAAAGATGAAATGGTTAAGGATTTTATAGATTATTATGGAAAGAATATTGTTAATGAAAGTAAGATTATAGATGGTGTTTTAGAATTTTTGGAGTGGTCAAAACAAAATGATATTTCACTAGCAGTTTGCACTAACAAACAAGAACATTTAGCAATTGATTTGTTAAAAAAAATAAAAATTTTCGATTATTTTGAATATGTTGCTGGTAGCAATACTTTTGATTATTGCAAACCTGATCCTAGACATTTAACTTCTGTGATTGAAATTCTTCAAGGAGATATAAAAAAATCTTTAATGATTGGTGATAGTGAAACAGACTCAGCTGCAGCTAATTCTGCAAACTTACCATTTATATTGCTCGAGGACGGATATACTGATAAAAAAGTAAATGAAATACCTCATGATCACTTGATAACAAACTTTCAGGGTATTGAGAAAATAGTTTCAAAATATTTGAATACTTAACATAAATGAAGTACTAAATTCAAAAAGGAATAAATTGAAAATACATAAAGTAAAAGTTTTCGCATCAAAAGATAAATTAAGTAAAAAAAATCAACTTGCCTGGAAAATTGCAGAAATTGCAAGTGACAGTGCTAAACTAAATAAAGATTCAGTTGATATGGTGATAAATAGGATGATTGATAACGCATCTGTAGCTATCGCTTCATTAAATAGAAAAGCTGTAATTACCTCAAGAGAAATGGCAATGAAACATCCAAGATCCAATGGTGCTACTTTATTTGGAATTAATTCAAAAAAGAAATTTGATTGTGAATGGGCTGCTTGGTCCAATGGAACTGCTGTAAGAGAATTAGATTTTCACGATACCTTTTTAGCAGCAGACTATAGTCATCCGGGAGATAATATTCCTGCATTAATGGCTGTTGCGCAACAAAAGAAAGTTTCTGGTTTAAACCTTATTAAAGGAATAATTACTGCTTATGAGGTGCAAGTAAACCTTGTAAAAGGTATTTGTCTTCATAAACATAAAGTAGATCATATAGCTCATTTAGGACCAAGTGTTGCAGCAGGTTTAGGAACAATGCTTAATTTAAAAACTGAAACCATTTATCAAGCTGTTCAACAAGCATTACACGTTACTGTTTCTACAAGACAATCTAGAAAAGGAGAAATTTCCAGTTGGAAAGCTTTTGCTCCCGCGCATGCTGGAAAACTCGGTATAGAAGCTGTCGATAGAGCAATGAGAGGTGAAGGAGCACCAAGTCCGATTTATGAAGGTGAAGATAGTGTGATTGCAAGAATACTCGATGGAAAAAAAGCATTATATAAAGTTCCTCTTCCGAAAAAAAATCAGGAAAAAAAAGCTATTCTTGAAACTTACACAAAAGAATATTCAGCAGAATATCAAGCACAAGCGCTTATAGACCTTGCAAAAAAATTAAATAAAAAAATCGACAATTTAAATGAAATTAAAAAAATAGATATATATACAAGTCATCATACTCATTATGTAATTGGAACAGGAGCAAACGATCCACAAAAGATGGATCCCAATGCAAGTAGAGAAACTTTGGATCACTCAATAATGTATATATTCGCTGTTGCTTTAGAGGACGCTGACTGGCACCACGTGAAATCATATAGCAAATCAAGAGCAAGAAAAAAAAGTACCATTAAGATATGGAGATCAATTAAAACTCATGAGGATAAAAAATGGACAAAACGTTATCATGATCCAAACCCGAAAAACAAAGCTTTTGGGGCTAAAGTTATAGTCACATTAAAAAATAATAAAAAAATTGTTGAAGAACAAGGTGTAGCAGATGCTCATCCTTATGGCTTAAGGCCATTTAAAAGAACTAATTATATTAAAAAATTTTTAACACTTACAAAAGATATTATACCCAAAAAGGAGTCGGATAGATTTCTTAGAGATATTCAAAACTTAAGAAAGTTAAAGTCAAATCAGTTACACAAATTAAATATTGAAATTAATAGTAGAAATATAAAAAAAAATAAAAAAATTGGTATTTTTTAATGCACTTTATTAAAAAAAAAATAAAAGAAAAAAGAAAAGATTTTGTTGATAAATTAAAAAGTGGAAAAATTTTAAGAGTTCCTGGTGCATATAATCCATTAACTGCTAAAGTAATTGAAGAAATTGGCTATGATGCTGTTTATGTTTCGGGTGGTGTTATGTCTAATGACCTTGGTTACCCAGATATAGGCCTTACTACACTTGAAGATGTAAGTAATAGATCAAAACAAATAGCAAGAGTTACAAACCTACCTACAATTGTTGATATTGATACGGGTTTTAAGTCTTGCAAAAAAACTATTAAAACTTTCGAAAAATTTGGTGTTACAGCAGTACATATAGAAGATCAGGTTGAGAGAAAAAGGTGTGGTCATCTTGATAACAAAGAACTTATTTCTGTTAAAAAAATGGTAAAAAAAATTGAAGAGTGTGTCAAAGCAAGGAAAGATAAAAATTTTAAGATAATTGCCAGATCAGACGCAAAAAGTGTAGAGGGAATAGATAAGATGATTGATAGATGTAAAGCATATATCGACGCAGGGGCTGAAATAGTTTTTCCTGAAGCTTTAAAAGATAAAGCTGAATTTGAAAAAGTGAGGAAAAGTCTAAGTTCTTATTTACTTGCAAACATGACAGAATTTGGAAAATCAGATCTTTTAGATTATAAAGAATTGGAAAATTTGGGTTATAATATCGTTATTTATCCCGTAACAACTCAAAGATTGGCAATGAAAAGTGTGGAAGAAGGTTTGAAGAAAATTTTTGAAGAAGGACATCAAAAAAACCTTATTGATAAAATGCAAACTAGAAGTAGATTGTATGACTTGGTAGATTATGAAAAATATAATGCTCTCGATAAAAAAATATATAATTTTAGCACAGATGGACATGATTAATGACTGAAGATATTAAAAAAGGTTTACTTGGGATTGTGGTTGATGAAACTGAAGTTTCAAAAGTAATGCCGGAAATAAATTCTCTGACTTACAGAGGATATGCTGCACAAGATCTTTGTGCAAAATGTAAGTTTGAAGAAGTCGCATATCTTATTCTAAATGGAGAGTTGCCCTCTGAAAAACAGTTAAAAAATTTTGAAAAAGTTGAGAGAAAAGAGCGAAACTTATCAAAAACATTATTAGAAAGTATTAAGAATTTTCCTAAAAAATCACATCCTATGGATGTGGCTAGAACAGCAGTAAGTATAATGGGGCTAGAAGATAAAGAGACAAAAGATAATTCTCGAGAAGCAAACTTAAGAAAGGTAATGAGAATTTTTGCAAAAACACCTGTTGCTTTAGCAGCCTTCTATAGAGTTAGAAAAGGAAAAAAAATTATAAAACCAAAGACTAATTTGTCTTTTTCTGAAAATTTTTTTTATATGTGTTTTGGTAAAGTTCCAGAAAAAGAAATTGTAAAAGCATTTGATGTATCTTTAATATTATATGCTGAACATAGTTTTAATGTTTCTACATTTACTGCAAGAACAATCACTAGTAGCTTGTCAGATATTCATGGTGCAATTACTGGTGCTATTGCGAGTTTAAAAGGACCGTTACACGGTGGTGCCAATGAGGAAGTAATGCATATGATGAATAAAATTAAAAAGCCAGAAAATGCATTAAATTGGATAAATAATGCTTTAGATCAAAAAGCTGTTGTAATGGGCTTTGGTCATAGGGTTTATAAAAGTGGGGACTCTAGAGTTCCTACTATGAGAGAGTATTTTTCTAAAGTTGCAAAAGTAAAAAAAGATAAAAAGTTTGAAAAAATTTACGACATTGTTGAAAAAGTGATGATTGAAAGAAAAAATATTCATCCTAATGTAGATTATCCTACTGGACCGACTTATCATTTAATGGGATTTGATACTGATTTCTTTACACCAATCTTTGTAATTTCTAGGATAACTGGATGGTCTGCACATATTCTTGAACAACATGCTGCAAATAAATTAATAAGACCACTTGCTAGCTATAAAGGAAGCAGCTATCGTAAAGTTGTCCCTATAAATCAAAGATAACTAATTAAAGTCAAATTTTGCAAATCGCTCATGAACGATTTCATATTTTATTTTATTTTCGTTAGAAAATTCATTTATTGCTTGTCTAACTCCTAAAGCCTGACTCAAGTTTAAATCGTCACAAAGTATAGTTCCTTTATTTCTCAATAACCTATGACTATGGAATAAATCATTTTTAACAGTGTTATATTCATGACCACCGTCAATAAATATAAAATCAACTTTTTCTAGTTCAATGTTTTTTAGTATTTCGTTTGAGTTTCCTTTAAGTAAAGTTATGTTTTTTTTAAATTTAGATAATAAGTCTTCCACAGCTTCCAAACTATAAGGGTTTTGTCTTTTTATATATTTAAAAAAAAAGTTTTTAAGAGGATTATTAAAAGTTTTTTCTGGAGTAACCTCGTTTTTGTATTTATCTCCTTCATCAAAAATATCTATACCTATATAACTAAAACTTTCTCCGTGATTTTTGTACATTAATTCGCAAATATTCCTGGCAGTAACACCATGAAATATTCCAATTTCCAAAAAAGTTTTTGGATTATATTTTTGGATCTCTTCTAAGAAGAGATCCCCAATATTTTTCTGTTTAAGGCTTGTTTTTCTAAAATATTTTTTATATTTCAATTTTATGAAAAAGCTTCAGTCCAGTTACCTTGTGTTGATGCTTTTGAATATTCTGTAGCCCTTCCTTCAAAGAAGTTCATATGCTCAACAGCATTCAACATAGTATCAAGCCAAGTAAGTGGATTTTTTTCTACATCATAAATCGGCTCAAGACCTAACTGAACCAATCTTCTGTTTCCAATAAATCTAATGTAATCCTTAACCTCCTGAGCTGTAAGACCTTTCATTGGTCCCATTTCAAAAGCTAAATCTATAAATGCATCTTCATGCTCTACAATTGTTCTGCATGCATCATAGATTTCTTTTTTAAGTTTCGGTGTCCAGATTTCAGGATTTTCTTTTATAAACTCTTTGAAAATTCTGATCATTGAATTGCAGTGAAGAGTTTCATCTCTTACTGACCAAGTAACTATCTGTCCCATACCCTTAAGTTTATTGTGTCTTGGAAAGTTTAATAAAATTGCAAAACTTGCAAATAATTGTAGTCCTTCCGTAAAAGCACTAAACACAGCAACTGTTTTTGCAATATCTTCTTTTGAATTTACGTTAAAACCTTGCATATAATCGTACTTATCTTTCATCTCTTTATACTTCATGAAAGCTGAATACTCAGATTCAGGCATACCTATTGTATCTAATAGATGTGAATAAGCAGCCACATGAACTGTTTCCATTGCAGCAAAAGCCGTCATCATCATTAAAACTTCTGTTGGTTTAAATACTGTAGTGTAGTGTCTTAAATAACAATTGTTAACTTCAACATCTGCCTGAGTAAAAAATCTAAAGATTTGTGTTACTAAATTTTTCTCTGGCTCTGATAAATTTTTCTGCCAATCTCTAACATCATCTCCTAATGGTACCTCTTCTGGTAACCAGTGTATTCTTTGCTGAGTTAACCAAGCATCATAACACCACGGATATCTGAATGGTTTATAGACAGGGTTTTCTACTAATAGTCCCATTTTTTTTGGTTGAATGATTTTTCCTTTTTCCTCTTTTTTTACTACTGACATGATAGACACTCCTCGTATTTGTTTTCGTCACTTTCTTGTTGTTTTGATTTATAAACATTCGCAGTAATGTCAGTTGATTTTGCATCATTGACATTTTCTGCTCTTTGTATTGATTTAGACCTGCAATAGTAAAGGCTCTTCAATCCTTTTTTCCAAGCTTGGAAATGGATTTGATGAAGATCTCTTTTATGAACATCCGCAGGTAAAAATAAGTTAATAGATTGTGCTTGCGAAATATGTGGAGTTCTGTCTGCACTTAAATCAACAAGCCATCTTTGGTCTAATTCAAAAGCTGTTTTAAAAACATCTTTTTCTTCTTGAGTTAAAAAATCTAAATGTGATACAGAACCTTGGTTAGTGGTAATTGTAGACCATGTTTCATCTGTATCCTTTCCATGTTTTTCTAATAATTTTCTTAAATATTTATTTCTAACATTGAAAGATCCTGAAAGAGTTTTATGAGTATAACTGTTAGCTGCAATTGGCTCAACTCCGGGAGAAGTTCCGCCACAAATAATTGAAATGGAAGCAGTTGGAGCAATCGCGGTTTTATTTGAAAATCTTTCTTTAAAACCGTATTCAGCTGCATCAGGACATGCTCCTCTTTCTTCAGCTAAATCTTTTGAGGATTTATCAACTTTCTTTTGGATATTTTCAAAAATCTTTTTATTCCAAACTTTGCTCATTACTGACTCGAGAGGTATCATTTTTTTTTGATAATATGAGTGAAGCCCCATAACTCCTAAGCCAACACTTCTTTCTTTTGCCGCTGAATATGTTGCATCACTAAATTCTTCTGGAGCGTTATTAATGAAGTCAGTTAAGACATTATCCAGAAATCTCATTACATCATCGATAAAGTTTTCATCATCTTTCCACTCATCATATTTTTCAATGTTTAGTGAGGACAAACAACAAACAGCCGTTCTATCTCTACCCTCTTTATCAATGCCTGTTGGAAGAGTAATCTCGCTACACAAATTAGAAGTCTTTACTGTTAAACCAGCTAACTTATGATGCTGAGGTATTTGTCTATTAACCGTATCAATAAAAATTATATAAGGCTCGCCAGTTTCAACTCTTGCAGTTAATAATCTGATCCATAAATTTCTAGCTGAAACAGTTGATTGCACAGATCCGTTTTTCGGGCTCTTAAGTGCCCACTGTTCATCAAGTTCAACAGCTCTCATAAAAGCATCTGAAACAAGAACACCGTGATGTAGGTTAAGAGCTTTTCTATTTGGGTCTCCGCCTGTAGGTCTTCTCATCTCAATAAATTCTTCAATCTCTGGATGGTCAATTGGTAAATAACAAGCAGCAGATCCTCTTCTTAATGAGCCTTGACTGATTGCCATCGTTAAAGAATCCATAACTTTTATGAAAGGAATTATTCCAGATGTTTTTCCAACTCTTCCAATTTTTTCACCAATAGATCTTAGATTACCCCAGTAGCTTCCAATACCACCACCTCTTGCAGCTAACCAAACATTCTCACTCCAAAGACCTAAGATACCATTTAAACTATCACTCGCTTCATTTAAGAAACATGATATTGGTAAACCTCTTGTAGTTCCACCATTAGACAGAACTGGTGTTGCAGGCATGAACCAAAGATTACTAATATAATTATATAATCTTTGTGCGTGTAAATTATCATCGGCATAATGACTTGCTACTCTCGCAAACAAGTCTTGGAAAGACTCATTCTCTCCTAAATATCTATCGCTAAGTGTTGCTTTTCCGAAATCTGTTAGATTTTCATCTCTACTTCTATCAATCTTTATTGTGATACCTCTAGAGTTTTGAAATAGCTCTGTGTTGTTGTTTAAGGAGAATAAATCTGGACCTTTAGTCTTGTTTTTCTGATCAACCTGAGGTTTAAATTCAGAGACAGCTTTCTTTATTGCCTGAGACAAGACTTTGTTCATTATACTCCCTATTTTAATACTATTTATTACTAAAACAACTATATGTTGTGTGCAGATTTCTTCAATACACTATATAAATTAAAAATCAACAGAACATTTATAGAACATAAAAAAAATAGTTCAATAAAAAAATCAAAAAAATGTACATATATCAACATGGAAGTGGAAAAAAAAATCGACCCATTAGGATTTAGAGAATATGACGCTAGGTGGTTATACCCAAAAAGCATCAACTCGAAGGGAATCGAGGCCGTAGGAAAAGGATTCGGGACACAGGTTATTAACTCTGAAAAGAATCCTACCGTGATTGTAGGGAATGACTACAGATCTTATAGCGAAGAAGTTAAAAATAATTTTATAAAAGGACTATTATCAACTGGCTGTAATGTAAAAGATATAGGTTTATGTTTATCACCCACAGTTTATTTTTCCCAATTTAAAATAAAATCAAATGCTGTTGCAATGATAACAGCAAGCCACAATGAAAATGGTTGGACAGGAATAAAGATGGGAATTGAAAAAGGTCTAACTCATTGCAAAGAAGAAATGTCAGAACTTAAATCTATAGTAATGAATGAAACGTTTAAACAGGGTTCGGGCAAATACGAAAAAGTAGAAGATTTTAATAAAATATATATTGATGAGTTATCAAAAAATAAAATTAAGAAAAAGTTAAAAGTTGTAGCTGCATGCGGTAACGGCACTGCTGGAATATTCGCGCCTGAAATTCTTAGAAATATTGGGTGTGAAGTAATAGAGCTTGATTGTAACTTAGATTATAATTTCCCTAGATATAACCCAAATCCAGAAGATATGAAAATGTTACATGAAATTTCAAAATGTGTAAAAGAAAATAACGCAGATGCAGGTTTTGGTTTTGATGGTGATGGAGATAGAGTTGGAGTTATTGATAATAAAGGGAATGAAATATTTGCAGACAAAATTGGTTTGTTAATTGCTAGAAATATTTCAGAGTTGCATCCAAATAATAAATTTATTGTAGATGTAAAATCTACAGGATTGTTTAGCAAAGATGAAATTTTAAAAAAAAATAATTGTAAAACTCTGTATTGGAAAACAGGACATTCGTATATTAAGAGAAAAGTAAAAGAAGATAATGCTATTGCTGGATTTGAAAAAAGTGGCCACTTTTTTTTTAATAAACCATTGGGATTTGGCTTTGACGATGGAATTAATTCTGCAATTCAAATTTGTCATTTAATTGATAATCAAAATAAAAAATTGGATGTTTTGATAAGTGATTTGCCAAAAACTTTTCAAAGCCCAACTATGGGACCATTTTGTAAAGATGAAGAAAAATATAAAGTTATAGACGAAATTATCTCTAATATAAAAAAACTTCAGACTGATAAACAAAAAATATGTAATCAGGAAATAACTGACATACTTACAGTCAATGGTGTGAGATTTACTCTTGCTGATGGATCTTGGGGTCTTGTAAGAGCATCTTCAAACAAACCATCACTTGTTGTTGTTACAGAAAGTCCGGTATCAGATAAAATAAAAATCGATATCTTTAGATTTATTGATGATCTACTTCAAAAAACTGGAAAGATAGGTGAATACGATCAAAAGATATAGTTTTAAACTTTATTTCCTTTAATTAAAAAATAAAAGCCGCCAATAAAAAGAAAAATTTGCTCACTAGTAAATAATTTTTGGGTAATAAACCAATCTGGGTGAGCAATTATAAATATATTTGTCATGAGTATTACAATTACAAGTCCCGCAAATCTCGTAAGCGTATCTCCTATGGGATTTTTCAAAAAACCACTAACAATTAAAATTATTCCAGATAAAAGTTCACTTAATGCAACAAATGATGCAAGCACTGGAGGTAAACCAAAATATTCAACTAAACCTGCGGGTGGCAAAGGAAATTTGGCGTATCCGTGAATGATAAAAGCTATTCCAATACCAAATCTTAACAACAGAGAAGCCAGAGCCTCAAAGTTAAGTAAAAAGTTTTTTAATTTAGAAACCATTATTTAAAATTTAAATAATTTATATTTAAGTTCAAGATAAGTTTTTGAATTATCACCATCAAATATTAAAATATCTGTAAAGAAATATTGTGGCAACCACATATAAAAATATTCCAAAAAGAACTTGCACTTTTGCCCTATCAAGTTTATGCACTGTATTAGCCCCAATTCTAGCCATTATTGTTGTGATAGGTACGAATATTAGAAAGGCAGGTATATTTACAAAACCAATGCTAAGGGGAATATCAACATTCTTAAATAATCCGGACAAGAAAAAACCAATTGCACCAAACAATGAAATTATAAATCCAATGGCTGCGGCACTCCCTATTGCTCTATTTATCGAGTAGCCAAAGTATCTTAAAACAGGGACATTAATCATAGCCCCGGTAATGCCCATTGGAGCTGAAATTAAGCCAGAAATAAATCCAAAGGAAAGACGAGGCAGCAAATTAAATGATGGATAAACTTTTTTATTTTTGTTTTTTGCAAGGAGTAGATAAGCACCTAAAAAATAGACCATGATTGAAAAAAAAAGAACCAATGATTTAGTATTCATCATAGAAGCAATTATAGTCCCAGTTACGACACCAAAAACAACAAACGTTCCAAAAGTTTTTATTATACTTAAATCAACAGCACCATGTTTTCTGTGAGCTAGTACTGATGAGAATGAAGTTAATATTGTTATTGTAAATGCAGTCCCAACTGTAAGATGCATTAGATAATTTCTATCTATTCCAAAAGTTTCAAAAATAAAAAAAAGAAATGGCACAGAAATTAATCCACCACCAATTCCAAATAGTCCCGCAAAAAAACCAACAGGAATAGCTGCAGCAATCATTAATAAAATGAAAAATATGTATTCGTTGAAAATAATCTGGTCCACAATTTTAATTTAATTGATACTTAGATATTCTAAAAATGATCTAATTGATACCAAAATTAAAAAAGTTCCAAATATTTTGCTAAGTATTTTTTTATCGATTTTGTAGACTGCTTTTGCACCTAACCTAGCCATTATCATAGTAACTGGGACAAATACTATGAAGCCGAGTAAATTTATATATCCCAAACTGAACGGTGTATTGACATTATCAATAATTTTTCCACCAGTGATCATTGTAATTGTTCCAGTAACAGCAATAAGGAAACCTACTGCTGCAGCTGTTCCAATTGATTTTCTAATATCGTAACCAAATGTTCTCATGAAAGGCACCATTAATGATCCACCTCCAATTCCTAAAGGAATAGAAATAAATCCAATTAATATACCAGAAATATTTTTAACTAAATTTGATATTTGTTTTGGGTTATCAACTAATTTTTCTCTCAAAAAAATAAAAAAAAGTCCAACCATAAAAGCAAATATAGAAAAAAATAATACAAGTGCAGGTGTTTTCAAATTAACTGCCAAGAAAGTTCCAAAAAAAACTCCAATTAAAATAAAAATTCCGAATGATTTTACCATATTAAAATCTACTGCATCATGTTCTCTATGTGTTAAAGTAGATATAATTGAGGTTGGAATTATTATTGCTAAAGATGTACCAACAGCTAAATGCATCCTTGTTACAATGTCAAAATCTAAAACTGTAAATGCGTAATAAAGAGCGGGAACCATGATTATGCCCCCACCTACTCCGAGTAAACCAGCCATAAATCCTGCAACTGCTGCAGCAATAGCTAAAACGTTTAAAAGATAAAAAATTTCATTGATATTTAAATTTTCCATTAGGAATTTAATTGATTTGCTTTCTCATTGTTTTGCACAATTGTCATTATGTGTTTTGCTTTTTGAAAATCTGAGTCTCTAGCCATCATATTGTCACTTAAATATCTTTTCCAATCTTTAGAGCCAGGTTGACCATGATAAAGACCAACTGTGTGTCGCATTATGTGATTTACTTTTGTACCAAGTTTTACTTCTTCCTCTAAATAACTAATAATCTGTTTTGCAATTTGTTCCCTTGATGGCACTTCATTTGTATTAAATATTTCTTTCTCAATATCAGTCAAAAAGTAAGGATTTTGATAAATTGCTCTTCCAATCATCACGCCATCACAATGTTCTAAATGTTTTTTAATTTCTTCAGTTTGTGAGACTCCTCCATTAATTATTATTTCAAGCTCTGGGTTTGCTTTCTTAATTTCGTAAACCATTTTGTAATTTAGTTTTGGTATATTTAAATTTTGCTTAGGAGTAAGACCTTTTAATAAAGCCTTTCTTGCATGAAGTATGACAGTTTTACATCCAGATTGTTTTATTTTGTTAATGAAATTATTTAAATATTCAAAGTCCTCAATTTCATCAACTCCAATCCTAGTTTTAGCTGTAACCGGAATTTTGCATGAATTAACCATGTTACTAATACATTCTGCAACTAAATCAGGTTCTTTCATCAAACATGCTCCAAATGAATTTTTTTGCACCTTTTTACTTGGACAACCTAAATTAATATTAATTTCATCATAACCAAATTGTTCTGCTAGTTTAGCAACTTCCGCTAGTTCATTTTTGTCTGAGCCTCCTACTTGAAGAGCAACTGGCTTCTCTTCTTCTCTAAAACCAAGTATTCTTTTTCTATCACCATGAATTGCTGATTTCGTTGCAACCATCTCAGAGTACAACATTACATTTTTGCTTATAAGTCTTAAGAAATATCTATCATGCCTATCAGTGCAATCCATCATTGGTGCAACCGATATTTTTCTATTGATTTTTTTGTTTTTAAAATCCAATTGGTTTACCCATTAATTTGTCAGGTAACCAAGTTACTATTTCTGGGAAAATACACAATATTATAATACAAATGACCATCATTGCCATAAAAGGAATAGATCCTTTTAATATTTCAGAAAGACTTACGTCGGGTGTAATTCCTTTTATAATATATAAGTTTAATCCAACAGGTGGTGTGATCAATCCTATCTCCATATTGATAGTAAAGACTATTGCAAACCAATAAGGATCAAAGCCGAACTGCGTAATAATTGGCAATAATATTGCAGATGTCATAACTATAACTGCAACAGGTGGTAAAAAGAAACCAGCAATCAACAAAAATATATTAATGTAGAAAAATAAGACCCATTTATTCAATCCCATCTCTACAATGGTTTGAGCAATTGATTGTGTTACATAAAGCGTAGATAAGCTAAAAGCGAATATATAAGAACCTGCAATGATAAACATTATCATTACGCTTTCTTTCATAGAAACTTTTACGATGTCCCATATTTTTTTTGGTTGGTAAATTTTGTAAACAATTGCAATCATGACAAATACAAGAAATGCACCTACCCCGGATGCTTCTGAAGGAGTTGCTACCCCACCGTATAAAACATATAAAACTCCAACTACTATTAATAAAAATGGAAGTACTCTTGGGATGACTTCTAATTTTTCTTTGAGTGTTGGGGGTGTTCTATTTCTTAAAATTTCTGCAGATTGTTTGTCAATAAAGTAAGAATAGATGTAAGCCCATAACATAAATAATCCAGCTAAAAGTAAACCAGGTATGACACCACATAAAAATAATCTTCCAATCGAAGTACCAGTTGCTAATCCATAAACAATTAAAACAATGCTAGGCGGTATTAAAACACCTAGAGTTCCCCCTGCTGCTATACATCCAGTTGCTAACCTCGCTGAGTATCCTCTTTTTCTCATTTCTGGAATTCCCATTGTTCCTATTGCTGCACATGTTGCAGGACTTGATCCACTTAAGGCTGCAAAAATAGAGCAAGCTCCAATATTTGAGACAACAAGACCACCAGGCAATCTCCATAGCCACCTGTCTAAACCTGTATACAAATCTTTTCCAGCTGGTGAATTTGCAACAGCCATACCCATCAAAATAAACATTGGTATAGACAATAAGACAAATGAATTTAAACCTGCATAAAATGTTTCAGCAAAAACATTTAAAATTGAAAAACCTTCAGCAATAACTAAAAAAATTACTGAAATAAAACATAAACCAAAAGCTATTGGTATTCCTGAGAACAACATTACAACAGTTGCTATCCCGACTACTAAACCTAATAATAAAGGATCCATTATTCAAACTCCTTTAATTTTCTCACATGTAAAATTAATTCAGATATGTATGACATTGTCATAAGAATTGCGCCGATTAGCATTGATGAATAAGGTATCCATAGTGGAGGACCCCATACTGTTCCCGTATTGTAATTCTTTATAAATGCTTCGTAAGTAATTTCATAACTTACGTAAAATAAAATAAGAAAAAAAATTAAACAAAGACTGTCAGTAAAAATTTTAAGTTTAGTGACATTCTTTTCACTTAAAAAAGTATATAGATACTCCATATTTACGTGGCCTTTTTCACTTAAAACATATGCAGCGCCTATAAATGTAGAAGCAACTAATAACATTGTAACAAGCTCTGTTTGCCATGTAATAGCGTTCTTAAATAAGTATCTCTCGAAAACTAATTCTGTAATAATAACGATGGAAAGAAATAGACAGCCAGCTGCAAAAATTCCACAAGCTTTCGCTAGCCAGTTTGTCAATTTAATAAATTTATCAGTCATGAAAAATACCCCTGCCGAAAAAGCAGGGGTATAATTTTAATTTAATTATTTTACAGCAAGAGCCATATCAATCAATTTTTGACCGTTTGGCACTTTTTCTGCAAAGTTTTTGTATGATGATTTTTTAGCAATAGCTAACCAAGCTTCAAAGTCTGCTTTAGTCATATAAGACAACTCTACTCCAGCTTTTTTATAAGCTTTTTCCATTGTCGTATCTAAACCAGCAGCTTCTTTAGTCATATACTTCTCTGCTTTTTTTCCAGCTTTCATCAAAGCTTTTTGTTGTTTGCTATCTAGGGCATCAAAAGATTTTTTTGACATTAAAATTGGCTCATACATAAACCATAGACCAAATTTTCCTGGAGGTGTTGCACATTTTACTTGCTCATAAATTCTGTATGAAACAAAACTTCCTGAACTAGTATTAGCACCATCTAAAACACCTGTTTGCAAACCATTATAGATTTCAGAAGATGGCATTGATTGAATACCTGCTCCTGCTGCTTCTAACATTTGGTTAAATGCTTTACCTGCAGCTCTAAACGTTTGACCTTTTACAGACTCTGGACTTGAAATACAATTTTTCTTTGAAACAAATCCACCTGCAAGCCAAGCATCAGACAAAACAACTACTCCAGCATCATTGATGATCTTTTTAATTTCTGTCATCATTGGAGAAGCATTAACTCTTAATGCGTGTTTGTGGTTTTTAACCATTCCAGGCATTAAAGTAATGTCAAACTCTGGATGGAACTTAGCAGCATATGCTAATGGGAAAGCTGAAATATCCAACTGACCAGTTGTCATCGGCTTCCATTGTTCTTTTGGTTTGTAAAGTGATTTTGCAGGGTAAATTCTAATATCTACTCCTACATTAGCTTTCTTCATTTCATCAGCAATAATTTGAACCATTTCGTGTCTTACGTCGAAAGACCCATCGGCTCTTGGCGTACCTGGCCATTGGTGACTAGCTTTTAAAGTTACTGCAAAAGCTGATCCAATAGTTGTAGTTACGAAAACTAATGAAAGAAAATATAAAGATATTTTTTTTAACATTATTATTCCTCTCTATTATTATTTTATTGATGTATTAAATGTAACTTCTTGATAAGAGTCAATATACTTTAAAATACAATTGACGCTAATTATGAATGGACCCTTAAAAGATATATTAGTTTTAGACCTAACTCGAGTGCTGGTTGGTCCTTATTGCACTATGATTTTGTCAGATTTGGGGGCGAGAGTGATTAAAGTTGAAGCACCTGAAATTGGAGATGACTCTAGAAAATTTGGACCTTTTATTGATGATCAGTCTGCATACTTTATGTCTCTTAATAGAGGAAAAGAAAGTATAGCTCTAAATTTAAAAAATTCAGAAGACAAAAAAATTTTTGAACAAATACTTAAAAAAGCAGATGTGTTAGTTGAAAATTTTAAACCTGGAACATTAGAGAAATGGGGATTTGGTTGGAAAGATTTATATAAAAAATATCCAAAATTAATTTATGCTTCTGCATCAGGTTTTGGTCAAACAGGTCCATTAAGAGAATTACCTGCATATGATATGGTTGTTCAAGGAATGGGTGGACTTATGAGTGTAACTGGTCAACCAAATTCTGAACCTACAAGAGTTGGAACATCAATTGGTGATATTACTGCTGGTTTGTTTACGGCAATAGGTGTTAATGCAGCACTATATGACAGGAAGAAAACAGGTAAAGGAACTTACATAGATGTTTCAATGCTTGATTGCCAAATTGCAATTTTAGAAAATGCAATTGCAAGATACTTGGCAAAGAATGAAATACCTAAACCAATGGGATCACGTCATCCATCAATAGCACCTTTTGAAGCCTTTAAAACAAAAGATAGTCACATTATAATAGCAGCGGGTAACGATAAGCTTTTTGAAAAACTTTGCCAAGTTTTAAATATCAATAATATTTTAAAAGATGAAAAATTTAAAACAAATTCATCTAGAGCTCAAAATATGGATGAACTAAAAAAAATTTTAGAAAAAGAGCTTTCAAGCAAAAATACAAGTGACTGGGTCTCATTGATGGAAAAAGAAAAAATTCCTTGTGGTCCAATCTTTAATATTAAACAGGCTGTTGAAAATCCTCAAATCAAAGCAAGAAATATGATTGTAAATTCATATCATAAAAAAATTGGTGAGTTTAAAACTGCTGGTAACCCAATTAAGATGTCAAATTACAAAGATGAGGAAAAAAGAGGAGATATACCAGATTTAGATGAACATAGAGAAAAAATTATTAAAGAGTTTTGTAATTAATTTTTTCTATCTCCTGAGACATTTTAAGTAATACTTTTTTTTTATTTAGTTTATCTGTTCTAATTAAAACAGCATCTCTCATTTTTTTTAGTGGTGAATGTTTTCTTTTTTTATCAAGTCTAGTTCTAATACTTAAGCTTTTTTTAACATCTTTGAGAGGAACTTTCTTCTTTAAATCTTTCCATCTTCTGATAGAGGCTTCGTTTAAGTTACAAGTAAAGTAAAAAGCTAAGTCATAACGGGGGTTTTTTTTTAGGATAGTGCTAGCTATGTCTCTGCCCTCAACACATATTCTTTTATTCTTTTGAATAATCTTTTTTTGAAATTTTTTCATTATCTCTCTAACGCCTTTATTTTTAGCTAAATAGCCAACATGATTGCTAATTTCCTGTGAGTGAAGAGATTGTCTTTTTATTTTATTGTAAGAGATATTCTTAAATTTCCTCTTTAAAAAAGGAACTATTTTTTTTGGCTTATGCTTAATAATAATTTTACTTGCATATCTGTACAATAATCCAGAATTAATAAGAAAAAGTTTATATTTTTTTGAAACTAATTTTGCACCTGTGCTTTTGCCGCTAGCAGCTTCTCCATCACATGCAATTCTTAAAGACTTATTCATTAAAACTATGTTTAATTAAATAACTTATTTTGATTATTATTGAAATATTATTGTTCTGAATTTTCTGAGTTATCAGCTTCTTGCTGATCGTTTTCAGCTATTTCATCGAGAGAAACTTCGTTGCTTTCCTCAACTCCACCCCCTTCAGCTGTAGCATCATTTGATTGGGGCGCGTCTGCATTTTGTAACTCAGCTAGGTCTTCTTTTGAAACTTGAATTTTTTCTGGAACTTTTCTTGCTCTTTTAGAAGGTAAAATAGGTGTTCCACTTTTTGAGATTTCACCTTTGTACAAGTTCTCAAAATCATCTCCTATATCTTCATCTTCCTCATTTAAATCATCAACTTGCTCGATATGTTTTCTTAGTTTATAAACAGCGCTATCTGTTAATTCACTTGTTTTGACATTTTCATTTGCAATTTCTCTTAGTGCAATAACGGTATTTTTGTCGTTATCTTTTTCTACACTCGGTTCAATTCCAGAATTTAATTGAGTAGCTCTTTCCTTTGCAACTAAAACTAATTCGTAAGGGCTGTCTACTTTATCGATACAATCTTCTACAGTTACTCTAGCCATGCGGAGTATTTATACTCTGAGGTCTATAAAATCAAGGTGTTTTTATAAAATCGTAGGATTTAGTTTGTTTTTAATTAATAACAGCAAAATTAAGGAAATTAAAATATAGCCTCCGGAAATCATAGATATCTGTTCTATAGAAAAGTCAAAGTCTATCATTAAACCAAAAAGAGCAGTTCCAAACGCAGTTGAAAATACCATTAATGCAGTGGTTAATGCTTTAATAGATCCTATAAACTTAACACCATATAATTCAGCCCATGTTGATGAACCTAAAACGTTAGCAAATCCATTTGATACACCGATAAGTCCTAGAAAGAAGAATGAGGAAACTGGTGATTGAAAGTAAATTAAAATTAATAAAGAAATTAAAAAAGGAATATTCATATATATAAGTAGTTTTCTACTTGTAAATTTATCAATTAAATAGCCTGCTACGAACAAAGTTAACACTGATGCTATTGAATAAACCATAAATGATTGAGCAATAGTATATTCCCCCCAGTTTTTCGCAGACAAAATAAATGATTGATAAACAAATATGCCTGTAGCTATCCAGGGCATTGCTAGCATATTTAATGCTATAATAATAAATCTATAATCCTTTATAACCTCAGATCTTTTCCATTGTTTTATATTTTCTTTGGAAATTTCAGTGTTATCCTCTCTCGATGAAAGTTTAACTTCTTTGACTAAAAAGTAAGATACTAAAGGGAGAAACAAAATTATAGCGACTGAAATAATAATCCATATATTTCTCCAATCCATTATTGTAAGAGCATAAATGATTGTAACTGGCATTAAAAATTCTGCAGTAGATAAGCCAAACCACCCAGTGCTAAGAGCCTTGCCCCGGGTGTTAGTAAAGTATCTGGATATTGTAGTAGATGCAGTGTGAGACATCATTCCTTGACCTGAAAATCTCATTAGCAATATTGCAATAAAAAGAAATGCAATTGAGTTTATTTTTGAAAAAATAAATGTTGAGATTGCAAGCAATGAAATAACAAAAAAAGAAAATTTTAAGACATCAAAGTCATCAATTTTTTTTCCGACCCAAATAAGAATTATACTGCTCAGTAAGGTGGCTGATGCATAAATTGAGCCAAATTGTCCATGAGTAATATCTAATTCATTTCTAATACTTTCATTGAACAATCCTAGAAAAAAACTCTGTCCAAAGCTTGAAAAAAATGTAAATATAAATCCAAAAATAATTACTTTAATATTTAAATTTTTTAACATTAAATTATGTCTTGTAACGTTGCTTTCATTGGTCTTGGTGTAATGGGATATCCCATGGCTGGTTATATATCAAAAGGCGGACACAATGTAACTGTTTATAATAGAACAGGAGCTAAAGCTGATAAATGGCTAAAAGAATTTAAAGGAAAAAAAGCTGACACTCCAAAAGATGCTGCTAAAGATGCCGATTATATTTTCACATGTGTAGGAAACGATGATGATTTAAAAGAAGTTACATTTGGGGACAATGGAATATTCAAATCAATAAAAAAAGGAGCTGTATACATTGATAACACTACTGCCTCTGCAACAATAGCAAGAGAAATTTATTCACATGCAAAAAAAAATGGTTTTGGTTTTTTAGATGCACCCGTATCTGGTGGTCAAGCAGGTGCTGAGAATGGTGCGTTAACTGTAATGGTAGGTGGAGATCAAGAAGATTTTGATAAAGCATTAGATAAAATTGATTGTTATAGCAAAAAAGTAAAGTTATTAGGTAAATCTGGTTCAGGTCAATTAGCAAAGATGGTTAATCAAATTTGTATTGCAGGATTAGTGCAAGGATTATCTGAAGCAATAAACTTTGGTCAAAAAGCTGGATTAAATATGGAAGATGTTATTGAAGTTATTTCAAAAGGCGCTGCTCAATCTTGGCAAATGGAGAACCGATATAAAACAATGTTAGAAGATAAATTTGATTTTGGATTTGCAGTGGATTGGATGAGAAAAGATCTTAAAATTGCAATGGAAGAGGCAAAGAATAATGGATCTCTGTTACCTATCACAGAAATAATTGATAAGTATTATGCTGAAGTTCAAGACATGGGTGGTAAAAGATGGGATACCTCAAGCTTAATTAAAAGATTTAGAAAGTAAAAGTATGCAGCCAACGTACTATGAAGACTTCACAGAGATTAAGAAGAAAATCTGGTCAATGCTTGATGATGCAGTTACTAATAGAAATTCCCAATTTAGAATTCCAACTTTTATATGTGGTCATAATAACGATATAGATGGAAGAATTGTTGTTTTAAGAAAGTCAGATCAACAAAACAATTTGGTTCAATTCCATAGTGATATTAGATCAGATAAAATTGAATTACTTAAAAATAATCCTAATGCTGCTCTTTTGTTTTATGATAAGGATGAAAAAATTCAAGTTAGACTTAAGGTAAACTGTATTATTAATCACAAAAATGATATTACGAAGAATTCTTGGGAAAAAACTCAACATATAAGCCGTAAGTGTTATTTGGTAGATAATGGTCCGGGAACAAAATCTGATGTTCCTACATCAGGTTTAAAACCAGAGTTAGATAATTTTGAATATACAAAAGAACAAAGTGAAAAAGGTTATAAAAATTTCACAGTTATACAGTGTAAAATCAAGAGTATAGAATGGTTGTATCTTGCTGCAAAGGGACATCGTAGAGCAAAATTTGATTTAGAGAAAAATAATGATACATGGTTAGTTCCCTAAATAGATCTTTATTTCTTAATATAAAATTAATATGATTATTGATGAAAAAAATTCTTGGAAATCCAAACCAAACCAACAAAAAATTAATAGATATAATTAATAAAACAAAAATTAATGATTTTTATTTAAACAATCAAAAAGATTTTAGAGATAGAATATTGGAAGAGATAAGCCAATCTGATCGTATTTTAGACTTAGGGATGGCTATGAGGGATAAATATAAAAAAATAAAGTCCAAAAATTTAGAAACTTTAGATGTTAATGATTTTGGTGATTATCCTGATATAATATGTGACATTTGTTCTGATATCAGTGGTTTGGAAAGTAAGTACGATAAAATTATCTGTATCGCTGTTTTAGAGCATGTCTACGATCCAACTTCTGCCATAGCTAACTTAAATAAGATGCTCAAAAATGGTGGTATATTATATGGTTACGTGCCATATTTATTTCAGTACCATGCTCCTCATGATTTAAAATATCAGGATTACTTTAGATTTTCAAAAGATGCGTTAGCATATTTGTTTAAAGACTTTAGTTATGTTGAATTATTTCCTGTACGGGGAAGAATTTCCGCACCTTTAAGTATTTTATTTGGTGAGAAATGGAAAAAATATATTGAAAAAACAAAGATAAATATTCTATTAGATAAACTTTCAAGCAATAAAATTCATTTTAAACAATGTAGTGGTTTTAATTTTATTGTTAAAAAATAGATTTAGAATACCTTTTCCAATTATCTTGATAATGTTTAGTATTTTCCTTAGTTTTCAATTAATTCAACCAAAGGAAATTTAAAAAATAGCTAGCCATTAGTAAGGATATAAATATAAATAAATATGATGCCATAACTTAAATTTATTTTAGAAGTATAAAATAAATTTAATAGTTACTTTAATTTTTTATTAAAAAATAGATTTAGAATATTTTTTCCAATTATCTTGATAGTGTTTAGTGTTTTCAAAAACTGCCTTTTTTTCTTCTTCTGTCACTTGTCTTATAATTTTTCCTGGAGATCCAACAACTAAAGAGTTATCCGGAATCTCTTTATTTTCAGTGATCAAAGCCTTGGCGCCTATTATACAGTTTTTTCCTATCTTTGCTTTATTGAGGATCACTGCACCAATTCCAATTAAACTATTGTCCCCTATTGTACATCCATGAAGCATTACTAAATGTCCAATGGTTACATTTTTTCCGACCTTTAAAGGACAACCTGGATCAGTGTGTAACACACAGCCATCCTGAACGTTTGAACCCTCACCTATATGAATATTTTCAATGTCACCTCTTAAGGTTGCATTAAACCAAACACTTGTATTTTTATCTAATGTTACATCACCAATAATAACAGCATTGGGAGCTACCCAATTTTCGCCAGAGTTTTTTGGTTTTTTATTTTCCAAATCGTAAAACATAATTTATATATTCTAACATGGCACTTTTAAAAACTCCAATATGTGATTTCGGTCTTAATGCTATAGATTTCAAGCTTAAATCAATTAATGGTGAATTATTAACATTGAATGATATCAAAGGCGATAATGGCACCTTAATAATGTTTATTTGCAATCATTGTCCTTATGTAAAAGCAATAATAAGAGAGCTAGCAGATGATTGTGCTAAACTTAAAGACGAAGGCATAAACTCAGTCGCAATTATGTCGAATGATACAAAAAATT
This sequence comes from uncultured Pelagibacteraceae bacterium, assembly GCA_902562205.1. Taxonomy (GTDB): domain Bacteria; phylum Pseudomonadota; class Alphaproteobacteria; order Pelagibacterales; family Pelagibacteraceae; genus Pelagibacter. The sequence goes on along the minus strand of CACESO010000002.1, from coordinate 95,521 downwards.
ATCCAGAAGACTCTTTTGAAAATATGAAAAAGTTTTCTGATAGATATAACTTTTCATTTCCTTATTTAATTGATGAAACACAAGAAATCGCAAAAAAATACGACGCAGTTTGTACTCCAGACTTCTTTGGCTACAACAAAAACCTTGAGCTCAATTATAGAGGACGAATAAGAGAATTAAATGATTTAAAACCTGTCGGTTCGGGTGAAAGTGAGTTGCTTAAATCAATGAAGTTAATTGCCGAAACTCAAAAAGGTCCAAAAGAACAATATCCTAGTATGGGATGCAGTATTAAATGGTTTAAATAATGAATTTAATTATCACAAGAAATTTTCCACCTGATGTTGGGGGTATGCAAAATCTTATGTTTGGGCTTACAAAATCATTATCGGAACACATGATGGTTAAAGTATTTGCTGATGAGCACTATCAACAGGAAAAATTTGATGAAGACTTATCATTTTCAATTGAAAGAGTTGGAGGGCCAAAAATCTTTAGAAAATTTAGAAAAGCTTCATTAATTAATAATTACTTACAGAGGAATACTAAAGTTAAAAATATCATCTCCGACCACTGGAAAAGTTTAGAAAATATTAATACTAAAATTAGAAAAATATGTCTTATTCACTCCAAAGAGATTAATCATAAAAAAAATTCTTTTTTAAATAAAAGAGTTGTTAGAGTATTAAATAATTGCGATCATGTCATTGCAAATTCAAATTTCACTAAAAGTCTTGGTATTGAAATTGGTGTAAATGAAGAAAAAATAAAGGTTATTAACCCGGGGGTTTTTCCAAAAGAAGATGTAAATCCAAAAATAGAGGAAAAAATATTAAAAAAACTTAAGGGAAAGGAACCAAGACTAATTACTGTTGCTAGATTTGATAAGAGAAAAAATCACGAGAAAATAATAATGTCTTTAAGAAATTTAAAGGAAATATATCCAAACATCATTTACATTTGTATAGGACAAGGTGACACTTTGGTGTCTCAAGAAAAACTTATCAAAGAATTAAAACTTGAAAGAAATGTTTTATTTCTGAAAAATTTATCTAAAGATGAAAAAAACTCTTATTTAAAAAATTCAAATGTTTTTGTAATGCCATCAATATCTTATAAAAAATCTGTAGAAGGATTTGGAATTGTCTACGTTGAGGCTGCTCAATATGGAGTTCCATCTATAGGTGGAAAAATTGGTGGTGCGTCTGACGCAATTGTCAATAATGAAACTGGCCTACTTTGTGATGGAAACAATTTAGATGAAATCTATCAAAGTTTAGTCGATATATTGCAGAATAATAAATTTAAAGTTTTAGGAAAAAATGCAGAAGAAAATGCAAAAAAATTTCTTTGGCAAGAAATCATAAAAAGTTATTTACTTATACTAAAGAACTAATCTTTCGAAAACTTTCTCTGCACTTAAATTTTTTAAATCACTTACTTGAATTGCTTTAAAGTTTTCCCTCTCAATACTAACTTTGTGAGCTGTTGTGTGGCTTCCAAACAACGATAAACCATTTACATTTAAGTGTGCCGCTATATGTGCGGGACCAGTATCATTAGCAACAACAAACTTGCTCTTCTTTATTAGGCCTGCAAGCTCTGAGATAGAAATAGCTTTATCCTCATTTAAAATAGAAATAGCATCTAGCTTTTTTGCTTTTTCTATTTCACTAGGTCCAGGCGCTATAACAATTTTAATATTAGGATGATTTTGTTTTATGATTTTAATTAGTTTATCGTAATACGGCCATCTCTTTTGATCTAAGTGTTCAGAGCAGAAAGGAAATAACAATATATAATCAGATAAGTTATATTTAGAAATAAGTTTATCGATATTAGAACAACCCCAAGAAAAATCTGGCTTTAAAGTATGGGATGTTTTTAAACCAGATATCTTTAATTGATGATCAAACCTTTCTAACACTGGTTTTTTATCAAATTCTTTTTTAGTTTCATTTGCTGGAAGAGTAGTTTCAGAAGAAGACCATTTATAAGATCCTAAATTAGGAAATAAAATTCTTTTATAAAATGAAGTCCTTGAGGAATTCTGTAGATCGTAGACCTTTGTAAACTTATGTTGTTTAAGTTTTTTCATTAAAGAAAAAAGATAGATCAAATTAAACCTAGACAATCTTTTATCGACAATTACTTCTTTTATATTGGGATTTTTTTTAAAAAGATCTGAATATACGTGAGATGTTAATAAATAAATAAAATCATCTTTATGGTTGTCATAAATATCTTGAATTGCCCCACTCGCTTGAGCTATATCTCCTAGTGATCCATGCTTTATGATTAATATATTAGACATATTTTTAACAATTTATCACACTATAAAATTTTATGAATAAAATATTAGTTGAAGTATCTGTTGGTGAGTTATTAGATAAATTAACTATCCTTGAAATCAAAAAAGACAAAATCAAAGACACAGAAAAATTAAAATTCATAAATTTAGAATATGATTCTTTAAAGGAACAATATGATAAAAATGTGAAAGTTGATGAAAAGATTAAGAGTCTTTTCTCTGAATTAAAAGAAATAAATGCTAATTTGTGGGATATTGAGGATAATAAAAGACAATGTGAAAAAGACTCAAAGTTTGATGATCATTTCATTTTGTTATCAAGAGAGATCCACTTCTTAAACGACAAACGGGCAAGCATTAAACTGGAAATAAACAATCACACAGGGTCTAAAATCAAAGAGATTAAGGAATATACGAAATATTAATTATTTATTTAAAGAAGAAGCAAAGTTCCAAGAACAATCAAAGCTTGGTATATAAACTCTGTCTAGTGACGTATTACCAAAACTTTTTTCAAAAAGATTTAACCATTTATCAACTTGCTTAGGTTTTTTATCCTGGCTTCCAACTTGGGCGGTTATAGTTCCATTTGGTTTTAGAATTCTTTTTAAAGATTTGATATTTTTTGCGGCTAAATCAATACAATATTGATCATCGTTTAGGTCTACATAAATTTTATCATATTTGTTATCTTCAACTGATTTAATACTTTCAAATGCATCTCCCCATACACATTGCACATGATTTTTTGTCGTTGCTTTCTTACCTACTTTAGATAAATATTTTTCACACATTGTTACAACTTCAGGGTCTAATTCATACCAATCAATTAATTTAAAACCTTTAGAGATACATTCTCTTGCTACTCCTCCATCCCCTCCACCAATGATTGCGGTTTTATCATTTGATGGATTAAGTTTTAAACCAGAATTTACAAATGTTGAGCTATATAAATGCTCATCATTTTCTGCCACTTGAAGTTCACCATCTATAAAAAGAGATTTGCCAAATTGTTCTAAATCTAAAATTTCAATATTTTGACCCACTTTTGAGGTAAAGTTTTCCAAAACATCTTTGACCATATAATATTTTTTTAACCCTGGTGAGCTATAAATATCATCATAATAACTTATAGTGTCTCTATTAAACTCTTTTTTAACAATTCTTTTATGTTTGATTTCTTTTTTTAAAATATCGTAAGCGACATTAGGATTTACTTTTCCACACGTAAAAAAATCAAAACTTATAATTCCTCTTTCTGGAAAAGTATGAAAACTGATATGGCTTTCGGCTAATAATGCAACAAGAGTAAAGCCTTGTGGTTCGAACTTATATTTTGAAATCTCTAAAACAGTTACTTTTGCCTTCTTTGATATCTTGTAGACTAGTTTTTCAAAAAACTTAGGTTCGTACTCTTTTTCAGTACCTATAATATCTAAAGTGACATGCTCCCCAACCTTCGTCATTAAAAGTTATCCTTTTTTATAGTTTTTAACTTTTTCTAATATTACATCCATCTCACTTGATGAAAGAATTTTAGGTTCTCCTAACTTTATTGCATTTATGTATTGATGGCAAATGTTTTCAACTTCTTCTGCAAGTTCGAAAGCTGAGTTCAAGTTATCCCCATAAGCAACTTGACCGTGATTAGACATTAAGCATGCTTTTCTATTTTCTAATGCTTCAATAATATTGTCAGATAGTTCTTGTGTTCCAAAAGTTGCATACTTTGCACACTTTATATTGTCTCCTCCAGCCAACGCTATCATGTAATGAAAAGCTGGAATGTCTTTGTTATGTGCAGATACAGCTGTTGCGTGTGGTGAATGAGCATGAACGATGGCTTTTGCATCAGCCTTCTTTAAATAAATATCTTTATGAAATCTCCATTCCGAAGAAGGTTGCAAACCTTTTTCATCATATCTCCCCTCTAAAGATACAAAAACGATATCATCAGCTTTTAAACTGTCATATTTTTTGCCTGATGGAGTAATTAAAAACCCCTCTTCATTATTGTTCTGAGCTTTAAGTGAAATATTTCCTGATCTTAACGGAGATAAATTTGTACTATTTAGTTTTTGTGCAAATTCTATTATTTCTTCTCTACTCTTAACGTCCATAATTTTTTAAATATTTTAAAAATAAATACCCAAAAATTAGACCTACGCCTATTAAAATATACTGGTAAAGCTTTAATAATAAAAACTGTGGTGGAAGTTCACTTTCATAAGGGTTCTGCATAAAAAAGTTTTTTGAACCGTCTTCATACAAATCAACAGGACCAATAACTAAATAAATTCCATAAATTGCTATATAAACACATGGTGCTAATGAAAGATAAATTAATGTCTTATTATTTTTAACAATACTGAGCCAATTAGCTGAAACTCCAACTAATAAAAGACAAACAAGTGATAAAATAAGCGGGTTCATTTAAATAAATTTTTTAATCCTTTTTCTGATGCTTCGCAAATACCTTTTTCTGTTATTAAGCCAGTTATATATTTTGCTGGTGTAACATCAAATGCTAAATTCATAGCCTTACTTTTATTTGGGTATATCTGTACTTTTTTTACTTTTCCATTTTCATCAACCCCTTCAATTTTTGATAACTCCTCTGAACTTCTTTCTTCAATTGGAATATCTTTAGAATTTTTAATTTTCCAATCAATAGTTGAGCTTGGTAATGCTACATAAAAAGGCACATTATTGTCTTTTGCAGCAAGTGCTTTTAAATAGGTTCCGACTTTATTACATACATCGCCATTTGATAATGTTCGATCAGTTCCCACAATACACATATCAACTTGCCCCCTTTGCATTAAAATTCCACCTGTATTATCGGCAATAATTGTATTTTTAATACCTTCTTCATTTAATTCATATGAAGTTAAATTTGCACCTTGGTTCCTGGGCCTGGTTTCATCTGCCCAAACATGAACTGGAATACCTTTCTTATGCGCATGATATATTGGAGAAGTAGCAGTACCCCAGTTTATTGTCGCCAACCATCCTGCATTGCAATGAGTAAGAATATTTACAGTATCCTTTTTTTTATTATAAATTTCCTCAATTATCTTGAGACCATTCAAACCAATATTTTTACAAAATTTAATATCTTCTTCACAAATTTCTTTTGCTTCATTTATTGCGATATCTAAAATTTTATCACTATTCAGACCTGAAATTTTGTTCATCATTCTATCTACTGCCCATTTTAAATTAATAGCTGTTGGTCTTGAATTAATTAGTTCTGTTGCTGATTTTTTCAAAAAAGATTGATCATTAGTTTCCAATATTGCTAAAACTAAACCATATGCGGCAGTTGCACCTATTAATGGGGCACCTCTTACTTCCATAGCCTTGATAGCATTAATTGCATCTTTGACTTTTTTTAAGTCTTTAATGGTAAATTTATGGGGGAGTTTTGTTTGATCAATTATTTTTACAACGTTATTTTCAAACCAGATTGTGCGGTGTTCTTTACCCTCAATTTTCATTAGTCTATTAACTTCTTTTTTGCTTTAGTGTATTCTTCTTCAGAAAGATGTCCATCCTCATATAAATCTTTTAAAGATTTAAGTTGTTCAGCTAAATTCGTCTCAACTACATTTTTAGGTTTGTCTATTATATTTGCTTCTAAATTTTCTGCACCAGGACATTTTTTTTTTCTCATCACTTTAATCAAATGAAATGATCTATTATTAGCTGCAAGTATTGCGTCATCTGCATTATTTAATGATTGAGCCCATGCTGGCCAGAATAAGATAGCTCTTGCAAAATTACCACCTGATGTTTTTGAAAATTCAGCCTCTTGTTTAATTTTATTTGTTTCCTCAATCTCTAGTTTTAATTCCTTGCAATTTAGAAGCTCATCACCTGGCTGAGTTGTCTCTACCACAAAAGGTTTAGCGCAAGAAAAAATAAAAAAAAAAATCAAAAATAGATTATTTCTCATTTATTGATAATTTACTCTGATTCAGCAAAATTTATAGCTTTGCATGCTATTAATAGGTAATATGAATAGTCTGAAAAAAATTTATATAATGTGATATTTATGCAACAAATAATGCTTGTTTTTATAGGGTTTTTTATAAATTCAACTTTAGAGCCATAAATTTCAGGCTCACTTTTCTATACTTTTAAGAATTATTTTGTTAAAGAGTCAGCTTAATATTAATTAATTAATAATAAAAGAGAGTACAACATGAAAAAACTAGTTTTTAGCATCCTTTTATTACTTGGCTTTGTTACTAACTCATATGCTACTGGTTCGGTAGGATTTACTGTAAGTTCCGCTGATGTTAAATCAACTGTAAAAGATGATATCGACAACAACGGTTCTACTGATACTACTAAAAACCTAAGCAATGATGTTACATTTGCTTCTATTTTCTTCGAAAAAGCTATTAATGACAACATCAGTGTCGGTGTTGATTTAATACCTGGCACAGCAGAATTTGAAAGCAGATCGACTTCACAAAGCTCAATAAAACAAAAGGGAAGCTCAACAACGACAGGAACTAACAAAGGTAACGCAGATGTTAGCAGACATTTAACATTTTACGTACAGCCTCAAAAAGAAATCACAGGTGGCCTTAAAGTTTTTGGAACAGTTGGATTAATAAAAGCTGATGTTGAAACAAGAGTAGTATCAATTTCATCAACAGATAAAGATGTTTCTCAAACTTTAGATGGAGTAAAATTAGGCCTAGGTCTTAAAAAAGAAACAGGTTTTGGTTTTATAAAATTAGAGTACAGTGAAACAGACTATGATGATATTTCGGCTACAACAACAAACAGCACGAAAGTTACAGCAGATATAGATACAGATATTTTAGCTTTATCTGTTGCTAAATCGTTTTAAGTACTAATCGTAGAAAAATTAAAAAAACCCTCTTCCTCTGGTGGAGGGTTTTTTTTTATTTATTTAAAACCCTGCCAGCAACAGTTTTAAGTTTATCTTTTGTTTTTTTTGTTCTTTTTTCAGGTGCTGTTATAATTGCTAAATCCAAACAATTATTAGTTGGATCTTTTAGGTCTATATATTTTTCAAAATTTTCAATAAGATTTTTAATCATATTTTTTGCTTTTGCAGCGTTTCCTAAGAGAACTTTAATAACTTGTTGGACATCAACATTTTCATGATCTGGATGCCAACAATCATAATCTGTAACCATTGAAACAGATGCATATCTTATCTCGGCTTCCCTAGCTAATTTTGCCTCAGGCATATTAGTCATTCCAATTACATCAGCTTTCCAGGATCTATATAAATTTGATTCTGCCAATGTAGAAAACTGCGGTCCTTCCATTACAACGTAAGTACCACCTCTTTGATAATCTATTTTTTCTTTTTTGATGGCATCTTCACAAGCGTTCATAAGTCCAATTGAAGTAGGATGTGCCATTGATACATGGGCTACAATTTCATCTTCAAAAAAAGTTTTATTTCTTGCAAAAGTTCTATCAATAAATTGATCGATAATAACAAACTTTCCTGGGGGCAAATTTTCTTTAAGAGACCCTACTGCTGAAATTGAAACAACATCTGTAACTCCAAGTTGTTTAAGTGCATCGATGTTCGCTCTGAAATTTATATTAGATGGATTGATAAAGTGCCCTCTTCCGTGTCTTGGCAAAAAATAGACTTCTTTACTTTTGTAATTCGTTTTTAAAATTTTGTCTGAGGGTTTTCCCCAAGGAGTATTAATATCTAATAACTCTCTATCTTTGAATTCTTCAACATCATAAAGTCCACTCCCACCAATTATTGCTAATTTATTGTTTGCCATATTAAAAAGATAGTTTATTAAATAATATAACACAAATTTAAATGGACTTAAAAAAATTTATTAGATCTATACCTAATTATCCAAAGAAGGGTATTTTATTTAGAGACATTACCACTTTGATAAAAAATGAAAAAGCTTTCGAAGAGACAATTAATCAAATAGTTGAAAGATCTAAAAAGTTTAAATTTAATAAAATAGCAGCTATCGAATCAAGAGGTTTTGTATTTGCATCCGCTGTTTCATATATTCTCAAAAAACCGTTTATAATGTTAAGAAAAAAAAATAAATTGCCTGCAGAAACTCACTCTATTGATTTTGAGTTAGAGTATGGAACTGCGACTATTGAAGTGCATAAAGACTCTATAAACAAAGACGATACAGTTTTAATTATTGATGATTTAATTGCTACTGGTGGAACAGCTGAAGCAGCTTCAAAATTAATTGAAATTTCAAAGGGAAAGGTTGGAGCATTTATTTTTGTGATAAACTTATTTGATTTAGGTGGATCTGATAGATTAATAAAAAAAGGTTTTAAAGTAGAAAACTTAATTGAATTTCCGGGTCACTAATTTATTTTTGGTCTATACCAAGATTGCCTACCTAAAAAAGCATTAATAATGCCTGACATTCTAGTCCTATAAATATTTTTTTTTTTGTTAAAAGTGATAAAGCAGATAGAATATTTTAGAAAATTTCCTACTAAACTAGTTAATCCTAGTAATGATGAAACGAAAATTCCCTTATGTTTTTTATTAAAATAAAGTTTTGACCACATCCAATGCCAGTTTCTTGAAAGTTCTATCTCTTCACTGTGTTTGTCATCAACAGCCCGAGCTCCGAGATGATGAACCTTGGAATTAGTAATAATAAATAGTTTCCCACCTTTTTTTTTTGTTCTTAAACATAAGTCAACATTTTCTAAGTACATAAAAAATTTTTCATCAAAGAAAACGCTATTATTAAAATAATCTTTGTTAATTATCATCGAATAGCCATCAATTTCTTCAACCTCATAAATTATTTTGTCATTACTTTTCTGTGTTTTATCAAAATTTAATCTATAATTTGGAAATTGCGGATTATCTGACAAAGGTGATAATATCGCAAAGTTTTCTAATTTAGAAATTGAATTATTTATATTTTGTATAGTGTCATGTTTCAACAAAACATCTGGATTTAACACATAAACGTATTTTGTATTTGATTTAATAATGCCAAGATTATTTCCAGCCCCCATACCTACATTCTCTGACAAAATCACCTCAGTTTTATCATAATTTTGCTCTAATTCTTTTTTTAATTCTTCGTCAGATGAATTTTCAACTATTAATTTATTAAAATCCTTTGGTAGAGAATTTAAGCAATCATAGATTACTTTTCTACTATTAAATGTAACTATTACGAAGGTTAGATTATTACTTGTAAATTCCATGTGAGAATGAAGTATACTTAAAATAACTATTATTGTAAAAAAAAAAGTAATGAAAAAAATAATTGTAACTGGTGGTTTAGGATTTATTGGTAGTAATTTAATAAAACTACTAATAAAGAAAAATTATTTTGTTGTTAATATTGATAAAGTTAGCTATGCCTCAAACTTTTATAATACAAGAGATTTTTCTAATAAAAAAAATTATAAATTTATTAAATTAGACATAAATAATAGATCCAAGTTTAAAAAAATTTTGAACTTACATAAACCCTTTGCCATATTTAATCTAGCAGCAGAAACGCATGTTGATAGATCAATTGATGGTCCTGCTGAATTTATAAAAAGCAATATAGTTGGTGTGTTTAATTTGTTAGAGTTATTTAAAGAATACTCAAAAAAAAATAAGAAAGCTAAACTAATCCATATTTCGACTGATGAGGTTTATGGAGATGTATTAAAAGGTCGGAGCAAAGAAACTGATCCTTACAAACCTAGCTCTCCTTATGCAGCCTCAAAGGCTTCATCTGATCACTTGGTATATTCTTATATAAGAACATACAATCTTAACGCTGTTATAACAAATTGCTCAAATAATTATGGTCCTCATCAGCACCCAGAAAAACTAATTCCAAAACTAATTTATAATATTATAAATAATAAACCCATTCCACTCTACGGAAACGGAGAAAATTCAAGAGAATGGATATTTGTAGATGATCATTGTGCAGCCTTATTTAAAGTTTTACAAAATGGAATAAAAGGAGATTTTTACAATATTGGATCTAATATAAATAGCAGCAACTTGGACATTGCAAATCAATTAATCAATATTGCAAAAAAAAAATTTAAAATAGGTAAAAATGTAAAAATTAAATTTGTCAGAGATAGACCAGGGCATGACTTACGCTATGCTTTAGACAGTAAAAAAATATTAAGCAAACTTAAATGGAAATCTAAAGTCAATTTAAAAAAAGGTTTAGAAAATACATTTAATTGGTACTTTGAAAATATGAAATACTATACAACATTAAAAAAAAAGGATATCACAAAGAGACTTGGAATAATAAAATGATTAAAAAGGCAATTATTTTAGCTGGGGGAATGGGAACTCGAATGAGTCCATTAACAAAAGCAGTAAATAAGCAATTGCTACCTATATACGATAAACCCTTAATTTTTTATCCATTGTCAATTTTAATGTTGGCAAAAATAAGAGATATTTTGATAATAGTTAACAAAGGACAATTAAACCAATATAAAAAAATTTTACCGGATGGGAAGCGACTTGGTATTAATATATCATATAAAGAGCAAAGCTCTCCTAAAGGTTTACCTGATGCGTTTTTGCTAGGAGAAAAATTTATAAACAATAAAAACGTCGCATTAATATTGGGAGATAATTTTTTTTATGGTCAGAATTTAACTTCAAAATTAATCAATTGTACAAAACTTAAAAATGGTGCAAAAGTAATTCTTCATAAGGTTATTAAACCTGAATTGTTTGGTGTAGCAAAAATATCTAAAACTGGTAAAATTCTTTCTTTAAAAGAAAAACCCAAAAAATATATTTCTGATCTCGCAATAACGGGTTTGTATTTTTTTGATAAAAAAGTAATTGAATATACAAAAAAACTTAAACCATCTTTGAGAAATGAATTAGAAATTACTGATTTGTTAAAAATTTATTTAAATAAAAAAAAACTTACATCCGATATTTTGGGAAGAGGTGGTGCATGGCTGGATACTGGTTCTATAGAGGACTTTTATAAAACCAGCGCTTTTGTTTCTGCGATAGAAAATAGACAAGGTTTTAAAATTGCTTGCCTTGAGGAAATAGCTCTTAATAATAGATGGATTGGAAAAAAAGAAATTTTGAATGCAATTCAATTTTATGGAAAGTGTGATTATTCAAATTACCTGAAAAAATTAATTTCTTAAATGAAAATAAAAAAAACAAAATTCAAAGGTCTTTTAATTTTAAATGGTATTAAACACCAAGATAAAAGAGGATATTTAAGGGAATTAGTTTTAGAAAAATTAATAAAAAAAAAATTTAAATTTCAAATATTATCTGTTTCAAAAAAAAATGTTTTAAGAGGTTTGCATTTTCAAGTTAAAAAACCTCAAGGAAAATTAATTTCAGTTTTAAAAGGAGAAATATTTGATGTAGCGGTAGACTTGCGAAAAAAATCAAAAACTTACAGAAAATATTTTTCAATAAAACTGAGTGAAAAAAATTGTAGATCGGTTTTTATACCACCAGGATTTGCTCATGGCTTTCTAACACTTAAAAAGGAAAATATTATTTGTTATAGTTGTACTGAATACAGATCACCGAAAGATGAGAGATCACTTCTATATAACGATCCAAAAATAAAGATAAAATGGCCAGCTAAAATACTAAATATAAGTATAAAAGATAAAAACGCAAAAAGTTTAGATATGCTATTTAAATAATTTATTTTGTTAAGTTGGTTCTAAAAACTGAGTCATGTCTCATTCTTTTATAATAAAAATCAAATTTTTTTCCTATTGTAATTTTTAAAACCTCTGCAAAAAAATTTCTAAAGGAATTATCTTTTTTAAATTTAATGATTTTTTCTTTTTTTTTTGAAATTGACTTTAAAATTAAGTTTTCATCATAGGGGGGTGAAAAGACTCTTGTTATATAACTTTTTGTTTTTTTATTGGTTATTATGATTTGATTTTTATATTTCCCACCGAATTTAAAGAAACCATAATAATCCCCTTCTTTAAAATTCATTGAAAATTTGATCGACATAATTAGTTTATCTTTATTTTTTTTTACTAATATTTTTTTTTTTATTAATTCTTTTAAATTAAATAATCTTGGTATTGATGAAATATAAGGTCCCATATCCATTAAGACACCACCTTGAAGTTTTTTAGACATTAAGATACTTTTTTTATCTGGTTTCGGAATTACAAATTTTGCATTAATTTTTTTATATGCATCATTTTTATACATTCTGATTATTTTTTTTATTTGAATGTGATAATTAAAAAAAGTGGACTCAACTAAAAGCTTCTTATTTTTTTTTGATAGCTTTATTAATTCATCCAACTGTTTCATATTAGAGGTGATAGGTTTGTCGACTATAGTATTGTATTTACAATTTAAAGATTTTTTGGCCCATTCGTAATGTTTTGAATTAGGCAGAGAAATATAAACAATATTGGGTTTACATTCTTTTAATGCTTGTTCATAAGATTGAAATTGTCCTCTAATACCAGGAATTTTTTTTTTATATGATTTTGAGGCTATAAATATTTTAATTTTTTTTTCTTTTAAAACACTTAAAACTCTTTTTTTTATAATATTTGAGTAACCTAAAATTAAAATTTTCAATTAAATTGTTTCCTTAAAGTTTATAATACCAAAAAGCAATCTTGCTTCTATGTCAATTTTTTGCTTATGAATTAAATCAATTATTTGATTTTGAGATAACCATATATATGATTCTGGTAACTCAACTTCTTGATCTTTATTCAATTTACATGCCATATATTTAATTTGTGAATGATAAAATCTTCCTCCTTCGTTGGATAAAATATTGTCGTAAATTTTATCTTTTGAATTTATAAAAAATTTAGAAATCAATTTTTTTTGAAAATTTGTTAAATCTTTACTTTTTTTATAACCGATAAATTGGGAGGTATTGACTGAGCAAGTGTATGTACCTGCTTTTGAACCTGGCTTTAGAATATATCTGCATAAATAATGATTTGTATTTCTAAATTTTTTAATCAAATACCCAACAAAGGACATTTTTGATCCTTCAATAATTGGCTGACACCAATTGGTTATTTCTCTTTTGTTAGTCTTAACTTTTATTCCAATTACTGAAAAATAATTATTTGTTTTATGAGAAATTTTTTTTTAGTAAAATTCCAATCCTTAATCAAATTAAGATTTATAATTTTATTTTTAAGGAAATATTTTTTATTTAGGGAATTTTTCCACTTAGTTATTGCTTTTTTGTTATTTAATGGAAAATCAGTTTTTCTCTTTTTTATAAAGGATGAAAAAACAGATAATGTATCCATGTTAATTAGATTTTTTTTTTTTAATAAATTCAAAATTTCAATTTTAGAAAACCATCTAAATTTTGGTTTTAAATCAATTTTTTTTGAAACATAGGAAACGATATTTGAATTTTTTTTATTATAATACCTAAAAGCTTGTTCAGTTTGAAGTGAGAAATGTTTATTTTTCTTTTTAAAATGATTTAGAAATGGAATTGTTTTTCCTCCATGAATTCTTGAATAATTACTTCTTGTTGCTTGAACTGTGGGTGAGATTTGAATTTTGTTAATATTTCCTGGTTCTACTTTTGCTTGGAGTAAATATTTCTTAGTTTTGATATTTTTGATAATTCCCAAAATACCAATTTCATTTTGAACTATTATTGGTTGATCCCATCTTTTTTTACTATAAAAATTTGAGTTAATTCTTATACCAACTATTTTAAAAAATTTTTTACTTTTGTGATAAATTTCATTTTTTCCATAAACCCACTTAGTTAATTTTGATAAATCTTTTTTTTTAACACTCAAAAGTTGTTTTCTTCTCTGATTACTTAGCCATTTTATTACATTTTTATTTATCATTTAGTGAGAGTCTTTACTCTTGGAACATGTGTAATAAACTTTCCACCTCTTTTTAAAAAATTTTTTTCTTTTTTAAAAATTTCTTTTTTAAAATTCCAAGCACCCAAAAAAGCATAATCCACAGTATCATTCATTCCATATTCTGGTGAAATTATTTTAATATGTGTCCCTGGTGTATACTTCCCTTGTTTATTATGTGTAGTGTCAGTAACATAGTCAATCATCTTTGAATTAAAATTACAATAATTGAAAACTGTTGTAGATTTATATGTCGCCCCATAGCTTATAATTTTCTTATTCTTTTTTTTTAATTTTTTTATTAAATTAAATAATTTTCTTTTTGATATATTAACTCGTTTTGAAAATTCTAAATAACTTTTTATTTTATGAAGCTTGTAAGAAATCTCGCTTTTTATAATTTTTTTTAATCTTGATGTATCTTTATATTTTCCATTTTCTTTACAAATATAATATCTATTAGATCCACCATGAGTAGGTAAATTTTCAACATCAAAAAGTCTTAATCCACAATCTTTAACTATATTGTTTACAGATATAGTAGAAAAAACATAAACATGCTCATCATAAAATTGGTCATAGCTATTATTTTGAAGAACTTTTAACAAAGAAGGGTCCTCTATTACAAGAACACCATCATCAGATAAAATATTAAAGATCCCTTCGAAAGTTTCTTTTAGATTTGGGATGTGGGAGATTGTATTTGCGGAGAAAATCAAATCAATTTCTCCTTTTTTTTGTTTTACTAGTTTTTTAGCAAGTTTTAAATTCCAAAATTCATCATATGTTTTAAATAATTTTTTTGTTAATCTCGCAAGATTTTTACACGGCTCCACAGCTATAACAGATTTTTTATTAAAATTTTTTAAAAAAACACCATCATTACTTCCTATCTCCATAATTTTTTTTGGCCTGAATCTTTTGATAAGTTTTTTTGCAACCTTTTTAAAAGCTGATCTCATAGTTTTTGACTCGGAAGCTCTGTGAGCATATTTATCAGTATATTGTTTTTTTGGATTAACAGGTTTATCTATTGAAACTAAATAATTTTTCGTGTTGAAGCATATTTTTAAATTGTAGAAAAATTCATTACGCAAAGTGTTTTTACCAATATCTTTTAAAAAAGAATTTGCGAGTGGTTGACGACCTAAGTTTAGAAATACTTTATTCATTGTGCTTTTGATAATATGCTTATATATATATAAAATAATTTAATCTAAATAAAATTGAAAAAAAATATAAATAAAATTGTTGTAAGTGGCGGAAATGGAAGATTTGCAACTGTATTAAAAAAGACTGTTGATTCAAAAAATTACTACTTTCCTAGTAAATCTCAAATGAATATTCTAAATCTTGGATCCTTAGAAAAATACCTTAAATTGAAAAAACCAAAATATTTTATACATGTAGCTGGATTATCAAGACCTATGAACATTCATGATAAAATAATTTCTAAGAGTATTGATATGAATATAATTGGCACATGTAACGTTGTTAAAATCTGTGAAAGACTTAAGATAAAGCTCATCTATTTCTCGACTGGTTATGTGTATCCAGGAATTAAAGGGAATTATACAGAGGAGGACTCTGTAAATCCTATTAATAAATATGCAGTTTCTAAACTTGGTGGTGAGTGTGCTGTTAAAATGTATGATAATTCATTAATCTTGAGAATTATGATGTGTGAAAAACCATTTATCCATAAATCAGCTTTTTATGATGTTAAAACTAATTTTATTTTCCAGGAAGATGTTGCGAAGATGATACCAAAACTACTAAATAAAAAAGGAATTATAAACATTGGAGGTAAAACACAGTCTGTTTATAATTTTGCTAAAAAGTATAATAAAAAGATTAAAAAAAAGTCTGGAAAAAAAATCTTTCCACCAAATCCATCGATGAATTTGACAAAACTAAAAAAGATTTTAAATTAACAAAGCAAACATTATGGTAGCGGGAAGTGGGATCGAACCACTGACCTCGGGCTTATGAGTCCCGCGCTCTAACCAACTGAGCTACCCCGCCACAAAGTTTTTGTTGATCTATAATACTTTTTATTTTTGTGCAATCAAGAATTTGTCTGCTTTTTCCTTTTATTGTGTCATATGTGAGTTAAAATATATATATTTTTAGTGAGTCAAGATTTATAAATACGTTAAGATATGAAAATTAAATTCATAAATAGACTTTTTCCAAAAAGATTTGATAAGTATTGGAAAAAAATAGAAAATTCAAAAGACATAGATGATGATCTTCGATATATTACTAATAATTTTATTAAATCTAAATCGTACAAACTTGTTTCTAATTATTGGCATGTTCTAAATATAAATAACTATAAATCTCTTTCTATGTTTGGAATAAAAAAATACGGTTCTACGATAGCAAGAAACTATTACACTTTTACAAAAATTTTTCATGATGAGTGGTTCGATGAAACTATTAATAATTTAAAAGACACCCCTTTTAAGATCGACAGCATAGAAATGTTTAAAAAACAAGATGGATTTACTCTTGAGGAGAGCATAAGTTATAACTACCTTTGTTATTTACTTTTTTATAATCTTAAAAAAACTAATAATTTTCAATATTTAAACAAACTAAAGGACAATACATATTTGGAGTTTAATGATCCTCACATTAAAATAGAAGATATTAATGTAACTACAGATAAGATTGTTTCTTTAATGGATTATGGAAAAATACGTAAAGCATTTGATATTACAAAATTAAATAAGATACTTGAAATTGGTGCTGGCTCAGGAAGAACGTGTGAAGCTATCCTTTCAATAGAAAAGAATTTAAAATTTATTATTTGTGATATAGCTCCAGCAATATATATTTCCTACAAAAGACTTAAATTGGCATTCCCTAATAAAAAGATTTCTTTATTGATTGATGAAAACGATAAAACCAAATTAGAGGAAAAAATTGAAAATAGTGATATTGCTTTTATTTTTCCACATCAGTTAGAAATATTAAATAAGAAAAGCTTAGACCTGATTTTGGCAATAGATTGTATGCATGAAATGGATAAATCTACTATACAATATTACTTCAAATTATTTAATAATATTTCAAAAAATTTTTATTTTAGTATCTGGAATAAAACTCACGTTCCTTATAGTAGAAATGTTTTTATGAAAAAAAATACACTTAATTATAATAATGGAGATTATAAGATACCAAATAATTGGGAAAATATATTCAAAGAAAAAATTATATTTCCTTCTAATATGTTAGCTCTAGGTTTTAAGATAAAAGAATAATCAAAGTAAAAAACAGCTACATATTTTGATTATTTAAATTTATCAGGAATTTTAATATTTAATAGTAAAATTAAATTATTTCGAAGTGATTTTATTAATGTTTATATTACCAATATAAAACATTAAAGCAACGTATTGTATCAAAGCATAAATTGCTATCGGTGTAATATATTCAATCTCATGAAATAATTGAGCTCCAACGATAAAGCCCATTGCACCATTTTGCAACATAGCTTCAATCATAATAGTTCTTTTTACCTTTACATCCCTCAAAGTGTAACTTGTTATTATATAAACAGATGTCAAAACTGAAATAATTACTACAAAAGCAATTGCTCCTGCGTCCGCAAAATAACCACCTAAATTTCCTTGTTCAGTAAATATTGCAACTAACAAGATGATAATAAATAATGCTAAAGCTGCTCTATCAAATTTTAAATTGTTTTGCTCAGAAAATCTTTTAAAATTTCCCCTAACAAGAATTCCGACAAATGTTGGTAAAGCTATAAATAAAAACATTCTAACAGAAAATTTTAAAAGATTCAGATCAAATTCTACTGATGAAAAGAATGCAGCATATATCTTCAAAAACATCGGGATAGTTATGAATGATATTAATCCACAAATTGAGGTAATGGTTATTGATAAAGCTACATTTCCTTTAACAAGTTTTGTTGCATAATTTGACATTACTGCAGAAGGTAAGATTAATAACAAGAATACCCCAAGTTGAAACTCAGCCTGCATTGGAAAAAAGGAAATAATGATAATTCCAATTAATGGCAGCATTATCATTTGACATATAAGTGCAATAATTAGATTTCTCGGTTTTTTTAATACCTCAAAGAAATCTTTATAAGATAAATTAAGACCCAAAGAAAACATGATAAAAATCATGCCAAGTGGTCCAACGGTTTTTACAAATTCCACAATTCCCTCATGAGCTTTATGAAGGAAAAAAAATAAAATTCAAGGCATTTTTGTTCATTTTGGGGTTGCTAAATCATAAAATTTAAGATTATTTGCGTAAACTATATAAAATGTCTTTAAGGGAGTTAAAATTTTCAGATCAAATTCAAGAAGAACAAGTTAAATCCGTCTATCACAAAAATTTTAATTATATCGTTACAGAAAGATTTTATTTCCAACAGCAATGGCTTCTTGCTGCTTATAATAGATTTAAAGACTTTGATAAGTATTTAATCTTAATTCATTTAGTACAAAAAACTTTTAAAGCATATAGGGACTATCAAATCAAAAATTCATTTGATGAGTTTTATGCAAAAGAGACTTACGAAATACAAAAAATAAATGTAATTGATTTATCAAGAGAATTACTAATTTCTAAAGAAACAACTAGAAGAAAAATTTTAGAAATGGAAAGAGATGGGGCTATTAAAAAAGATAAAAAAAAAATAATGATAAATCGTAAAGGCCAAGAGTACCAAAAACCAAAAGATTCAATACGAAACATGGCAAGATTACTTTCAAGATTTACAGATTTTTTAAGTCAAGCAGGTTATTTAGACAAAAAAGTTGATAACTCTGTTTTAGATAAAAAAATAAGAGATAATTTTACACAAATTTGGACTATCTTTTTTGAATTTCAAATACCAACTATTGTAGGTTGGAAAAAATTTTTTGGAGATATAGAGACTTGGGCTATCTGGGCTCAATGTGCTTATAATCAAAATCTTGTAATGAATAAAGGTTTTAAAGAAAATATAAGTCCAGAATTAACAGCAGATAATTTTATTGAAAAACTTAACAATTGGGGAAACCAAGGTTTAAATGCAATGACCATATCTGAGTTATCAGGAATACCAAGACCTACAGCTCTCAGAAAATTAAATACCTTGATTAAAAGAAAATTGCTTAAAAAAGATAAAAATAATCTTTATCTTTTATTTGGGTTGCCAAAATTGGATACAAATACTATTGAAAAAGATGTAACTTTAAAAACAGTTCGCGATATTAATAAAATAAATGAAGAAAGATTTATTAGAATGTTAACAAAAATATTGAATACTATCGTATTTAATTAAAGAGACGCAATAATACCAGTTATCACTATCACTGAACCAATTAAACCTAGAAATAAAAGATTTTCTTTTCTTTCTTTTTTCTTCTCGTCTCTTACTCTTGATAGTAAATCATTGATATCAACTTTAATATTTGGCGTTTTTTTAAGCTCTACTTGTTGATCGTAACTTGATGTTTCCCCACTCATAGATTGTATTTAACACCACCCGATTCGGTTTTTCAAGAAAAGTGTTGTTCAAAATGAGTTACAAATTTTCAGGCCCCGTTCAAAATGGTCCTACAAAGAGCTGAGTTTTTTATCATTAAGCGGTCGGGTGATCACAGATGCTGGGTATTTTTTTTTCTCAACCTCTATCTCAAAGGCTTCTTTGTCTATCTGGTCGCTTGTTAAGCCTGAATTAATGTAGCCAAATGCTAAATTTTTGTTGTAATTAAAAGAGTAACAGCCAGAAGTTGTACGACCCACAATCTTATCTTTTAAATAGATCGGCTCGTCGTGAAGCAGAAGAGGTGCTCCTTCTTTAGAATGGTTCAAAATGAGCATTTTAAATTTCTTATGGTCCTTTTTGTCACGTTTTTTTTCCAAAGCAGCTCTTCCAATGAAATTTATATTCTTTTTAAAACTAACAGCAAAGTTTAAACCTGCCTCAAATTGGTTTTCTTCAGGTGAAATATCATGGCCCCAATGTAAATAACCACTTTCCATCCTCATAATATCCATTGCATGCATTCCACAAAGGGAAATTTTATAAGTTTTTCCTTTATCCATTAAAATATCAAAAAGTTTTAAAGCATTTTCTTTTTTTACATAAAGTTCAAAGCCTAATTCTCCTACATATGAAATTCTTTGAGCCCATACTTCTACATCATTTATTTTAACAAATTTAGCTGTAGCAAATTTAAAGTTTTCATTTGAGAAATCGTCAGAACTTATTGAAGAAATCATATCTCTACTTTTTGGTCCAAATAAACCAAGACAACAATAATCCTCTGTTACATCAGTTAATTTCACATCTTTAGAAATATGCTTTAAAATATGAAATTTATCGTGTTCTCTATTTGCAGCTGAAGAAACAATTCTAAAATAATTCTTATCAATACAAATAACAGTTAAATCAGTCTCAATTCCGCCATCTGAATTTAACATTTGTGTATATTTAATTTTACCAGGTTCGTTTGGAATATTAGCTGTACATAAAATTTGAAGCTCTTCATGAACTTTTTCTCCTATTAAATCAAATTTTGAAAATGGAGATAGTTCAAATAAACCTACATTTGATCTTGCATTTTTTGTTTCAAACTCTGCATTTGGATACCAGTTTTGGTAATTATAACTATATTTGTAATCTTTATTTTTTTCATCTTTTGAAAACCACATAGGTCTTTCATAGCCACCAGAAACTCCAAAACATGCGCCATGATCTTTTAATCTATCATGATAAGGAAGTGTAATTACATTTCTTGAAGTTTTATGTTGTTTATACGGCCAGTGCATTCCATATAAATCACCAAGTGTTTCTGTAACTCTTTCTTTAATAAAATTAATACCAGAGTGAAATTTTTGAAATCTTTTAATGTCATAACTAAAAATATCTTCATTAATATGACCGTTCATCATCCATTCAGCTGTAACTTTACCAACACCTCCAGCACTTGCTATTCCAATACTATTTAAACCACAACAAACAAAAAAGTTTTTAACTTCAGGTACTTCACCTAATAAAGTATTTGTATCAGGTGTAAAAGATTCTGGTCCTGCAAAAAACTTTCTTATTCCTGTTTTTTCTAAAATAGGAAATCTTTTCATGCATGCATTTAAATAAGGTTCAAAATGTTCAAGATTTTCTGGAAATTCACCAAAAGAAAAATCTTCAGGCACTTTATTAGTTTTATCAAATGCTGGAATAGATTTTCCTTCAAATATTCCCAAAAGTAATTTTCCAGCATCTTCTTTGAAATAAGTTCTACTATCAAAATCTCTTATTACCGGTAAATCTTTTGGGACTTCTTTTATTGGTTCAGTAATTACATAAAAATGTTCAGCTGGATATAATGGAATACTTACACCTAATTTTTCACCAATTTGTCTTGACCACATTCCTGTTGCTAAAACAATATATTCACATTCGATTTTTTCTCCATTAACAACTACACCTTCTATTCTTTTATTTTTAACTAAAATATCTTCAACAGGCGAGTCTTCAAAAATTTTTGCACCTTCTGCTCTTGCAGCTTTAGCAAGTAATTGAGTAATTCCAGATGGATCTCCTGAACCATCACCTGGCATTAAAATACCTCCAAGTAAATCATCATTTTTTATTAATGGAACTTTTTCTTTGATTTGATCTTTATTTAAAATTTGTACATCAACATCAAAAAGTTGAGCAGTTGTTGCTTGTCTTTTTAATTCTTGCCATCTTCCCTGTTCTTGAGCAATTGACATTGCGCCATTTAGACGAAGTCCTGCAGAATGATCTACTTTCTTTTCAAGTTCTTTATATAAATCTAAAGAGTATTTTCTAATTTTTGTAATTGTTGCAGAGGGTCCTAGTTGACTGACTAATCCTGCAGCATGCCAAGTAGTTCCTGAAGTTAGTTTGTCTCTTTCTAAAAGGATAACATCTTTCCATCCAAACTTTACTAAATGATAAGCACAAGAGCATCCTACAACCCCACCACCAATAACAACAACTTTTGTGCTACTAGGTATTTTTTTACTCATCTAATTAATTTTTGATTGCTTCTCCTGCACTAACATATTCGTGACCAAAAACATCTGCAACAGCTTTATAAGTCACATGTCCTTTATGAACATTTAGTCCTGCTAAAAAGTTCTTATCTTCACCTAAGGCTTTTTGATAACCTTTATTTGCTAATTTCACTAAGTATGGGAGAGTTGCTTTGTTTAATGCAAATGTAGAAGTTCTAGGCACTCCACCAGGCATATTAGCAACGCAATAATGAACAACATCATTTACTATGTATGTTGGATCTCCATGAGTAGTTGGTTTACTTGTTTCAACGCACCCTCCTTGATCAATTGCAACATCCACTATTACTGAACCTCTTTTCATCAATTTAAGCATATCTTTGGTAACTAATTTTGGAGCTTCTGCACCAGGGATTAAAACACCTCCAACTAATAAATCTGCTTCGGAAACTAGTTTATTTAAATCAACTTTATCACTTTGTTCTGGAATAATTTTATCACCAAACATTTTAACTAATTGTTTTAATCTTTCTTCAGACTTATCGACTATGTGAACTTTAGCTCTCATGCCTGTAGCAATAATTGCAGCGTTTTCTCCTACTACTCCACCACCAAGAATTAATACATTTGCTGGCTCACCGCCTGGTGCTCCACCTAATAAAATACCTCTACCTTTTTGATTTTTTTCTAAACAATGTGCGCCAGCTTGAACTGACATACGACCAGCAACCGCACTCATTGGAGCAAGTAACGGAAGTCTGCCATTATCATCTGTAACTGTTTCGTAAGCAATATTAATGCTTTTTGATTTAATCAATCCTTCAGTAAGTTCTTTTGCAGCAGCTAAATGAAGATAAGTATAGAGAATTTGATTTTCTCTTAACATATCTACCTCAACTTTTTGAGGCTCTTTAACTTTAACTATAATGTCTGCATCATTAAAAATATCACCAGCTTTCTTAGCAATTTTTGCACCCGCTTTAGTATATTGATCATTATCAAAACCAGCTTCAAATCCACCATTGTTTTCAACTAAAACTTCATGGCCTTCACCTACTAAAGTTTTTACACTTTCAGGAGTTAATCCAATTCTATTTTCTTGAGGCTTTATCTCTTTGGGAACACCAATTTTCATAGAGAAAATTAATTCTTTTTACTTTTACTATAGTTAGTAATTCCAGTTCTTAGTTTCTCAATTATTTCATCAATATGTTTTTTCTCACAAATAAACATTGGTGCAATAATTAAACAGTCACCAGTAGCTTTGAAATTTACACCTGCATCGTAACAATGTTTAAATGTTGCAAGTCCTGCTCTGCCTGGTTTTGTATCCATTTTAATGTCGATACCACCCATCATTCCATATCCTCTTATGTTTTCTACAACATCAATATCTTTTAATGAGAATAAACCTTCTTGGAAATAAGGAGCTAATTCTTTTGCTCTTTTAAAAATATCTTCTTTTTCAAATATATCTTGTACTGCTAAAGCTGCTGCAACAGATATTGGAATTCCAGAATAAGTATATCCATGGAAAAGTTCGATAACTCCTTTAGGAGAATTATCCATTACTGCATCATAAATTTCTTCTTTACATGCAACTACACCAAAAGGAACAATTCCATTTGTTGTAGCTTTTGCCATTGTCATAATGTCTGGAGTAACACCGAACTCTTGGGCACCGAAAGTCGAACCTGTTCTACCCCATCCAGTAATTACTTCATCAAAAATTAAAAGAATATTATGTTTGTCACATAGTTCTCTTAATCTTTGTAAATATCCAACTGGTGGAACAAGTGTTCCTGTAGATCCAGCAATTGGCTCTACGATACATGCTGCAATATTTTCAGCACCAAAGTTTGTACAAATTCTCTCTAAGTCATTTGCAATTTCTGCCCCTGTTTCAGGTTGACCAGAAACAAATTTATGTTCATCTAAATGAGTATGTCTCATATGAACTACACCTGGCATCAAAACACTTGCATATGCTTTAACATTATTGATCATACCACCAACAGAAGTTGCTCCAATATTCATACCATGGTAAGCTCTTTCTCTTCCTACAAATCTAAATCTCTGTCCTTCACCTCTTGCTTTATGATATGCAATACTAATTTTAATTGCAGTTTCAACAGCAGTTGATCCACAAATTGTATAAAAAATTCTATTTAAGTTTCCTGGAGTATGTTTTGAAATTCTAGTAGCTAATTCAAAAGATCCACCAAAACCTTGTTGAAAGGGTTGTGCGTAGTCTAATGTTTTTAATTGATTTGTAATTGCATCTATAATTTCCTTTCGACCATGGCCAAGTGGATTACAAAAAAGTCCAGAGCTTGCATCTATTTGTGTATTGCCTTCATGATTTTTTAAATAAACACCTTTTGCTTCTGTAATTAATCTTGGTCTTTCTTTAAAGTCTTTATTGGATGTAAACGGCATCCAATGTTCATTAAGCGAATTTGGTATTGAAGGTTTTTGACTCATTTTTTTTTATTCCTAATCTTTAGACTAATTAATATTAATTAACTATAAAAATCTATTATACCAGTACAACCAAAAATTGAATAGTCTATTTTGACACCCATTCCTGTTAACAACTTCATTTACTTCTGGTCTATTTTCAACTTAAATACCGCTTATAAATTTAAATAAGGAGAGGAATAAATGAGAAAAATACTAAGTTTTATTCTTGGAAGTATCTTAGCTCTTAACTTAACTATTTCAGTTGCGAATTCAGCTGCAAAAGAAGTTAGAGTTGCTTACTTTTTAGAATGGCCTAGTCCAAACCTAGAAGATATGCAGAAGAAAAATTTTGCTAAAGCTTTAGGTGTACCGGTTAAATGGACTAACTTCACAAACGGTGGAGCAATGACTGACGCTATGTTAGCGGGAGACATCGATATTTCTTACTCACAAGGTTTAGTACCTTTCATTAACGCAGTTAAATCTAAAGCACCTATTAAGCTTGTAGATATAGCTATGGAATATGGAATGGGAGGAACAACTTGTGTAACTTCAAATGCTTCAGGTATTACGAAAGCTAATGCTACTGAACTTGAAGGTAAAAAAGTTGCTGTACCGCTAGGAACAATGGCTGAATACGTTTTTGATGAAAGTATGAAAGTTGTTGGCGCAGACAGAAAAAAAATGGATATCATTCAAATGGACCCTGAAGAAGGTGCTGCTGCTTTAGTAAGCGGTGATGTTGTAATGGCATGTTTATTTGGTGGTAATTCAATTAAAGCTGCTACAGCTGTTGGAACAAGATTACTTACAGTTCAAGAAGCAAGAGACGCTGGTATCTTAGGAATAGATATTACTTCAGTGACTACTAAGTTCATGAAGGAAAATCCTGGAATGCTAAGAACTTTTATAGAAGTTACTCATGAAGCTAATGACAGATATAGAGCTGGCAAAAGCGACATGAACGCAATGTCTAAAGCTTCTGAAATGAAAGTTGGTGATATGAAAGAAACTTTAAGCGGTTTCAAATTTTTAACACCAGAAGAGACTAAGCAATCTATGACAAAAGGAAATCTTGATGCATTCTTAAAAGGAATGGGAACACCAAGAGGAAACGTAGACACTAGTTTCTTACCTTTATAATCTGAAGGTAAAACAGAATTAAATAGGCGCCAATTTTTTAATTGGTGCCTATTTTTTTTATACTAATTTTAATGTAAGGTCTTGTTATGAGTGATTTAGTTTCTCAAAATCTAAATATGATCTTTAAATCTCCAAAAGGAGAAACTGTTCATGCATTAAAAGATTTAAATTTCACTATCAAAAAAGGTGAGCTATTAACAGTGCTTGGTCCGTCAGGATGTGGAAAAACAACTTTACTAAATATTGCAGCTGGTTTTATTAGACCTACATCAGGAACAATTACTTTAGGATCAAATGAAATTAATGGTCCTGGAGTTGATAGAGGGATGGTATTTCAACAAGGCGCTTTGTTTGAATGGTTAACTGTTTCTGAAAATGTCAACTTTGGATTAAGAATGAAGAAAAAAGATCCAGATGAAACTCAAAAAAAAGTTGATGAGTGGTTAGATATAGTTGGTCTAAAAGGTTTTGGAAATACTCCTACTTATCAATTATCAGGTGGTATGCAGCAAAGAGTGGCGCTTGCAAGATGTTTAATTAATGATCCTGATTTAATTCTAATGGATGAACCTTTGGGAGCACTAGATGCTTTAACTAGAGAAAAAATGCAATCACTTGTTTTAAAAATTTGGAAAGAAACTGGAAAAACAATTATCTTAATTACCCACTCCGTTGAAGAAGCTTTGTTATTGGGCGAAAGATTATATGTGATGGCACCAAGACCAGGAAGAATTCATAAAGAATACAAACTTCCATTTGCAGAAATGGGTTTAAAAGAAGATTTAAGAGAAATTAAAAAAAATAAAGAATTTTCATCAAAACGAGAAGAAATATTGTCCATGATATGGAACATGGAAGAAGAAATAATGGGGAAAGATAATTAAATGTTTACCCAATTTATTACAATATTAATATTAGTATCGATTGTTGGATGTATTCTTTACGGAAGAAGATTAATTCGAACAGAAAAAGTTGATGCTGTATTTGGTAACCCTGAGAGAGCAAAAGGTGGGACGCATTGGATTATTGTTGGAAGTAGTGCGATACTTTTAATTTGGTTATACTATTCTTGGGATATAGCCAAAGGTTTTTATCCTAAATCTGCTAATGAATTGTGCCAAGTTGCAAAAGTAAATGAATCTCTTTTAGGTTTAAAGTATCAGTTTCCAATAGAAGAAAGAGAATTTAAAAGTACTTCAATAATTAAAATTGAAAATAAAAACCTTCAAATAATCACTAACGAAATACAAAGCTCTCCAGATTTAAGTAGTCCACAGAAAACAACTTTAGTTGGATTTATCAACGAGACGAGACAGTTAATTCCATTACTTACAAACGAAAATTTAATGGAAACAGATACAAAAATTCAGATTAAAGAGATGACTGAGGAAATAAGACTTTTAACATCAAATTTTAAAAAGAATGATTACCCGTTTGAAACTGATGAGCAGAAAAATGAAAGACTAAGAGCAGTATCTGAAGAAGGTGGTTGGGGTATTACAAAAATTCAATCTGGTACAGGTTCAATAGAAAACACAATTGAAGTTCCTTTAGTCCCAGCCACTAATAAAGGTCTTAAATTTGATGCTGCTGCAAAAGAACTTGAGATAATAAACGATAAATTCTTTAAGTTAAGAAATCATAACCCTCAGTTTAAAAATTCTATTAAAGGTTTAAAGGATAAAATCAAAGATTACAGAGGTGACTTAGATGATACAGAAGAAGTAGCTTCTACATTTGCCAAAAATATTGTCAAAATTGCAAGAAGAATAGAGTATGCAAGTATCTATCCACCAAATGCATTAAATGAAATGCAAAATGCAATTGTTGAATTCGACAATGTTCAAAAATCTGAACAAGGTGGATTAAGATTTGTAGATATGTTTTTATTCCCTGCGGGAACAATAGTATCAAGTGGAACAAGTTGTTCTGAACAAGGTTCTGGAAGATGGTTACCTAAACCATCAGATACTCTTAATAAATTTATCTTAATGTCAAAACCAAGCGTCGGTTACAAAAATATACCTTTACTTTGGATTGATATGATGGATGTAAGTAAAATAATTGGATTTATTTTACCAGATTGGATTGCTGACGTTCTTCCAGGGGAATACCCTATTCATACCAAAGACGGTGTAGTTGAACAAAACTTTAAAGGTAGAGTTCTAAAAGTTGTTACAGGAGATTTTAAATTATTTAAAATTCCTGTTCCTTATGGACACATTTGGGATTCATTTTTAAGAGTATTTTTAGGACTTATCTTTGGGATTTTAATTGGAGTTCCGCTTGGATTATTTATGGGTTTAAATAGATTTGCTAAAGGATTCTTTGATCCTTTAATTGAGCTTTATAGACCTGTGCCACCATTAGCATGGGCTCCTTTAATCATTTCAGTTTTAGGTATCGATAATACTGGAAAAGTATTCTTGTTATTTATGGTCTCATTATCAATCATGATTATCTCTGCACGGGCTGGTGCATCTGGAACTCAATTATCAAAAATTCATGCAGCTCATTCGCTAGGTGCATCCAAAAAACAAATTTTAAGATACGTAATCTTTCCTAATTCTTTACCGGAAATTCTAACAGGAATTAGAGTTGCGGTTGGAATGTGTTGGGGGACACTTGTTGCTGCAGAATTTTTAGCAGGAACTACAGGAATTGGATTTGTTGAAAATGTCGCAAAAAAATATTTCCAATATGAAGTTATTTGGATAACTATTTTCATTATGGGTATGCTGGGACTATTATTCGACGTTACATTAAGAAAAATAATAGATAAAACTATTCCATGGCGTGGAAAAGGTTAATTCTATTTTTATTTATATTTTCAGTATCAGCTGAAGCTTCAGAATTTAAAATAAATAAAATTACAGATTTAGATTCCCCTTGGGGCTCAACTTTCATATCTGATAAAGAATTATTGATTACTGAGAAGTCAGGAAAAATTAAATTAATAGAATTAAGCGCTGGGAATGTTTCTGAGGTAACTCATAATCTTAAAATATTAGAAGATGGCCAAGGAGGTTTATTAGATATTTTATATAAAGATGATATTGTTTTTGTTAGCTATTCAGAGGATCACGGAAAATTTAAATCTACTACCTCTATTGCAAGGGCAAATTTAGATAGAGGTGAATTAAAATTTGACAATATATTTGTTGCTCAACCACCTATTAACTCAGGTTATCATTTTGGCTCTAGACTAGCAGTTAAAGATGAATTTCTTTTTGCATCTGTGGGTGAAAGAGGACAAGGAATGATAGCACAAGATCCAACTCAACATCCCGGCAGCATTATAAGAATAAAATTGGATGGAAGTATTCCAAAAGATAATCCTAAATTTGTGGATAAAAAAGATTGGTTACCTGAAATATTTCAAATTGGTGTAAGAAACCCACAAGGTTTAACAGTTTCTCCTTTTGATAAAAAAGTTTATGCAAGTAATCATGGAGCTAAAGGCGGTGATTGGTTTGGAGAAATAAAGAAGAGTGAAAATTATGGATGGAAAATATTAGGTTGGGGTGGAACAAATTATAGTGGAACTAAGATAGGACCAAAATGGATGCCTGGTTACACAAAAGCTATTAAATATTGGGTTCCTTCAATTGCAACAAGTGCAATAACAATTTATAAAGGTAATGAATTTAAAGAATGGAATGGTCAAGCATTAGTAACATCTTTAAAAGATATGTCTTTAAGAAAGCTTGATTTTTCTGACACAAAAAATGTGCGAGAAGAAATTATATTTCAAAATCAAATTGGAAGAATTAGAGATATTCAGGTTCATCCCGTCAATGGAAAGATTTATTTTCTTGGTCAGGACGGTCTATGGTTGATGGAAAAAAACTAAAAAAAATTGTTATCCAAATTTTTAAAAAAAGAGGCATGAGTCTTTCTCATGCAACAATAAGTGCTAATGCTTTAATTAATGCTGAGTATGTCGGTGCATATGGTCATGGAGTATCAAGGCTTAAGATGTATTGTGAAAGAATTAAAAAAAAAGTTATCAATCCAAAACCAAAAATTAAGATAAAGAAAATATCAAACTCCATATCTTTTATTGATGCAAATAACTCCATTGGATTTGTTGCAGCAGATACAGCTATTAAAACTTTAATAAAGAGTGCAAAAAAAACAGGTATTGGATTAGTTGGAGTTAAAAATTCAGGTCATTATGGTTTGTCAGGTTATTACGTTGAACAAGCAGTTAAAAAAAATTTAATGGTTTGGTGTTTTACTAATGCACCACCTGCAATCGCACCTTTCGGGGCGAAAAAAACTTTGTTTGGAACTAACCCAATTTGTTTTGGAACACCATCAGGAGGAAAGGTTCCATTTATTTTAGACTCATCTGTTTCAATGATTAACAGAGGTATTATAAGAGTTGCTGCTAGACTTGGTAAAAAAATTCCAGCTGGTGTTGCCTTAGATAAAAGTGGAAACCCCACCACAGATGCTAAAAAAGCTTTAAAAGGAGTTCAGCTTCCAATTGCAGGTTTTAGAGGATCGGGTCTAGCATGGATGGTTGATATTTTAAGCGGAGTGATTACAGGAGCTGCTCACGGCGGAAAGGTTAGAGACCCATTTGATGATTTTAGAGGGCCGCAAAATGTCGGACATTTATTTTTAGCTATTAAGCCTAATATCTTTATTGGGAAAAACTATATCAAAAGAATAAAAGAAAATATAAGGATTATAAAAAAGCTCCCACGAGCTAAAGGTTTTGCCTCAATTTCTTATCCTGGAGAAAATAAAGCAAAAAGATTTTCAAAAAATTCTAAAAAAAAAATTAATTTGCCGAAAGAAATAAAAAAAGATTTAGATAAATTAATTAGCGTTTCTTCTTAATAAAAAAACAAAAGTAAATCCAGTTACATACATTATAAGAGCATAAGCACCAGTTGGTATTGCATATAATATATCAGAGCCAAAAATTTGTGTAGAAACAAACAGTGCTAAAGTTCCATTTTGTAAGCCACACTCTAAAGCAATACACTTAAGTTGTTTAATGCCTGATGCAAAAATTTTACCAAGATAAAATGCAATTATCATCATGGTAACATTTAAAAGTAAAGCAATAAGACCTGCTTGTTTCAATAAATTTATTAAGTTTTCTCTTTCTTCATAAAACGCAGCAAAGAAAAAAATTGCAAACAATACAATGTTGAGTTTATTAAATATTTCTACTTTTGACGCCACAAAATTTTCTGCAAATTTTCTTATAATCATTCCTAATATAACTGGCACAGTAACGACCAAAAACATCTTAAATGCGATACCAATCATTGATATGTTTTCTGCAATATTTGTAATTCCAAACAAATCTGCAGATGTAAAAATTATAAAAGGGACTGTAATAATACTTAATAAACTTATTATCGCTGTTAATGAAATTGATAATGCTACATCTCCGTCAGCAAATTTAGTCATAATGTTTGAAGTAACTCCTCCCGGTGCAGCAGCAATAATCATTACACCAATTGCAATTTCAGGAGGTGTTTTTAAAATTATAATTAATAAATAAGCAACGAGCGGAAGAATTATTAATTGAGAAATAAAACCAACAATAAAATCTTTAGGTGTTTTTAATACTCTAGTAAAATCTTCGAGTTTTAAACCTAATCCTAAACCAAGCATTATTAATGCAAGGATTATCGGTGTTATTTTTGTTACGATTTCCACTCTTTATATTATCACAAATATGCTCAAATTCCTTTATACTCATTATAAAAACAAATATAAGATTTTAAATGATTTCAGATAAGCAAATAGTGTGTCCTAACAATCTTTTGGATGCAGCTAGCAAAAAGAAGGGAGTGAGTGCAGCGATTGTAAACGCTGGAAAGCCCTTGCCTATGCTTTCAGTCATGGACGCTGTTAAAGAAAATTTGATTAAACCAATTTTTATTGGAGATAAACAAGAAATTCTTAAATGTGCTGAAGAAATTAAATTTGATATTTCTCAGTATGAAATTATTCATGAGCCAGTAGAAAATAATACTGCAATTGTAGCCACTAAATTAGCAAAAGCTGGAAAGATCAAAATTATTGTTAAAGGTCATATTCATACAGATATATTAATGAAAGAAGTTTTAAAAAGAGAATATCAGCTTCTAGGAAAAACTAGACTAAGTCATATATGGCATATGACATTAGATAAAGAGGATAAACCACTAATTATAACTGATGGTGCTTTAAATGTTTTGCCAAATGTTAAAACTAAGATGCATATTTTAAAAAATGTTATTGGCTTTTCAAAAAGAATAGGAAACAACAGACCTAAAGTTGCAGTCTTATCCGCCACAGAAGAAGTTTTAGATAGTATACAAAGTTCAATAGAAGCAAAAGAAATTACTGAATTATCAAAGAAAGAAAAATTAGATGCTGATGTTTTTGGACCTTTAGCCTTTGATAATTGTATTTCTAAAAAATCAGCTAACATAAAGGGAATAAAAAATATTGTTGCAGGAGATGCAGATATTCTATTAGTACCAAGTGTTGAAACTGGTAATGCATTAGTTAAAATGATGATTTATTTTATGGGAGCGTGTGCAGCAGGGGTTGTGGTTGGTGGAAAGGTTCCTGTAGTAATAACAAGTAGATCAGATGAGGCAGTTGCAAGATTAGCTTCAATAGCAGCAGCAGTTGTTGCATTAGATTAAGAATGAAATATAAATTTATATAAATGACAATTAAATATTTAAAAAAGGCAACCAAAACAGCTTCAACAGATGACACTAAAACTAAAGAGATTGTTCAAAATCTTTTAAAAGAACTTGAAAAATCAAAAGAAGAAGGCTGTAAAGAATTAACAAAAAAGTTTGATAAATATGATGGTGAAATAATTGTCTCTAAAGAAAAAATTGAGGATATTAAAAAGAAATTAGATCAAAAAACTAAGGATGACATTAAATTTTCTTACGATAGAGTTAAAAAATTTGCTGAAGCCCAATTAAAAAACTATGGACAAGACTTTGAGGTAGAACTTTCAAATGGATTGTATGCAGGACAAAAACTAGTGCCAGTAAATACAGCTGGGTGTTATATACCAGGCGGTAGATATGCGCATATAGCTTCAGCTGTTATGAGTGTAACAACTGCAAAAGTTGCTGGGGTCAAAAACATTATCGCATGCAGTCCTCCAAAAGAGAATATAGGTGCCCACCCTTCCATAATTTATACAGCAGACTTATGTGGTGCAGATGTAATTTTAAATTTAGGTGGTGTACCAGCGATAGCAGCAATGACTTATGGTTTATTTGGTAATGCTCCTGCAGATATTTTAGTTGGACCCGGAAATCAATTTGTTGCTGAAGCTAAAAGAATTTTGTTTGGTAAAGTTGGTATAGATTTATTCGCGGGACCAACAGAAATTGGAATTATTGCTGATGAAACTGCAGATCCTGAAATTGTTGCAGTTGACTTAGTAGGACAAGCTGAACACGGTTATAATTCACCTGCTTGGTTATATACAACAAGTCAAAAGTTAGCTGATGCAGTTATGAAAAGAGTTCCTGAATTAATTGAAGAATTGCCAGAGGTTCCAAGATTAAGTGCTGAAGCAGCGTGGAGAGATTATGGAGAAGTTATTTTGTGTGATACTAATGAAGAAATGGTCAAAGTTAGTGACGATTATGCTCCTGAACACTTAGAGTTACAAACAAAAAATTTAAAATGGTTCCATGAAAAATTAAAAAATTATGGATCATTATTTATAGGTGAAGAAACTACTGTTGCTTACGGTGATAAATGTTCTGGTACAAATCATATATTGCCTACTAAGGGAGCTGGAAAATATACTGGGGGTTTATTCGTAGGTAAATTTATTAAAACATTAAGTTTTCAAAGAATGACTAAAGAGTCTACAAAAGAAGTTGGCGCTGCTGCTGCTAGAATTTCAAGATATGAAGGAATGGAAGCGCATGCAAGAACTGGAGATGTAAGGCTTCGAAAATATGGTTACTCCAATTAGTGGCAAGCTATATTAAACTTTTTTAATCTCCAATAATTATAAGGCCAAGGTGTTACAAAACCTACAATCAACATTAGTGGGACTACCCACCAAGTTAATATTGCTCCACCTGTTAAAAGATAATCTGTTAAATTCATAGCAACTTCCATACTAATCATAGATATAAAACTCATCCCTATTGCTGTATTAAATGCTTTTCTAAAATCAAAATTTTGTCTCATAAGTATAATTGTTTCCAAAATTATACTTGTGATTAACCCATTGATAATTGCTAGAGTCATTATTCCAAGAACTGGAAATGGAATTTTACTTAATTGAAAAAATAAGATTGTTCCAAAATCACCAATAGAGCATCCAAGTAAACACCATGCAGTATTTTTTGCACTTCTTCTCCAAGTGTGTTTACATGACCAATTAAAAGATAAACTTTCTGAACTCACTAAAAATTATTTTAAGTCTACGTTAGCTACCATTCCAATTTGATAATGGCCAGGTACATTGCAAGCAATTTCAATATTCATTGCATTGTCAAACTTCCAAACTAAATCCCCTTTTTCATTTGGAGCTAAAAGAACACTATTACTATGCGAGTGACCCATTGCTTTATCCATTTTTGCCATTTTTTTCATTTTCTCTCTATCAATTGAGTCAGCTAGTAAAATTTCATTTTCAACCATTCTTTCCATTTCAGGCTGATGTTTTTTGTGCATCATTGCATTAGCAATATTAAATTCATGTACAAGGTTGCCTGCATTAACTACTTCGAACTTTATCGTTTCACCTTTTTTAATACTAAATGATTTTGGTTCATAATAATTGTCATACATCTTTACTTTAATCGTTCTATCCACTTCAGAAAGTTTTCCTTTTGAACCAATCATCATATTTTTATCTGCAAATGAAACTGAGGTAAAAATAAAAAAAACAGATAGGTATGTAAAAATTTTTTTCATTATTAATTCTTTACTTCTAAATTCTCTTTTGCTTTTATTTCTTTTTCAGTTGTATTAACTTTTTCTTTAGTTTTTCTTTCGTCAATAACATCAGCAAAACTATGATTAACGTCTCTATGTCCTGCCTCATCATCTCTAATAACTTTCACAACATCTTTTAATGTTGCGTGCAAAGGTAAGTTCCAATAATTTATTGCAACTTCTGGAGCAGGATGATCTTTAATTTTACCAGTTTCTAATTCATGTAAATATTCTGTGTAACTTCTGACAGCTTCCTCTTCAAAGTAACCAACAATTCTATGTGCAGTTCTTTGAGAAACTAAATAAATGATTGCATAAGTAATTATGAAAATAAACTGTGCAATCATTATTACAATTCTTTCTATAAAAGTTGGTTTCGCAATATGTATGAAAGTCATTAAGTGCATTCTTTCATTTTCAGCTTCATCTAGAAGAGTTTTGATCCACCCTTTGTCATCTTCCATCTTTCTAAGAGATTTTAAATGAATAAGCATACCAGCAACCATACCAGGAACTGCTGCAACAGTTTCTAATACAACTGCTCTATGTCCATACCTTTTTTTGAAAAAAGTATCTGCAAGAAACCTTAAAAATTTTGTGAAAGATAATGCTACCTTATCACTAAAGTTACTTGGTTTATAATGACTGTTTAAATTACTCATATAGTTTATTTAATCATTATTTAAAAAAAACCAA
The DNA here is from genome assembly GCA_902562205.1 of uncultured Pelagibacteraceae bacterium. GTDB lineage: Bacteria > Pseudomonadota > Alphaproteobacteria > Pelagibacterales > Pelagibacteraceae > Pelagibacter. Next base: position 60,060 of record CACESO010000002.1, on the reverse strand, counting down.
TGGGGCTAAATTGCATTCAAAAAACGTTATTTTTTCTTATTAATTACTAGAGACAATTTCCGAGGGAAACTACCCTCATCAAAATTTTCAATACTTATATTTATAAATCCATCTAAAAGATTCTTTATTTTATTTTCTGAAAAATAATGAACAATAAAACCATTCATTTCATACATATCTTCTCCTCTATGCGTTCCTTTCTTGAAATCACCATCCGTATGATTTCTTACAGTATAAATATTAAAACCATCTTTTTTTAAAACTCTAAAGATTTCTTGATTTAAATCTTTTAAATCTTGATTAGTAAGAGCCATACAAAATAACATATGTGAGTAACATGCTTGAAAATTTTCATTGTCACAATTCAGTTTTTTTCTAATATCGTAATTCTCAACTTTTATTAAATCATCTAAATTGTTTTCTTTAGATCTTTTTTTAATAATATTTGTTGCTGACAAACTGTAATCAATTGCATGCACATAAATTCCATTTTGTGCAAAAAATATTGTATCTCTTCCAAGACCTGCACCAAGTTCAATAATATTTGTAATGTTATTTTTTTTAAATGTTTCTAGAGCTTTTTTTGCTGAATAGCTTGGTTCAAAACCAAACATCTCAGGCTTACTTGAGAAATTACTTTCCCAATGCTGAGATTGTAGGTTTAAAAGTTTTTTGTCCAATCTACTTAGATGGATCTGGAACTTTTCTTAAATAAGGTTTAATTGCATTCCAACCTTTAGGAAACAATTTTTTAGCTTCATCATCCTTAACAGCGGGTACAATGATAACTTCCTCACCTTTTTTCCAATCAGCTGGAGTTGCTACTTTATGTTTTGCGGTCAATTGCATTGAGTCTATTGATCTCAATAATTCCATAAAGTTTCTTCCAGTCGCCATTGGGTAAGTTAAGAACAAACCAATTCTTTTATCAGGTCTTATAATAAAAACTGTTCTAACTGTTTGGTTGTCTACAGCAGTTCTACCCATTGAAGTAGTTCCTGCATCACCTTCTAACATATTATACAGTTTTGCAATTTTAAGATCCTCATCAGCTATAATTGGATAGTCTGGTTTTTTTCCAGTTACATCTTTTATATCCTCTAACCACTTTACGTGATCTGAAACCGGATCAACACTTAAACCAATAACTTTTACATTTCTTTTTTCAAATTCAGGTTTTAATTTTGCAAGAGAACCTAATTCTGTTGTGCAAACAGGTGTAAAGTCTTTTGGGTGTGAAAATAAGACACCCCAACTATCACCTAGCCATTCATGAAATGAAATATCGCCAATTGTTGTTTTAGCTTTAAAGTCAGGCGCTAAACTATTTATTTTTAGAGTCATTTACATCTCCTTTTTAAAAACAAATTATATGCAAGATTGATTTGCTATGCAATTTTTTATAAGATGATAATTAATATGATTTTTAAACAACTATTCGATAATAAGTCTTCAACCTATACGTACATACTGTCAAGCGGTGAAGGTCGTGAAGCTTTAATAATCGATCCGGTAATAGAACACACTGAAGAATATATAAAACTTTTAGAAAAACTAAAATTAAAATTGGTAAAAGTAATTGATACACATATTCATGCTGATCATATTACTGGACTTAATGAGTTAAGTAAGAGAACTAGTTGCACAAAAATAATGGGTGAAAATTCTAAATCTGAAGTGGTTGACTTAAGGGTAAAAGAAAATGAAAAAATTAAACTAGATGGAGTAGAGCTTAAAGTTTTGTATACTCCTGGACACACAGATTGTTCGTATAGTTTTTTGATGAAAGACAGAGTTTTCACTGGAGACACTTTGTTGATTAATGGGACTGGGAGAACTGATTTTCAAAATGGAAATGCTAAACAACAATACGACTCATTATTTAATAAATTGCTTAAACTTCCAGAGAACACAATAGTTTTTCCTGCACACGATTATAATGGGAAAAAAAATTCTACAATTGGATACGAAATAAAAAATAATCCAAGATTACAAGTTAATTCAATAGATCAATATGTTGAGATCATGAACAATTTAAAATTAGCTAATCCAAAAATGATGGATGTGGCTGTACCTGCAAACGTAAAAGGCCTTACTTTAAATCAAATTTAAAGCGACAAAATTTGGGTTGATTATCAGGTTATTAGCTCTATAAATCAATTATGGCTTGCGACAATTCAAAATGTATTTGCACAAACTGCACTAACGATACGTGTGCTTGCGACGGGGATATGCAATGTAATTGCAAACCTGAAGGTGTTTGTTGTTGTTGCAATTAGTAAGCTAAATTAATTTCACAGTATACAGTATTATGAATGAATTTTTGGAATCGATAATTAAGAGAGATCCAGCTGCCAAATCAAAGTTAAGTATCATCTTAACCTATCCTGGTGCTAAGGCTGTTTTTTTCCACAAAATTGCAAATTTTTTTGCAATTGCAAAATTTCATTTAGTTGCAAGAATAATCTCTCAGTTTTCAAGATTTTTAACTGGAATAGAAATTCATCCAAAAGCAAACATTGGTAAAAATTTATTTATAGATCATGGGATGGGAGTTGTGATTGGTGAAACTTCAGAAATTGGAGATAATGTAACGATCTATCACATGGTAACACTTGGTGGTATCTCACCAAGCGTAAATTCTAATGAACAAAGAAATATAAAAAGACATCCTACACTTAAAGATAATGTTGTAGTTGGGTCTGGTGCACAAATACTTGGACCGGTAACTGTAGGCAAAAATGCAAAAATTGGGGCGAACGCAGTTGTCACAAAAGATGTTCCAGATAATGCAGTGATGGTTGGAATACCAGCAAAAAATGTTGGAGAAACTTCAGGCTCAGATGAAAACTTTAAACCTTATGGTATAACTCCTGAAAGTGATAAAAATTAATATGAAAAATGCTCAAAATAATTTTATTGAAGGGATTGGTAATACGCCATTAGTAAAATTAAGAGCTGCATCCGAAATTACTGGGTGCAATATTTATGGTAAAGCAGAATACTTAAATCCAGGTGGATCTGTAAAAGATAGAGCCGCTTTAGCATTAATTAAAGATGCTCAAGAAAAAAAATTAATTTCAAAAGGCGGGACGATTGTTGAAGGTACTGCAGGTAATACTGGTATTGGTCTTTGTCTTATTGGTAATTCAATTGGGTATAAAACAATCATTGTGATGAATGATAATCAAACTCAAGAGAAAAAAGATATGTTAAAGAACATGGGAGCTGACTTAAGGTTAGTTCCACCTAAACCATATAAAGACGAAGGTAATTATGTAAAGGTTGCTGGTAGACTTGCTGATGAATTAAAGAGCAGTAACAATCATGGTGTGGTTTGGGCTAATCAATTTGATAACACTGCCAATTCTAAAGGACATTATGAGACCACTGGACCTGAAATATGGATGCAAACAGATGGAAAAGTTGATGGTTTTGTTTGCTCGTCTGGTACGGGAGGAACAATTGCTGGTGTAAGTAGTTTTTTAAAAGAAAAAAATAAAAATATTAAAATTTATTTATCAGATCCTGCTGGATCATCCCTTTACAACTATATTGAAAATGGAGAATTAAAGGGTGAAGGCAATTCAATTACTGAAGGGATAGGATCAAGTAGAGTTACAGCTAACTTTGCTGAAGCAAAAATTGATGGTGCTTTCTCTATTGAAGATAAAGAGTCTTTGCCTGTCATTTATGACCTTATTCAAAATGAGGGACTAAGTTTAGGTACAAGTTGTGGGGTAAATATTGCTGGTGCTATAAGACTTGGCAAGAAATTAGGACCAGGTAAAACAATCGTTACCATTCTTTGTGACAGATCAGATAAATACAACTCCAAGCTGTTTAATAGAAAATTTTTAGAGGAAAAAGGACTACCGATTCCCGCTTGGATTTAATTTTTTTTAGCGCACACTTTAATAAATCTTTTACATAATAAAGATATTGTAGTTAAATAATTTTCTTATTTATACTATGAACGAACTATTTAAAAAAAATTTCTTCTCACTTTTATTAATTGTGCTGTTTAGTTTGTTTATTTTTTCCTTAGCATTAGCTGATCTAAACAAAAAAGATAAGGAAAAAGCTTGGGATTGTGTTGGAATTTACATGGCTAATTACTTTTTGCCATCCGGAGAAAAATTTGAATATGGTATGAAGGAAAAATCCATGGCAGCTGTAAAAGTTTGGAAAACTTATGCAATCGAAATTGGTATTAAAGAAACTGATTGGGACAAAGGTGTAAATAAAGCTGTCGATAAACACTACGGCTCAAAATATAATGAAAAATTAACTAATCAGTGTCATAAATTCTTAGAAACAACTATTCCAAATGGCGAAAAGCGAGTGAAAAAAGTCGCTCAAACTCTTTATTAATAAATGAGCGGATACGTGATTGCTCAGATTAATATGACGAATAAAGAAGGTTTTAAAATTTACGCAGAACAAGTCCCACAAACTATAAAGCACTATGGAGGGAAATATATTATTAGAGCTGGCGAATATAAGTCGCTGGAAGGTAAATGGGATTACACTAGAAATGTAATAATTGAATTTCCTACTTACGAAAAAGCTTTAGAGTGGTATAATTCAGATTTATATAAACCAGTTAAAGAACTCCGCCAAAAAAATTCTGAAGGTAATTTAATTATAATTAAGGGAGTATAATGAAACTATTTAATGAAAGGATAAAAAAATGGAAAAGGAAATGTTAGTGTATCTTAAACTTAAAGAAGGTAAATTAGAAACTTTCATGGGTTGGATGCAATCAGATGAAGGTATGGGTGTCAGAAAAAGTGTTGCTTATCCAGAAAAAACTGTTGGGGCTATGATACCCGATAAAAGTGGGCTGTTGTTCAAAGTTAATGTTCATAATGAAGCAGGTATGAAAGAGTTCGTAACTGGAAATAATCCTACAGCAAAAGCAATTTACGCTGAGTGTGTAGAGAGTGCTCAGTTGTATGAATTATCTAAAATAAATCTATAAAGGAGAAAATATGAAAAACTATATGGTAACACACACTTTCAAATCTAAAGAAATGAAAGATAAGTTTACTGAAACAGTGGCTTCAATGAAAATGGAGGATATTGTTAAAAGTATGAAAAGCGATAATGCTGCTTGTCAGATGACTTGGAATACTCCAGGTGATACAATGGAAATGTATTGTTGGTGGAAGGGTAAAGATGAGGAAGCAATTATTAATCAATTAGGTCAAATGAACGATTTTTTCACTCCACATAAGTTTGTTGAGTGTACAGATCAAGTAATGGACTACAACGCATAGGATATTTATGATCGACAAATTTGGAAATATATTTTACTTAATAATTTACTTAGTTCACTTTATTATTGTTGGAAGCTACGCATTCCAATTAGTTTTCGGTACTCAAAAATTTCTTGAAGGTAGAGGCGTAGATAAAACGGCTACACTATTAACAAGATTTGCTGGTTCGTTCATGATTGCAATGGTTTTAATGGCAATATATATCGCTTTCATAAGATCGGGTGGTTTAGATGCTACTTGGGCATTTTTTAATTTAGTTTTTATAATTAATGTCACAATATTATGTGCAAATTTTTATACTTTAAAAATTGATAAAACTGGTTTGACTGAGAAAACTAGAAATGATGGAATATATGCTCCACTAGTTCTAGTGATTATAAGCGCACTTCTTTGTTACGGATTAGCTGATAAAATTTACGTATAAAAAATAATAAGAAAGGAGAAGCAAATGAACGCAAAAGAAAGAATACAATTAGGTTATGATCTTTTTAACAAACACGACATGGAGACTTTTTTTAAAGAGTTAGTTGATGAAAATACGACATGGACTTTCCCTGGAAAAGAAGGAGTCCATCCTCTATCAGGGGTGCACAAAGGTCCACAAGCAATGATGGGAGCATTTTCAAAAATTCCAGAAAAATGGTCAAATTTCAAAGTTGAACCAATTGAAATGATAAGTGAAGGAAATAAAGTTTTTGTAAGAGTAAAAGGGTCAGCAGATGGTATGGAAACAATGTTTGGTCATTACTTTGAAGTAAGCGATAGTGGAAAAATGGTCAGAATGATGACTTTCGACGATACACTAAGTATGTTCAACGCGATGAAAAAATAATTCACCAGGAAACATGAGCTACAAAGTTACGCTAACAATTTAATGTTTCCAAAAAAATATTCAAACTTACTATTTATTTTGATCATGGGTTTTGGAATGAGCCTTATGATGACACTAATAATTACATATATAAATACTGGAATGGATAGTGAATATATTAATAGATTTTTAAAAGCTTGGATGGTTAGTCTTCCTATAGCAATTGTTGCAGCTTTATTTGTTGGTCCAATAACAAAAAATTTTGTAGATAAAATAACTAAGTAGTTTTTTTATAATTTTTCATCCATTTTTCAAATTCTTTAATTGCTTTATTCATGTCTTTGGTTTTATGAGGATGATTTTTTGCTCTACCTAACATTGTTGCAATAACATTTACCTGATATTTTATAGTTCTATTTTTAATCTTATTTATAGTATAAATAGCCTTATCTTTATTTTTAAAACCTAATCCTGGGGTTGTCGTTTTTGGATTATAATCTGAATAAAGAGATAAATTTATAAGGTTATTTTTTTTAGGAGTTTTTAACTTTTTTAAAAAAATTAATAAATTTTTAATATTTAAATTTTTAAACTTTTTTTTTACTGAACCATCAAATTCGATAAATTCTATAAAAAAACTTTTTTTATTTATTTTAGTGATAAGTTTGATGTAATTTTTGTGAAATCTTTTAATATATTTTTGATATATCTTTTTTGAATTTAGATATTTTTTTTCTTTATAGCTTGGAGTGTTAATTAATAGAACTCTACTTTTTTGTTTATATTTCTCCAAATTCATTAATTTATAGATTTAATTAATGATGGGTCGTTATTGTTCGGTTTATTTACTTCTTTTGATATTTCATGGAAAATAATCTGGGGTTTTTGAATATTAGCTAATAAATTTTTACCAGATTTTTTTAAGTCTAAATACAAATCTATTTCATCTTGGTTAAGAATCACAGGTTGTCTATGATGTATCTCAGATACATTAGAGTTTGCCTCCTCGGTTATTAAACAAAATTCATTTTTATCAAATATCCCTGCAACAAATAAGGGTAGATTATCCTGTCTTTTAAAATAAAAGGGTGTTTTTTTTTCTTTAGTTCTTTTCCATTCATAAAAGCCGTCCATTACAGCAACACATCTATTGGCTTGGATTAATCTTTTAAATGATATTTTCTCATCAATTGTCTCTAGTCTTGCATTAATTAGTGGTCTGAAGTTTTTTTGTTTAGCCCAAGATGGAACAATGCCCCATTTAAGTAATTCTAAAGTTTTGCCATTAGAATAAGATTTTACTATTGGTAAACTCTGAGTTGGGTGTGCGTTAAAGTTTTCTTCGTCTTTAACGTTGGTTGTTGACTTTACTAAGAATGAAGTTTTTTCTTTAGCTTTTGTAATTACGTACCTTCCACACATCTAAGATGTTTTTCCTAAAAAATTTACCAGTATCACCCCAATAATAATAAAACATATGCCTATAATTCCATACATGTTTGGAATTTGATTATATTTTAATATTCCAAATATTGTTACTGCGGTGATGGTTAGCCCTCCATATGTTGCATAGGTAAAGCCAGCAGGTATTGTCATCATTGCTTTTGCTAGAAAAAATATACAAAGAACAATTGTTATAATACACATCGTAGTTGGTACGAGATTTGTAAATCCATTAGTTGTTTTTAAAAAGCCAATAGAAGTAATCCCTAATATAACGGCTAACAAAAGATATGCATATCCAAGAATATTCGTCATAGTTTATTTATAAATTTTATCTACCTCAACTTGATACGCCTCAACAAGTTTATTGTTTTGGTTAGCAATACCAACCACATCAATCATTTCTTTTATCATTTCATCAGTTGCACCTTTTTTTTTAGCAGCAAAAGTATGTGATCTAGTACAATAGTTACAGCTGTTTGTAATTGATACAGCAACATAAATTAATTCTTTAGTAACTGAGTCTAGCGCACCATCTTTCATAATTTGTTTAAGATTATTCCATGTTCTTTCTAAAAGTTGTGGGTTATGTGCTATAGATTTCCAAAAATTTGGAATTTTAGTAATTTTTCTGGTTTTCTTAATTTCATTAAAAATTCTTTTTACTTTTGTGTTAGCTTTTTTTTCGTTAATTGGTTTGAAAATTTCCATATTCCTCCTCTTTTTTAGTGCATTGTAATTTAGTTATTTACATAAATAAATATTTAAATTAATAGATAAAAAGCTAATGAGCTCAAAAAAGATAGTAATCACAGGTGGCGCAGGTTTTGTCGGTACAAACTTAATTAAATTACTTTTAAAAAAGACAAATTATAAATTGATTTCAATTGATGATTACAGCTCTAGTACTCGAAAAAATCATATTAAAGATTCTAGAGTAAAATACATTCAGGCTCATACTAAGAATATCTCTACAGTATTAAATCCAAAACAAGTACATTCAATTTTTCATTTTGGAGAATTTGCAAGAATTTATCAAAGTTTTTTACAAATGGATAAATGTATTGAATCTAATTCTATTGGGACAAATGCAGTTTTTAATTTCTGCCTTAAAAATAAGATTAAATTAGTTTACAGCGCAACATCTGCATCACTTGGCAATAAAGGAAACGACAAAAATTTATCTCCATATGCATTTACAAAAGCAAAAAACTTGGAGTTATTAGAAAATTTAAAAAAATGGTTTAAGTTTAAATATGAAGTGATTTATTTTTATAATGTATATGGCCCTAATCAAATAAGTAAAGGGAACATGGCTACTGTAATTGGAATATTCGAAGACTGTTACAAAAAAAATAAAGCTTTGCCAGTAGTGAAACCAGGATCTCAATCAAGAAGATTTACCCACATTGATGATACTGTTAATGTTTGTTATGTCGCTTGGAAAAAAAATCTATGTAGACATTATAGTATTTCACATAAGCAAAGTTTTACGATTTTAGAGGTTGCGAAGATGTTTAAGAGACGAATTAGGCTTTTATCAAAAAGACCTGGTGAAAGATATGCATCAGCACTTACTACAATGAATTTATCAAATAAAGTTTATAAGCATTTTGGTAAAAAAAAACTCAGAGATTACATTAAATCTTTTGTTAGTAATAATTAATTTAGAGGTCTAAGCATTTTAAGCATCTTAGAGTGCAAGACTTTGTTTGGAGACACTAAAACATTCCCACTTTTAAAATTAAATTGATTCTTCCAATTTGTGACTATTCCACCTGAAGCTCTAATTATTGGTATCAATGGAAAAATGTCCCAAATTTTATTTCCACATTGAAAAACAACATCAATTTTTCCTTCACAAAAATGAGAGTAACTTAATGCATCCATACAAGGAAATTGCATCATTGGAAGAATTTTTTTTACTTTCTTGAGCTTATCTAAAGAAAAATGACCATGAAAATTTCCAGAAAGTTTTATCTTTTTGAAATTTTTTTCTTTCGAAGATCTTAATTTTGTCTTTTTATTATCCCTAAATAAAAAAGCCTCTTTAGTGTTTTTGTTTATATAAAATTTGTTTAATTCAGGGAAGTTTGCTAACCCAAAAATTGGTTGTCCTTTATAACAAACAGCTACAAGATTACTCCATGAAGGATTACCAATTACAAAAGATCTTGTCCCATCAATTGGATCTATTACCCAAGAGTAGTCACTTTTAGTTACTTTCTTTTCAAATTCTTCGCCAACAATAGAATGAGACGGGTATTTTTTATTAATCTTTGATCTTATGAATTTTTCAAATTTTTTATCAGCTAAAGTGACTGGGTCATAGTTAGAGCCTTTACCTTTGTTAAAGGCCTTAAAAGGTTTGTTTAAGTTTTTTTTATAAAATCTATTTAAGTCTTTAGCTAAAGAGATTAAAAATCTATAAAATTCAATATTTCTCATTTGTTTTGATTTACCTTAAGATCTTATTACTATTTAATTTTGCTTGATTAAAGCTATTTTTTGTTGAAATGTTAAATGTAGATATGAAAATACAATTAGAAAAAAATAACAAAATATTCGTATTTCAAGGATCAGAAAAGAAAGAATTACATCCTATTTGGTTAAGAGAAAGAGTGTCTGAAAAAGAACATCTAGATGCTAATACCGAACAAAGATTATTTGATCCGTCTTTTCTAAAAAATATAACAATTAAAGATGTTAAAATTGACAATGATCTTTTAAATCTAGAGTTTAGTGATGGAGTAAAGTCTAAATTTGACATTAAAAAAATTGAAAAAGAGTTTTCTTCAGATGGGGAATTAGAAAGATTAATGCAGCCAACGCTTTGGAATTCTGACCTTAAGAATATAAAGAATTTTAAATATAATGATAATTTTTTAGAAAGCAGTGAGATGCTTGATCTTTTAAAATCATTCTACAAAAATGGTTTTATTATTATTTCAAATGTTCCAACTAAAGATAATTTTATTGTAAATTTTGCTAATTCAATTGGTAGCATTAGAAGAACAAATTTTGGTGAATACTTCAATGTGAAGTCAAAACCAAATCCAAATGATTTAGCTTATACACCTCTTCCACTTTCGCCTCACACTGACAATCCTTACAGAAAACCAGTTCCCAATATTCAGTTATTACATTGTATTGAAAATGAGGTTAAAGGTGGATATTCCACTCTTGTTGATGGATTTTCAGTGGCAGAAAATTTAAAAAAAGAATTTCCTGAATTTTTCAAAATACTTACAGAAATAAAAGTAAAGTTTAGATTTACAGATAAAAATGTTGTTTTAGAAAATTATGGGGAACTTATTGAATTAGATCAAAATAAACGAGTTAAACAATTAAGATTTAGTACCAGACTAGATTTTGTTCCAGCCTTAGAAAAAGATAAGCTTGATTTATATTATAAAGCAAGAAATAAAATTTCAGAAATTTATAACTCAGATAAATTTTTAATAAAATTCAAGTTAAATCCAGGTGACCTGCTGATGATGGATAATTATAGATTACTTCACGGTAGAACAGAATTTAATCCTAATGAGGGTAATAGGTTTTTACAAGGTTGTTACATAGATTACGACTCTTCAGAAGGTAAACTAAGACACTTGCTAAGAAAATTTAGTTAATTAAATTTTTTTGAAAGCTAGGCTTTTAGAAAGATAAGCATTCTTAGAATAAAAAAGTTCTAATCCACTTTGTTTAGCAACACTAGCTAGATCTTCTCTTATATATTTTGGATAATAAGGTTCATGTGTAGAATAAGGAAAAAATTCTAATAATGGATTTAAAATTGGATTGTCATCCATTTGTAAAGAGTCTGTTAAAATAAATATACCTCCTTTTCTAAGTACTCTTGAAATTTCATTAAAAATTTTTTTTCTTATTGCAGAAGGAACCTCATGAAAAACATAGGTAGAAGTAACAATGTCATAAGATTTCTCATCAAATGGAAGCTCTTCCCCTTTACAATTTGCATAATTTATATCTGAAAATTTCTTTAATTTTTCTTTTGCAACATTTAAATATTCTTCAGATAAGTCAGAACAAGTAACCTCTAAATTTTTAGTATTTAATTTATACGTTGCAATTATATCTCCTGTGCCAGTACCTATATCCAACAACTTTGTCCTTGGCAAATTTTCATCTTTTATGAATTTAATTAAGGGGATCATTGAAAATCTTCGCATTGTTGCAGCGCACCCTGAAAATAAAGTCTCTACTTGAAACTCATACAATCTTGCAGATTTTTCACTTAAATATCCATCAGTTTGGTAGTGGAAATTTCTTAAGAAATATTTTGGTAAATCTTTATTAGTTTTTACTTCAGAGAATTTTCCCGATGTTCTTCTTTTGTCAATTTTTGGTAAATCAAGAAAAAAGTCAAGGCTCCCTTTGGCTGTATTTATTAAATCTTTTAATTCTGTCTTTGGTATTTTATAGAATTTCGAATTAATTAGTTTTCTTTCTTCATTTAAAAGCTTCATCATTTCAAAAAATAGTTTTTTTCCTGATGGCATCTTTCCATAAAATGGAGGTGGATTTGATTTATCTATTTTAATAGGTGTCGCGTACTTAAACGAAATAATGTAGTGCGCAGAATACCAAATAAACTTACTAGATTGATTTATTAAATAACTTAATGACATATTTTGATTATACCAAAAAAGATGATTTTTTTAACCCAGATTTTGTAAAAAAGGTAAAGATTTCAATAAATAAAAACCTACTGCCTGAAGTTGATTTGTAAGTATTAAAATACCGGTTACCAATAAAATAAATCCACCAGTTTTTGAAATAATATTGATATTTCTTTTTAGATTTTTTGAAACAAGCATAAATTTTTGTATCAAAAAACCAGATAAAATAAATGGGATCGCCAGCCCTAAAGAATAAAATAATAATAACATAACTGCCTTAAGTAGTGTTTGTTCTACAGCTGCAAGAGCTAGTATAGATCCTAGTATAGGTCCAATACATGGAGTCCATCCAAAACCAAAAGCCATTCCAACTAAAACAGAGCTAAAAATATTAGCACTTTTTTGTGTTTGAAACCTTTTTTCAAAGTTAAGGAAATTTAAATTTATTATTCCAATTATTTGAAGAGAAAAAAAGATAATAACTAAGCCAGAAAGTATTCTTAACTCTATTGAATTATTTAACAAAATTTTTCCAATAAGAGAACTAGTTGCACCAAATGCAATAAAAATTAAAGAGAAGCCAACTGTAAAAAGAACTATTGGTAAAATATTAACTTTTTTTTCCTCAAGTAGTTCATTTAAAGATTTTCCTGAAACGTACGATATATAACCAGGTATCAAAGGTAAAACACATGGAGATAAAAAACTTAGAAGGCCTGCACCTAAAGCCAAAATTAATTCTGTCATCTAAATTAACCTTTTAAACCAAGGTGAGTGTACTTAACATTAAGATAATCTTTAATCGCCATAGAACCACCTTCCCTTCCATATCCCGCTTGTTTAATACCTCCAAAGGGTGCTTCTGCTAAAGCTACTAAAGGTGTATTGACTGCTACTGTTCCGGTTTCCATCAACTCTGAAGCTCTATGTGCTTTTTCCATAGAGTTGGTACAAATATAGCTTGATAATCCTAATTCATGATTATTAGCTCTTTCAATTACTTCATCGAAACTTTTAAAAGATAACATAGGAACCAAAGGTCCAAATGGTTCTACTTTCATAATTGTATAATCATCTTTTACATTATCAAAAACTGTAGGTTCATAGAAATAACCTTTGTTAAAACCTGATGGTCTTTTCCCGCCTAGTAAAACTTTTGCACCCTCTTTTTTTGTTGTTTCAACTAATTCTTCAATTTCGTTAAGTCTTTTTTTAGTTGTCAAAGGTCCAAGTTGAACCGAAGGATCCATACCGTCACCAATTTTTAATTTCTTAGTTTTTTCTACAAACAAGTTAACAAATTCATCTTTTTTATTTTCTTGGATGTAAAATCTATTGGGTGAAATGCAAACTTGACCATTATTTCTAAACTTAGCAGCGATTGCCATGTCTGTCGCTTTTTTAATATCTGCGTCATCAAAAACTATAAATGGAGAGTGACCACTTAATTCCATTGTAACTCTTTGAACTTTGTCTGCTGCTTGTTTTAAAATTAACTTTCCAACTCTTGATGATCCTGTAATTGAAATCTTTTTTACTATATCAGAGGCAATTAATTGTTGGGCGATACTCGGAGGGTCTCCTGATAATAAATTTACAACACCTGGAGGAACTCCACATTCTCTACAAATCTCAACTTGTTCCATAACAACACCAGGAGTTATTACATCAGGTTTAACAATTACAGAGCACCCTGCTGCTAATGCTGTAGAAATTTTCCTAGCAGATAAAACTAAAGGAAAATTCCATGGAACTAATGCTGCTACTACTCCAACAGGTTGGTAGTAAACATGAACTCTAGTATCTTCAAATCTGCTTTCAACTGTTTGGCCATAAATTCTTTTTGTCTCCTCTGCATTCCACTCATAAATATCTGCTGCACCGTTAACTTCACCCTTTGCTTCTGCAAATGGTTTTCCAACTTCAAGAGTCATCCATTTAGCGAGTATGTCTTGCTTTTCTCTCATCTTGTCAGCAATTTTTCTTAAAATATAAGCACGTTGCCATGGTGGTGTTTTTTTCCAAACCTCTAATCCTTTTTGAGCAGACAACAAAGCTTTATCAACATCCTCTGATGAAGCTTTGGATGCTTTACCAATAATTTCCTCGTTAGCTGGATTGATAACTTCATAAGTTTCGCCTGTAGAAGATTTGTGCCACTTACCCTCTATGAATTGACCGTATTTTTCGTACATAATTTAATCTAACATGAGCTTTTAAAGTGTCTAGTGTGCAAATAAATCATATCAACAAAACCCATAAACTTGTTAGTATAAACCTTAATATAAGGAGTATCATATGAAAGCATATATAATGGGAAACTACACAGAAAAAGCTTTTCAAGGATTTTTGAAAGATCCAGGAACTGACAGAAAAGCAGTTGTAGAACAATTAACAAAAGCTATGGGTGGAACAATGCATAGTATGGACATTGTAAGAGGATCTTATGATTTTGTCGTTGTTGTAGACCTTACATCGTTCGATGATTTTGCTGCAATTAAACTTGTTGTAGAAGGATCAGGTGCTGTTAAAAATTTAACAATACTTGAGGCGATTGATTTTTCAAAAGCCACAGCTAAAGCAGGAAAAATTGGCTACAAAGCCCCTGGACAATAAGAAGATTGATTAATTTTTTTTGTCGTTATCAACGACTAGGCAGATTTCTGATTTAGTCAGAAATCTGCGACCTGTTCCGTTATCTAAAGAGAACATGCCGCCAATACCATTTACAGCATCGATCGTTAAATCAGTGTGTTTCCACTTTTCGTATTGGTCATCATTCATATAAAAAGGAACTCCACCTATTTCTCCTAACTTAACATCGCTGTTACCAACCATGTATTCTTTTCTGGGATAGCACATTGGAGCGCTACCATCACAACATCCACCTGATTGATGAAATAAAAGCTCTTCACCGTGTTGAGCTTTAATATCTTCAATTAGTTTTAATGCTGATTCTGTTGCTTTTACTTTCATAATAATATGGCCCGTGATTCCTCACGGGCCATTATATATTAATTATCTTTTAAAAGAAGCCTAATTTCTTTTCACTGTAAGACACGTGTAAGTTCTTAACTTGTCTGTAGTGGTTAAGCATCATTTTATGAGTTTCTCTTCCGATACCAGATTGTTTATATCCGCCGAAAGCAGCGTGAGCAGGATAAGCGTGATAACAGTTTGTCCAAACTCTACCAGCTTGTATCTCTCTACCCATTCTGTATGCAAGATTTCCATTTCTAGTCCATACTCCTGCACCTAAACCATAAAGAGTATCATTAGCAATTTCTAATGCTTCTTTCTCATCTTTAAATTTAGTTACAGAAACAACTGGTCCAAAAATTTCTTCTTGGAATATTCTCATATTGTTTTTACCTTCGAAAATAGTTGGCTCAATGTAGTTTCCTTTTTCTAAACCACTATTGATTTTTGCAACATTTCCTCCACATAGAACTTTGGCACCCTCTTTCTTACCTAAATCTAGATAAGATTTGATTTTTTCCATTTGTTCTAATGAAGCTTGCGCACCAATCATTGTCTCCATTTTTAAAGGATTGTCTTGTTTTACAGCTTTAGTTCTAGCAATAGCTTTTTCCATGAATTTGTCATAGATAGACTCTTGAACCAGTACTCTACTTGGACAAGTACAAACTTCTCCTTGGTTTAATGTAAACATTGCAAAACCTTCTAAACACTTATCAAAGAAGTCATCATTTTTATCCATGACGTCTTCAAAGAAAATGTTAGGAGATTTACCACCTAATTCCAAAGTTATTGGGATTAAGTTTTGTGATGCATATTGCATAATCAATCTACCAGTTGTTGTCTCACCAGTAAAAGCAATTTTCTTAATTCTCTTAGAAGATGCTAAAGGTTTACCAGCTTCTAATCCAAAACCGCTTACAATGTTAACAACACCTTTTGGTAAAAGATCGCCAATCATTTCCATCATTACCATGATAGACGCTGGAGTTTGCTCTGCAGGTTTTAATACCACACAGTTACCAGCAGCTAATGCTGGAGCAAGTTTCCAAGTTGCCATTAGTAATGGGAAGTTCCAAGGTATAATTTGTCCAACTACACCTAGTGGCTCAGGTATATGATAAGAATATTCATTATTGCTTATTTCAGCAACTGAACCTTCTTCTGCTCTGATTACTCCTGCAAAATATCTCCAGTGATCTATTACAAGAGGTAAGTCAGCAGCCATACATTCTCTGATTGGCTTACCGTTATCTAAACATTCTGCCACTGCTAATGTATTTAGATTTTTTTCTAATACATCTGCAATCTTTATCAAAATGTTAGATCTTTCAGTGATTGATGTCTTTCCCCAAGTTGGGAAAGCTGCGTGAGCTGCATCTAATGCTGCATCCACGTCTTTTTCGTTAGATCGCGCAACTGAACAGATAACTTCATTTGAGATCGGAGAAGTATTATCAAAATACTTTCCAGATTTAGGTTCTACAAATTTTCCATTTATGTAGTTTCCGTATTTTGCTTTGAACGGAAATTTAACCTTCAAATGAGAGGTATCTAGAACAGAAGACACTTTCATCTCTGCACTCATTTTTCCTCCATTTGTTTTACGTATTGTTTTTGACTTTGACTTTATCTTTTTTAGCTTTTTTTTAGATTTAGAAAGTTTCTTTGTCGTACCGCTTTTAAGTTTTCTTCTTTTTTTAATCGACTTTTTTGTTTTCTTTCTTCTTTTCTTAACAGCTCTTTTTTTCTTAGTCTTAGCCATTTGTATAAATTCAATTTAAGCCCTTTTTGAACATGATGTAAATGCGCAAAATGTATTTCAATTTTTAGTTGAAATGTTTTTTTTCAATAATTTGAATGCTTTAAGATTTTCTTGTTGCGATAAACACTCCTAAGGAGGCAACAATGAAACCAAATATGTCGATTAGAGATAATTGCTCGTTTAAAAATATCCATGCAATAACAGCAGATGTTGCAGGTATTAAAAAAAATACTGTTACTGTTTTACTTGCTGAGTTATTTTTGATTAAGAACATTAATATTGTAAACGCCCCAAAAGATACAAGAAAGATTTGATGACCCATTGCTATTAAAAAACTTGGATTAAATTCAATGAAGGGATCGACAAAAAACAAAATAACTATTAAGTGAAAGAAACAACCTCCTGCAGCTTGGTAAGTATTGCTTACTGGTAAAGGGATATTGCCGCTGAATTTTTTTTGAAAAAGAGTTGCTGATGTAATTGACATCAAAGCTATGAAGGAAGCTATTACTCCTACGGTTGGAAGTGTTCCACCAATATCTACACCTAATACTAATGCTGACCCTATAAATCCCAAGACAACACCTATCCATTGTTTCCAACCCACATGCTCTTTAAGAAAAGGTCCGGCTAAAGCATTCGTTAAGATCGGCTGCATTGTTACAATAAGTGCAGTTATGCCTGTTGGTATACCTTTCGAGATGGAAAAAAAAACACCTCCTAAATAAACTCCATGAAATAGAACGCCACTTGAAAATGACTGGACAAAGTCTCTGCTATTTAATTTCAGCGATAAGTTTTTGTAAACACAATAGATAAAAAAACCTATAGCAACTATGAAAAATCTAAAAGCTAAAGCTGCAAAGGGATCGCTATTGTCTACGATGGGTTTTGTTGTAACAAATGCTGAAGACCAAAGTAAAACAAAAATTAAAGGTAAAAATTTATTCATTAATGCAATAAACCTATAGTATTTTCACGTGAAACCACAGAAAAACCTCAAGTTGAAAATATTATTCAATTATTAAATGATAACAACATTTGGTATGTTTTTTTAGAATTATTCCATTATAAATTGAAATACACAAATTAATTAAATTAAACTTATTTAAAAAAATTATAAGCTATTTCAAACTGATGAACAAAATTTACGAGGATATAACAATTGTTACTGTACTTTATAACTCAGCACAAATTAATGAAATTTTTTTTGAAAATCTAAAGAATTTTAAAACGATAGTGGTTGATAATGGGAAAAACGAGGAAATCCTTGATAAAATAAAAAATTATAAAAATATTAAAATAATTTCAAAAAATAAAAATCTTGGCTATGGAAGTGCAGTGAACTTTGCTTACAAGAATATAAGTACAAAGTTTTTTTTTATATTAAATCCAGACATTAATATCGATGAAAATTCTATAGATACTCTTCACAATATCTTAAACCAACACAATGACTGTGGAATTGTAGCACCGATAATCTATCCTGATGAAGATTTCTATGGAGCTTTTCCTGAGAGAAATTTAAAAAAATTAACTTTGACAAATGCATTAAAATCTAGAAATTTTTTATCAAAACCCCAGATTGAAGGGGACATATGTGTTGATGTTGCTAAATGGGCCTTATTGATTAAATCAAAACAGTTCGAAAAAGTTGGGGGATTTAACGAGAAATTATTTCTTTTTTGGGAAGAAATTGACTTGTGTAGACGGTTTAGATCAAAAAAATTCAGTGTAATTATAACACCTAAATCCAAAGCTGAACATAGACAAAATAAATCATCAGATTCTAATTTTCAAAATTTCTTAATAAAAACTTACTATCATGAATATTCCCCTCTTGTATATTTCAATGTGCAAAAATTTTCTTTTTTCTATCTTAAAAGGATGATGAAATATCTCTTTAGGGGGATAGGTTACCTGGTGATATTGAATCTTAAAAAATCTTTAATTTATTTTTTAAGATTAAGCGCAAGTATAAGATATTTCGTTAATTTAAAATTTTCTTCAAAGAAGTAGATTTTTTGACAAAATAAATCCCTATTACGATCGCAATGAGTGCGACTAATACTTTAAATGTGATCAGTTCGTCTAAAAAAACATAACCTAAAATTACCCCAAAGATTGGAATTAGATAAGCTACCTGTGACTGAAAAACTAAACCATTATCTTTTAAAACTTTAAACCTTAAGACCCAAGCCAAACCTGTAGCTATAATTCCTAAATACGTGATTGAAATTACTGAAGTTAATGATGGATTGTAGTTCCAGGGTTTTTCAAAATAAAAACAAATTGGCAATAAAATAATTGTTGCCCAAATTAAGATTGAAGCAGTTACATTTTCATTTTTTTTATTACTAATCTTAAGTGTTAATATTCCACCTATTACATATCCCAAAGAACCAATTAAAATACATAAAGCTGAAAACAGGTTATTTTCATTAATCAAAAAGTTATCAGAAAATAGATATACTATTCCTGCAAAACCAATAGAAACCCCAATTACTTTAAGTAAATTTATCTTTTCATTTTTAATAAAAAAATGTGCTAGCAATGTTGATGTTAGTGGAGAAGTAGACATTAATATTGCAGCCAAGTTACTTTGGGTATTTTTGACCCCATAGGCAATTAAAAAAAAGGGGAATACTAAGTTTACAAATCCTATTGCTGCAAACCATGGCCAGTCTTTTGAAAAAACTTCAATTTTAATATTTTTATATACGCATAAAATTATTAAAGGTAGTGATCCTAATAAAACTCTAATAAATGCTATGGTTATAGGGCCAAACGAGTCTGTCGCTAATTTAATGTTAAAAAAAGCAGAGGCCCAAATCACTGCTAAAAAAACTAATAATGAGTAATCTGTTATAGTAGGCTGTCTCATTCGGTAATATCCTCAACTCTTCCCTTTGTTAGGTCTTTTAATTTTGAAATATCTATTTTGAATATACTATTTGGATGTCCCGCTGCAGCATACACAATTTGAAATCTTTCAAGTGTTCTATCAATAATCATATTTAATTCATTTATATGACCAACCGGTGAAACACCACCAATAGTAAATCCAGTTTGAGCTTTAACATCGTCTGCACTTGCCATTGAAACATCTTTTTTTGAAATAACTTTTTTAAGTTTATTTAAAGAACATCTTTTGTCGCCAGATACCAAGCAAATTAAAAATCTTGTTTCTGCTTTAAAAACTAAACTTTTAACAATAGCACCCTCTTCACAATTTAATGCGTTAGCTGCATCTTTTGCTGTTCTGGCAGTATCTTTAAGGATCTGGATTTGTATATTTTTATCAAACTTTTCTAATGCTTTAATTACCCTTTGCACTGGTTCTTTGTTTATGATTTCGTTCATATTCAACCTTTGATTGATTGCAAAAATCTAATATTTCTTGTTTAATCCTATGTGTAAATTGCATAGGAGATATTAATTAAAAACGAGATCAAAATATATTATTTTTTGATAGTAATCCATGCAATTAAAGGAGAATTATGAGTTCAAGCAATGTATTAAAAACTATTAAAGACAAAGAAATCGAATACGTTGATTTAAGGTTTACCGACCCTAGAGGGAAGCTTCAACACGTAACAATGGATGCTAAAATCGTTGATGACGATATGTTGAATGAAGGTATATTTTTTGATGGTTCATCAATTGCTGGTTGGAAAGCAATTAACGAGTCAGATATGATATTAAAACCAGATTTAAGCAGAACTGTCGTAGATCCTTTTACTTCACATAATACACTTAATATATTTTGCGATATTTTGGATGCTATTAAAAAAGATCCGTATGAACGAGATCCAAGAGGAACAGCAAAAAAGGCTGAAGCTTATTTAAAACAATCAGGTATTGGAGATAAAGCTTTCTTCGGACCTGAGGCAGAATTTTTTGTATTTGACGATGTTAAATACAAAAATGATATGAATGAAACAGGATTTAAAATTGATAGTACAGAGGGTCCTTACAATACAGGTAAAGATTATCCAAATGGAAATATGGGACATAGACCAGGAATTAAAGGTGGATATTTTCCAGTTCCCCCAGTTGACAGCGCTCAAGACATGAGAGGCGAATATTTAAAAGCTATGAGAGATATGGGTATTAAAGTTGAAAAACATCACCACGAGGTAGCACCTAGCCAGCATGAATTAGGTATGTACTTTGGTACATTGGTAGATCAAGCAGATAACTTACAACTTTACAAATATGCAGTTCACATGGTTTCTCACTCTTTCGGAAAAACAGCAACATTTATGCCTAAACCAGTTAAAGGTGATAACGGTTCTGGTATGCACGTACACCAATCAATTTGGAAAGGTGATAAAGCATTATTCTCTGGTGATAAATATGCTGGTCTTTCAGATTTAGCTTTAAATTATATTGGTGGAATATTAAAACACGCGAAAGCTATTAATGCTTTTTCTAACGCAACTACTAACAGTTACAAAAGATTAATTCCAGGTTTTGAAGCTCCTGTTTTATTAGCTTACTCAGCAAGAAATAGATCTGCTTCATGCAGAATACCAATTACATTAAGTAAAAAAGCAGCAAGATGTGAAGTAAGATTTGGTGATGCTGCTGGAAATCCTTATTTAACTTTTGCTGCAATGTTAATGGCTGGACTTGATGGTATTAAAAATAAAATTGATCCAGGTAAATCTTTCGATAAAGATCTTTATGCATTATCAGAGTCTGAAGTTAAAAAAATACCGACAGTTTGTGGATCTTTGAGAGAAGCAATGGAAAGTTTAGATAAAGATAGAGATTTCTTAAAACAAGGAAACGTATTTACTGATGATCAAATTGATGCTTACATTGCATTAAAATTTGAAGAGATACACAATTTCGAACACACACCACACCCTATAGAGTTCGATATGTATTACAGTTGCTAATTACTGATCAGTAGATGCAATTTTATCTTTGTTGGGACCTTTCTTTACGACATAATCTTGTGTCCCGTTTGCACCTGCTTCAACAGATTTAATCAGAGTTCTAAAGAAAGATTTTCTTTTTTCTTTTTTATCCTCTGACTTTAGCAAGTTTTTAAATTCAAAAAGATTCATTAACACCAAAATATCAAAGATATGCGTTTATTGCAATGCTGATATGCTCAAAATGGGACTTTAAACCTTAAAGGACTCTCCACACCCACAACGTTCAGTCTCATTGGGATTATTGAATACAAATGAGGATGAGAACTCCTCTTCTTTAAAGTCCATTGTAGTGCCTAACAAATACATAACAGCACTAGGATCTATAAATACTTTAACACCTTTTTCCTCAATCAATTCATCATTTGGGTTTTGAGATTTTGCATACTCCATCACATAAGACATCCCAGCACATCCACCACTCTTAACACCAATTCTTACTCCTAAAGATGATTTATCATTCGATAAAATCGACTTAATTCTATCAGCAGCTTTATCACTAAGTTTAATTATTTGACTCATAAATTTAACTCCAATTTGGCAGCCTCTGACATCATTGATTTATCCCATGGTGGTTCCCAAACTAATTCTAACTTTGCATCCTTAACTTCCTTAATACCTTTAATACTGTCTTCTACTTCTTTTGGTAGACTTTCAGCAACTGGGCAATTTGGAGTAGTAAGTGTCATTTTAATTTCTACAACATTTTCTTTGTCAACTTTAACATTATATATTAAACCTAGATCGTAAATATTTACCGGTATTTCAGGATCATAGATTTTCTTTATTTCTGCTATAACTTTATCTTTTAATTCCATTTAATCTTCCTTCTCAGTATTTACTTCTCCAGGTTTATTTGTCATTGCTGAAATTAAAGTATGCCATGGTAATGTAGCACACTTAACTCTCATTGGATATTTTTTTACACCTGATAGAGACATAAGTTTAGTTTTATCATCTTCACTTATCAAATTTGACTCGAGATCAGGATTATCTTTGATCATTTTTAAAAAGTCTTCTATTAATTCATTTACTTCTTTTTGATCTTTACCTTTCATCAATTCTGTCATTATTGAAGCTGAAGCCATCGATATTGCACATCCATGACCTTCAAATTTAATATCAGAAATTTTTTTATTTTCATCAACTTTAAGGTAAACATGAACTTTGTCTCCGCACAAAGGATTATGTCCTTTAGCGTCTTTATTAAAATTTTCAAACTTTCCTAAGTTCCTAGGATTTTTTCCATGATCCAAAATTATTTCTTGATATAAATCTTTTAGGTCCATTATGAATTAAATATTTTTATACATTTGTTTATTGAGCTATCTAATTGATCAAGATCATCTTTAGTATTGTAAACACCTAAAGATGCTCTCGCTGTAGCTGCTAATCCTAATTTTTCATGTAGGATTTGACAACAATGGTGTCCAGCTCTTATTGCAACACCATCTTCATCAAGTATCGTCGCTATATCATGTGGATGAACTCCATCTAAAGTAAATGATAAAACTGATCCTTTGTTTTTTGGACTTCCAATTAATTTTACAGAATTATTTTTTCTTAAAATTTCTTCACCATATTTTGTCAATTCTCTTTCATGTTTCTCAATTTTTTCTATACCAAGTTTGTTTATGAAGTTAATTGATTCGCCGAAAGCTATCACTTGTGCAGTTGCCATTGTACCTGCTTCATATTTATTTGGAAGATCTCCAAAAGTAATTCCTTCTTTTTTTACTTCACCAATCATTCCGCCACCCCCTTGGTAAGGTGGTAACTCTTCTAGCCATTTCTTTTTAGCATACAAAACACCAAGACCAGTAGGTCCATACATTTTGTGACAGGATATCGCGTAAAAATCACAATCAAGATCTTGCATATCTAATTTTAAATGTGGAGCTCCCTGACAACCATCAACGAGAACCGGTATATTCTTTGAATGCGCTAATTGAATAATTTCTTTAATAGGAAGAATTGCGCCTGTAACATTAGATAGATGAGTAATAGCCAAAATTTTTGTTTTAGGAGTAATTTTCTTTTCAATACTTTCAATGCTAATATCACCGTTCTCATCTACATCTGCAAAATTAATCTTAACACCTTTTGATTTTCTTAAATAGTGCCAAGGAACATAGTTTGAATGGTGTTCTAATTCTGTAATTAAAATTTCATCACCTTCTTTTAAATATTTTTGACCAAAAGTATTTGCTACTAAATTTATTGCCTCGGTCGCACCTTTTGTGAAAACTATCTCGTTTGGATCTTTTGCATTAATGTATTTCTGTACTAAAACCCTTGTATTTTCGTATAAATTTGTTGCTGCCACAGCTAAGTAATGGACGCTACGACCCACATTTGAAAATTCTTTAGTATAAAAATCATAAATTCTATCTACAACGACTTTAGGCTTTTGAGATGAATTAGCACTATCTAAATAAACTAGATCATTATTATGAACTTTATTATCGAATATTGGAAATTCTTTTTTGATATCTTTAATATTCATTTTTTAATCCGTATAGATTTTTAATAAGTTTTTTAATTGGTTCATCAGTTATTTGATTGATTACTTCTACAAGAAATCCATTGATTAATAACTCTCTTGCTTCTTTGTAACTTAGACCTCTAGACATTAAATAAAATATTGAATTTTCGTCTAAACTTCCAGAAGCAGACCCATGTGAACATTTTACATCATCTGCGTAAATTTCTAACTCAGGCTTTGCATTAAATTCCGTTGTTTCATCGACCAATATTGCTTTACTCAATTGATAGCCATCAGTTTTTTGTGCTTTCGAGTCTACATATATTTTTCCTTGATATACTGATCTTGATTTATCTTCTAAAACACTTTTCACTAATTGGTAGCTTTTAGTATTTTCAACTAAATGATTTATTTTTGCTTTAATCTCATGGTGTTTATCTTTATCTAATGAAAAAATACCATTTACGAAAGCTGAAGAATATTCCCCCTTTAAATCACACATAATTTCATTTTTTGAGAAAGTTGATCCCTTAGATAAATAAAATGTCTCTGAAACACTATTAGAAGATTGTTTGATGTTATTAAACATATATCTAATATTATTATTTTCAAATTGATCAATTTTGTAGTTTTTTAAAACTGAATTTTTTTCTAAAGAAAAATTATAAAAAATATTTATAAAATTTTTATTACCTTTATCTTTTACAAGGTCAATTACCTTTAAAGAACTATTTTCCTCTAACTCAAATCTAATTTTCAAATTTATGTTTTGTGATGTAACTTTATTATTGGATACATGATAAATTATAAGTGGATTTTTAATTTGGTAATTTTTCTTAACTAATAATTTATAACTTTTATTTGATAAGGCGTTATTCAAATTTATTAAAGAATTATCTGCTAACTGTTCATCTATATTATTTTGATTGTCTAAAAATTCTATTTTACTTTTTTCTTCAGAACTAAAATCAGTCTGTGCTAGCTGGCCATTTACAAAAATTAATTTGTTATGTTCTATTTCATTAAGTAAGATATCTTTATCTATTTCACCTTTCTTTAATTGTTCACTATAAAAATTTAATTCTCCAATTTCTTTTTTAATAATTTGATTAATATCTGAAAATTTCCAATCCTCATCTTTCCTATTTGGAAAACCTTGTTTTGAAAATTCTTTTGCATTAAGACTTTTAAAAGCAACTTCCTTTTCAGATAAATTGCCTTCTTTTAATGTTTTTTCAAAGTCTGTTTTAAAATTTTCCATTAGTTTATGTTTTCGTAACCTTTCTTTTCTAGCTCTAGCGCTAACTCTGGACCTCCTGATTTAATAACTTTTCCATTTATTAAAACATGAACAAAATCAGGTTTTATATAGTTAAGTAATCTTTGGTAGTGGGTTATAATTAAAAAAGAATTATCTTTTTTTCTTAAAGAGTTAACTCCATCTGCAACAATTTTTAATGCATCAATATCTAGTCCCGAATCTGTTTCATCTAAAATTGATAATTTTGGTTCTAAGATAGACATTTGTAAAATTTCGTTCTTTTTCTTTTCTCCACCAGAAAAACCAACATTAAGTTGTCTGCTAAGTTTATCTTCATCAAACTTAAGATTTTTAGCTTTTTCTTTCACTAATTTGAGAAACTCTAATGCGTCTAATTCTTTTTCACCACGGGCCTTTTTAATAGCGTTTAAAGAAGTTTTTAAAAAGATGTTTGTATTTACTCCTGGAATTTCTAAAGGATATTGAAAAGCTAAAAATATTCCTTTATGAGCTCTTTCCTCTGTTTCAAGATCAAATAAATTTTTATTTTCAAATAAAACATCCCCTGTTACGTCATACCCTTTTTTTCCAGATAAAATATTAGATAGTGTACTTTTTCCTGATCCGTTAGGACCCATAATTGCATGAACTTCTCCAGGTTTTATTTCAAGAGAGAAACCATTTAAAATTGATTTATCCTCAATTTTTGCATTAAGGTTATTGATTTTTAACATTAACCAACACTCCCTTCTAAACTAATACCAACAAGTTTTTGCGCTTCTACAGCAAATTCCATAGGTAATTGCTGGAGAACTTCTTTGCAAAAACCATTTACAATCAAACTTACTGCTTCCTCAGAATTTAGACCTCTTTGTTGACAATAATGCAATTGTTCATCGCTTATTTTTGAAGTTGTTGCTTCATGTGCAATATTAGAATTAGCATTTTTATTTTTGATATAAGGAATTGTATGTGCACCACATTTATTTCCCATTAGCAGTGAATCACATTGAGTATAATTACTAGAGTTCTCAGATTTTGGTGAAATATCAACTAATCCTCTATAGGTCATATCTGAAAAACCAGCGCTAATGCCTTTTGATATGATTTTGCTTTTTGTGTTTTTGCCTAAATGAATCATTTTAGTGCCAGTGTCTGCTTTTTGATGATTATTTGTAATTGCTATTGAATAAAACTCACCAACTGAATTGTCCCCTTGCAATATACAGCTTGGATACTTCCACGTGATAGCTGATCCAGTTTCAACTTGTGTCCAAGAAATTTTAGAATTTTTACCCTTGCATAAACCTCTTTTAGTTACAAAGTTATAAATTCCGCCTTTTCCATCTTTATCTCCAGGATACCAATTTTGAACAGTTGAATATTTTATTTCAGCATTATCTAATGCAATCAATTCTACATTTGCTGCATGTAATTGATTTTCGTCTCTCATTGGCGCAGTGCATCCTTCTAAATAACTTACGTAACTCCCTTTATCTGCAATAATAAGAGTTCTCTCAAACTGGCCTGTGTCAGAAGCATTTATCCTAAAATATGTAGAAAGCTCCATAGGGCATCTCACACCTGGTGGAATATAAACAAATGACCCATCAGTAAATACCGCTGAATTTAATGTTGCAAAGTAATGATCAGTAATTGGTATAACAGAACCTAAATATTTTTTTACTAAATCCGGATATTTTTGAATTGCTTCAGATATAGAACAAAAAATAATTCCTTTTTCAGTCAGTGTATCTTTAAAAGTCGTAGCTACAGAAACTGAGTCAAATACAGCATCAACTGCTATACCATTTAATCTTTTTTGCTCATTTAATGGAATGCCGAGTTTATTGTAAGTTTCAATAAGTTTTGGATCTAATTCATCTAAACTTTTTGGTTTTTCTTTAAAACTTTTTGGCGCAGAGTAATAATACAAGTCTTGATAATCAATTTTGGGATACTTTGGTTTTTGCCAGTTTGGCTCTTTTAAAACTTTTACTCTATTGTAAGCTTTTAATCTCCAGTCCAGCAACCACTTTGGTTCTTTTTTAATATTTGATATAAATTTAATTACATCTTCATTTAAACCTTTTGGAGCTTTAAAATTTTCAATGTCAGTTGAAAAACCGTATTTATAATCTTTTAATTTTTCTAGTTCTTTTTCTCTCATTAATTTCTGCTTTCTTTTTTCTTCACTAGATCACCCAATTTTTTATTTTCAAAAAATGAGTTAATATGTAAATCAAGTTCGTCCCACAAGTTGTGAGTTATACATTTTGAAGATTTACCGTTACAACCTTTTTTTGACTCTTTTTTACATCCAACTGTTTTGACTTTTTCATCTAAAGCATAAAAAATATCTGAAATTTTCAGGTCGTTAATATTTTTAGATATAATATAGCCACCATTTGTACCTCTTACACTTTTAACAATGTTATTTTTTTTTAATCTTAAAAAAATTTGTTCCAAATAAAGCAAAGATATACTTTGTCTAAGAGATATATCTCTTAAACTAACAGGGTTTTTCCCATCAAATCTTGCCATATCAGCAAGTGCCATTACTGCATATCGTGATTTTGTGTTAAGCTTCATAATCCGCAATTTATGTGACTTATATATATACCCGACTAAAATAGTCAAGATTACATTAAAGAAAAAGACTCGCAAATTGACACTGCAATATGATAAATAAAGTTTTTTAGTGAGAATAATAATCATTAACAAACATGGAAAATAAAATTTTAGAAATCTTCATACCTGGACCTGCGGGAAGATTAGAAGCAAAATATTTTAAGAATCATAAGGTTACCTCACCTATTGCATTAGTTCTTCAACCTCATCCACAATATGGTGGCACTATGAATAATAAAGTTGTTGTAGATACTTTTCATACTTTTATGGATAATGGTTTTTCTGTTTGTAGGGTAAATTTTAGAGGAGTAGGTAAAAGTGATGGAGAGTTTGATAATGGCCAGGGTGAGTTAGCAGATGCTGCAGCAGCACTTGACTGGTTAGAAAGGGAAAATTTTGATAATTCACAATGTTGGGTAGCTGGTTTCTCTTTTGGTTCTTTGATCTCTATGCAATTATTAATGAGACGTCCGGAAATAAATAGATTTATCTCTATATCTCCCCAACCTAATGTTTATGATTTTTCTTTTTTATCACCATGTCCTACATCTGGGCTTATGGTTTATGGAAAAAAAGATGAGTTAGTCCCTAAAGAACATATTAATGAACTTGATAAAAGACTCTCTTCTCAAAAAGGAATAAAAGTTGAATTTGAATCTGTTCCTGATGCAAATCACTTTTTTACAAAATCTGAAGATAACTTAAAAAAGGTTTTGGATAAATATATTAAAAAAGAATCCGCCTTATATTAAAAATTTTTCACAACTTCGCCACCTGTAGTAGGACTTTTACATCCTGTAGTATTAGGAAACGATGTTGGCAACTCTAAGAAACTTCTAATCGCTAAAAATGCAAAGGCTTGAGACTCTACATAATCCCCATCTACTCCAAAATCATCTATTGGTACAATTAGCGGGCTTTTTGACATTTTAGACTTTATATTTTGAATTAAAGATTTATTCTTTCTTCCACCTCCTGATACCAAAACTTTACATGACTTTTTTATTTTTTCACTTAACATAGAAAATAAACCACCTCCGATTATTGTCCCAGATAATTCTGTTAAAGTTGCAGCACCATCTTCAAAACTTACACCTCTTAAAAAGTTTATGTCAAAATCTTTAGTGTCAAAGGAAAGTCTATTCTTATCAGGTCTATTATCAAAATTATCTAGAGCTTGGTTTAACATCAAATCATTTGTTTTGCCCATTGCTGCATAAGCGCCATCTTTGTCAAAATTTCCCTTTTTGTTTTTTCTGACCCATGCATCAATTAAGCAATTTCCTGGTCCTAAATCTCTACTCTTTAGATTATTTTGTTCATAATCCTCAATTATTGTAACATTAGAAATTCCACCAATGTTTAATATACATACAGGTAATTCAATTTTATTTTGTTTTACTAATACCTTATGAAATATAGGAGCTAATGGCGCTCCTTCACCTCCATTTTGAATATCCTTTTGTCTAAAATTATAAACAACAGTTTTCTGTGTTAGCTGAGATAAAAGTTTTCCATCTCCTATTTGTTTAGAGATTTTTTTAGATGGGTCGTGAAATATTGTTTGACCATGAAAACCTACAAAATCAATTTTCATCTTTGTATTTTTAACTATGTCCATTACTACTTTTGAGTGAAAAATAGTTAATTCTTTTTCCAAAGCCTTAAGCTCATTGGAATATGTCTCAAGATCATTAATAGTGTTAATTTTGTCTTTGAGTAAGTGTATTTTTTGACTAAAGTTATTTTCATATTCAAAATACTTGTTAATTTCTACTTTGTAACTTGAATCCCCGTCAGAATTTATTAAGGATGCATCAACACCATCTCCAGATGTACCGCTCATTAACCCAAGGCTACAGTAATTTTTAGACATAATATTTATTTTTTAATTAAGTTAATATAGGTATATTGAAACTGACTTATTTTATAAAAAAATGAAAAATTCATTCCTTCAAGAGTTTAATGAAAGAGAATATTTTAATCAATGCACTAATTTAGAGTCCCTAAACGGGTTAATGGATAAGAAAAAAATAAGGGCTTATATTGGTTTCGACTGTACTGCTCAAAGCCTACACGTTGGAAGCTTACTTCAAATTATGTGTTTAAGGTTGTTGCAAAAACATGGCCATCAACCAATTATATTGCTTGGGGGAGGCACTACAAGAATAGGTGATCCTTCAGGAAAAGAAGAAACAAGAAAAATTCTTACAGAAAAAGAAATCGAAAAGAATATAAAAAATATTAAGAAAGTTTTTTCGATATTTCTTGATAACAAAAATTCTAAAACCCGTCCTATTTACGTAAATAATTATAAGTGGCTTGGAAAACTAAATTATATAAAATTTTTAAGAGAAATTGGAAAACATTTTACAATCAATAAAATGCTAAGTTTTGATAGTGTTAAACTTAGATTGGAAAGAGAGCAATCTTTAAGCTATATGGAATTTAACTATATGATACTACAAGCATATGATTTTTTAGAACTGAACAAAACAAAAAATTGTTTAATGCAAATAGGTGGTTCTGATCAGTGGGGAAACATCGTAAACGGTGTTGAGTTAGTTAAAAGATATTCTAGTAAACAAGTTTACGGATTAACAACACCGTTAATAACTTTAGCTTCTGGTGCTAAAATGGGTAAAACAGAAAAAGGTGCTGTTTGGTTAGATAAAAAACTGTTGTCTTCTTATGACTACTGGCAATTTTGGAGGAATTCGGATGATAGAGATGTCATTAAATTTTTGAAGATGTTTACAGATAAGGACGTTTCTGAAATTGAAAAAATAAAAGATAAAAACATCAATGATTTAAAAGCTCTTTTAGCAAACGAAGCAACAACTCTTTTGCATGGTAAAGCAGCTGCAATAAAAGCTTCGGAGACAGCAAAAAAAACATTCGCGGGTGGCTCAGGGGATGAACTGCCAGTTATACAAATCAAAAAAGATCAAATTAATAATGGTTTAAATATAATTGATCTCTCTATCAAAACTAATTTGTTTAGTTCAAAAAGTGAGATTAGAAGAACAATAAAAAATTCTGGTTTAAAAATAAATAACTCTACAGTTACTGATGAAAATTTAGCAATTAATGTATCTGACTTTGAAGACAACGTTTTAAAACTTTCTCATGGTAAGAAAAATCACGTTTTAATAAAAATTATTGGCTAGATTTTTTTATTTTCTCTAACGTTCTCGTAATAAATCTAGGAGTTAAAGTTTTAATAGGATTTACCGTTGTTTTCAAATCATCTGGATAGCCTTTGATCTTAAAACTAACTCCAAAAACACCCTCTCCTGCTTTTTTGCCTACAAGCAAATCTCCAATTACTGGAATTGAGCCTATGACTTTATTTACAGTTGTTGCAGGAACTAAAGTTCCTCTTAAACTTACTAGATCATCTTTTTGAATATATCCATCCATCAGTATAGATATCGAAGGCCCTAAAGAATAAATTTCCTCAATCGTCATAAGCCCATCCTTATTATTAAAAATCATTTCGAATTCATTAAATCTTATACCTTCTCCGGTCAGAAGATCTGCGATACCTTGCAAAGAAGCAAGGGTAAGTAATTTTGTTAATGCTGGTACTTCTTTTAATTTAAAGTCAAAAATTTTTAAATTTGAATTTGAAACTTTATTTTTTTCAATAGAGTCGAACTTTAAATAGCCACCTTCAAAACCTTTTATAAAATCATATTTTTTTACTAAAGGTTTTGCATTACCAGCAAATAAGTCTGTTATTGTTTCATTATTTGAATTTGTTTTTATTGAAAGTTTTAAATCTTCTTTAGTTGAAAATTGTGAGGACAGAATTAAATCTTTAATTTGACTATTATTAATGATCATATCTGCTTTGAAATTAGTTAAATAATCTTCATTTGTAATATAAATGGTATTAAAATTTATTTCAATTTTAGAGTTTAATTTTTCAAAAATATCAAAAAAGTTTCCGTCACTCTTTGAAAATAATATTCTATCAAGAATTTTTGTTCCATCAAATATTTTGCTATTAATTGAATAATTACTTTTTTTTCTTTTAATATTTAATTGACTAATTTGATCATTATTGTTTACAAGATCAATGTCAATTTGATCAATTCTTTTTAATTTTTTTTTTGAATTTAAATTGATATTTTTAATTTTAATTAAATTTTTAGATTCAGCAAAGTTTATTTTATTTAAAAAGACTGAATTATTCTTATTTACAACTCCTTCTACAATAAGATTACTTTTAACATCTTTTTTTTTTGTATAGTTCAAAAGTTCAAGGTTTAATGCATTACTTTTAACCTCAAAATCTGTTTTAAAAAAAATTTTATCTTTTTTCTTCTCAATTGAATAACTAAGGCTATCTATATCTTCATTAATGTTTAATTTACTGTCTCCTGATATTTTATAATTTCCATTTTGATAATCTAAATTTACAACATTATTTTCAAATTTAACTCCATTTTTGTAACCTGGAAAAAGTTCCTTTAAGCTAGAGTTCGGGTATTCCAAGCTTTCTATATTAAATTTTGAATTTGCTTTCATATTTGAAAATTTAAACTTTTTACTTAACTCAAAAGAAAACTTATTATTTGAAGAAAATACAATTTTATCATTTTTAATACTCTCAAAATCAAGTTGGAATATTTTTGATATCGTTTTAAGACTAAGATCATCTTTTGATGTGGAAATATTACCGTTAAATAAAAAGGCGTTGTCTTTTTCTTTTATTCGAATTTCGTCTGATTTAAATTTTATATCTTGATAAAAGGATGAAGCATTATAAATGACGTAATCATTATTTTTTAAGATGAAACCAAATTTAATATTCTCAATAATATCTTTATTTATCAACCTTAAACTAACATTTTCAAGATCACCGTCTATTACATAATCTTTTAAGATGCTGCCGTCCTCAGAAAAATTTATCTTGGCTTCTATGGAAATATCTCCAGATTTCACCATCTTTTTTAAAATAAATAATTGAGGAGTATTTTGAAAGCCTCTACCAAACTCAATTAAATCTTTTACCTTATTTTTTTTTGTAATAAATTTCAGATTTTCTATTTTTGCTTCTTGAGTAAAAATAGACAACAAAGGTAAGGCAGTGCTTATACTTTGTAATTCCATTTTGTTTTTTTTATATAATATGATTGGATTTTTTGTTTTAGCCTCTAATTTAAAACTTCCTATATCTAGAAAAATCTTAATCTTATTTAATTTTATATCGAAATCACTATCTCTCTGTGAGATTTTTTCATTGATAATTCCATTAAGCTTATCGGTATTTATTCCGTATATGCTTAGATAAATACAGAATGAAATTATTAAGAAAATTATAATAAATAATATTTGAGTAAGTTTTTTAAACATCTAGTTTAAATAGAGAGTTTTCTAAAAAGCTATCTATATCTCCGTCTAATATCTTTTGTGGATCACTTGATTCGTGATTAGTTCTATTGTCTTTGACTAATCGATATGGGTGCAAGACATATGATCTTATTTGATGACCCCACCCTATATCTTTTTTAGCACCTTGATTGTTTTCATTTTCTTTTTCTCTCTTTTCCAATTCAAAATTATATAATCTTGCTTTAAGCATTTGCATACAAGTTTCTTTATTTTTATGTTGAGATCTTTCGTTTTGACACTGGACAACTATTTTAGTTGGAAGATGAGTTATCCTGACAGCACTATCGGTTGTGTTGACATGCTGGCCTCCAGCACCGCTTGATCTATAAGTATCAATTCTTAAGTCTTTTTCTATAATTTCAACATCTATATTTTCATCAACAACTGGGTAAACCCATACACTTGCAAAACTAGTATGTCTTCTAGCACCAGAATCAAAAGGAGATATTCTTACCAGCCTGTGTATTCCGGACTCTGTTTTAAGCCATCCAAAAACATAATCTCCAGATATTTTTATAGTAGATGATTTTAGACCTGCTTCGTCACCTTTATGTTCACTAATAATATGGTTTTTAAATTCTTTTGACTGAGCCCATTTCATATACATTCTTCTAAGCATCTCTGCCCAGTCTTGACTTTCTGTTCCTCCGGCACCAGCATGAATTTCTAAAAAACAATCATTGCTGTCAGTTTCTTTTGAAAGAAAACATTTAATCTCATTTTTCTTAACAGTATTTTTGAGGTTTTTTATATTTTCTAATGTTTCTTGAATCAGGTTTTTATTATTTTCCTCTAAAGCAAGATTATAAAATTCTTCTAAATCATTTAAATATTTCGAAGTTTCTTTGTAAGAATTTATCAAAGTTTCGTGGAATTTTTTTTCTTTTAGAACTTTTTGAGCTTCAGATTTATCTTTCCAAAAATTTTCAGATAAAATTAATTTATTATAATTATCTAATTTTTTTTTAAAGTCGTTCTTTTCAAAGATACTCCTTTATTCTTTGATTAACCTTGTTGACTTCAGCTACATTTTGAAAAAATTCTTCACTCATTAATAGAATCTTAATATATTATTATTGTTAAATCTATTATTAATTTTTTTTGAAATATTTGTTTTTTCAAGAACTTTATTACTTTTAAAAGACTCTATTAGAGTTTTTTTAGAGGCAAAATTTACTTTTTTTCCAGTTTTAGAATCAACAACCATCATGGTAATATTTTCAGGAACTTTAAATGGTCTTGTGTTTTCTTTTTTTAAAGCTGATTTAATAAAACTTTTAAAAATTGGCATCGCTGTTTTAGCTCCAGTTTCAAATTTTCCAAGTGATTTTGGTTCATCGTAACCAACATAAACACCTATTACTAAATCTGACGTGAAACCAATAAACCAGGTGTCTGTATTTTTGTTTGTTGTTCCAGTTTTTCCAGCAAGATCCATTTTTAAATCTCGTAATTTTTTTGCAGTACCAGTTTTAGTTGCTCCCTCTAAAATTGAGGTAATTTGATAAGCGGTCTGGGGCGAGAAAATTTGTTTGGAGTCATCTTTAATTTCAGGTACATCATTGCTCTGTATTGAAACATCTTCACAATTTTTACATTTTCTTACCTCAGTTTTATAAATTGTGTTTCCTTCACTATCTTGAATTCTGTCTATAAGCTTTGGTTCTATCAATTTTCCACCATTTACAAATGAACAATATGCACTTGTTAATTTTAGCAAAGTAGTCTCAGCAGATCCTAAGGAAATTGATAATAGTTCATTTGGATTTTCATATATTCCAAGCTCTTTAGAAATTTTGGTAATCTTTTTCAAACCTAAGTCCTGAGAAATTCTTACAGTCATAAGATTTCTTGACTTCTCGAGACCCATTCTTAAAGTTGATGGCCCATAGAATTTCTTTCCATAATTTTCAGGTTTCCACATCTTTAAATCTGTCCCTTGGGCTAAAACTAAAGGTGCGTCTAAAACTAATGTTGATGGAGAGTAGCCATTTTCTAAAGCAGCAGCGTAAACAAAAGGTTTAAAGGCAGACCCTGGCTGTCTTTTCGCTTGTGTTGCTCTATTAAATTCACTTTGATTAAAACTAAATCCGCCACTTAGAGCTAAAACTCTTCCGTTGTAAGGGTCCATTACTACGATTGCCCCATTTGCAGTGGGAAGTTGTTTTAAAATGTACTCATTAGACCCATCTTTTTTTTTTACATAAATAATATCCCCTTCTTTGAAAGAGGTATTTTTTTTTCTTGTCCATTTAATATTTTCATTAGTGATATAACCAGTGTCTCCATCTGAAGTTACTATTTCAAAGTTTGAAATACCAATTTTCGTAACTCTTGCAATTTTCCAATTTAGAGTTTTTTCAAGTTTCTTTAATTTTATCTTACTGGGCCAATCTTTTATGCTAAGATTTATATTTTGAATTGGTCCCCTCCATCCTTTTCTTCTATCATATTTTTCTATCCCCTCACGTAATGAAATTGTTGCTAATTTTTGAAGTTCCAGATTAAGAGGTGTTTTAATATTTAATCCCTCCTTATAAACCTTGTCATAACCTAACTGTTTAATTGTATTTTTTCTAATTTCTTCAACATAATATCTAGAGTCTTCTAAAAAAACCTTCTCTCTTTTTTTTAATTTAATCTCGGAACTTTTTAATTCTTCATGCTTTTTTTTATCTATGTAATTATTATCAAGCAAATTTTTTAAAACTAAATCTCTTCTAAATTTTGCAAGTTTTTTATCTTTGTAAGGATTATACCTACTAGGTGCTTTGGGTAAAGCAGCCAATAAAGCTGCTTCTACATATTGAAGCTCATCCACAGATTTATCAAAATACTCTAAGCTTGCAGATGCAATGCCATAAGTTCCTTGACCTAAATAAATTTGATTTAGATAAAGTTCAAGAATTCGTTCTTTGCTCAAACTTCTTTCTATTCTAAATGCTAATATGGCTTCTTTAAGTTTCCTATTTAAACTGACTTCATTAGATAATAAAAAATTTTTGGCCACTTGTTGAGTAATTGTTGAAGCGCCCTCCAGTCTTCTCGAATTAATTATATTTGAAAAATTTTTAACTACTGCTCTTAAAACTCCTTTAGCATCTACACCGGGATGATCAAAAAAATTTTTATCCTCAGCTGAAAGAAATGCATTTATTACTTTGGGCGGAATCGAATTATAAGGTATGAAAATTCTTTTTTCTGATGAAAAATCTTGAATTAAATCGCCATCTCCTGAGTAAACTTTACTAGAGACTGGTGCTTTATAATTTTTCAAAAACTTATAATCAGGTAAATCATTAGAAAAACCCCACAATATTGAAACTGTTACAATCAACAATAGTAAAATTGATGAGAGAAAAATTGTTAATGTTTTTTTTAAATACTTACTCATTTTAGTTTCATTTAATTCATGAATTTGTTAAAGATAAGGCATCAGAATTTAAAAAAATGAAAAATTTAACACTAATATTATGGAAAAGAATTTATACATTGATGCTTCGCATCCGGACGAAACACGCGTTGTTCTTAAAGAAAACGGAAATATTGAAGACTATGAATATGAAGGTATAAAAAATACTCTCATAAAAAACAATATTTATTTAGGAAAAGTTAGTAGAATCGAACCATCGCTCCAAGCTGCTTTTGTTGATTTTGGTAGAGAGAGGCATGGGTTTTTGTCATTTAATGATATTCAATCAGATTATTACCAAATACCTTCGAGTGATTTAGAAAAAATAAAAGAAGAGGAAAAAAAGGTAAGAGAAGAATTAGCAAAACAGAGTGAAAAAGAGGAGTCAGAAATTGATAATGATAAAAATGATAATGTGTCTGTTGAAAAAAAACCTGAAGTAGAAAATCAAAATGAAGTACATTTTAAGCAAAGTAAGGCTCCTTCAAAGAGATATAAAATTCAAGAAGTTATAAAACCAAATCAAGTTATATTAGTTCAAGTTTTAAAAGACGAGAGAGGTTTAAAAGGTGCGGCTCTATCAACTTTTATATCTATCGCAGGTAAATACATAGTCTTAATGCCAAACACACCAAAAGGTGGTGGAATTTCAAGAAAAATTTTCAACTCTGGTGAAAGAAAAAAAATTAGATCAATATTAAATGAAATAACTATTCCAAAAGAAATGGGATTGATTGTTAGAACTGCTGGTTCAAATAAAAGTAAAAATGAAATCAATCATGATCTGCAAAGTTTAATAAAATCTTGGGAGACAATAAAAGAAAATGCAATGAACTCTATTGCACCGAAATTGATTCACCAGGAAAGTGATATCATAAAGAGAACTCTAAGAGATATTTACGATGATGAAACTCAAAATATAATTATAGATGGAAATGAAGGATATCAAAAAGCAAAAAACTTTATGAAAATTTTAATGCCTAGTCATGTCAAAAAAATAAAAAAATATAGAGATAAAATCCCATTATTTATCAAAGAAAATATTGAAAATAAATTAAATGATATTTATGATACTCAGGTTAAACTATCTTCGGGTGGATATTTAGTCATTAATCCCACAGAGGCTTTGGTCTCGATAGATATTAACTCAGGAAGATCAATAAAACAAAAAAATGTTGAAAGCACTGCGTTAGATACAAACCTGGAAGCAGCGGAAGAAATTTCAAGACAAATAAAAATAAGGGATCTCTCCGGACTAATTATAATAGATTTCATTGATATGATGAGCTTCGGTAACAGAAGACAGGTAGAAAGACGTTTAAAAGAAAGATGTAGAAAAGACAGAGCGAGAATTCAAATTGGAAGAATAAGTAGTTTTGGATTACTTGAAATGTCTCGTCAAAGATTGAGAGAAAGCAGTGTTCAGTGGAATATATCCCTCACAAACGAGTCGTTTGCTCAAAAAGTTATTAAAATTATTGAGATTAACGCAATAAAAAATAAAGCAAAATCGGTTGAAATTATTGTACCAGAAAAAATCAAAAATTTCCTTAGTGAAAATTTCAAAGAAGATTTACTTTACATTGAAAAAAAAAATAAAATTAAAATAACTTTTAAAGGAGATTTATCCCTTTTAGTACCTGAATATAAAATTGAATTTTTGAATAAAAGTAAAAAAGTTCTTGAGAAACTTGAAAATTCAATAGAATTAAAAAAAATAACGGTTGAAAAGAAAACTAAAAAAAATCTTAAAATTAAACCTAAATATAAATCAAAAAATTTCAAAAAGAGAAAGTTCTTCAGGAAGAATAAAATTAAAAAAACCTAGATAATCCCTTTATTTGTTGTTGAAGCAGATCCGTGTAAAGTTTTCAAAATTCTACCAGAAACAAAAGACTTTCTTCCAGCGATAACAGCAAATTTCATTGCTTGAGCCATTTCAAAAGGTTTTTTTGCTTTAGCAATAGCTGTATTAATCAAAACTCCATCACAACCCAATTCCATAGCGATAGCGGCATCCGAAGCTTGACCAATTCCAGCATCAATTATGACGGGTAGTTTAGTTTGAGTTCTAATTATTTTTATATTTGTATAATTTTGAATTCCCAATCCAGATCCAATGGGAGCTGCTAATGGCATAATTGCCACTGCCCCTGAATCCTCTAAACGTTTTGCCATTAGTGGATCATCATTACAGTAAACCATAACTTTAAATCCTTCTTTTGTTAAAATTTCTGTTGATCTTAGAGTTTCAATCATGTCTGGAAATAAATTTTTTTTATCACCTAAAACTTCAAGTTTTACTAATTTCCAGCCCCCTATTTCTCTAGCCAATCGTAAAGTCCTGAGTGCATCTTCTGAGGTAAAACATCCGGCTGTGTTTGGAAGATAAGTTATTTTTTTTGGATCGATATAATCCATTAACAAAGGTTTCTTTTTATCAGATATATTTACTCTCCTAACTGCCACTGTAACTATTTCAGCACCTGAATATTTAATTGCTTTTGCACATTCTGAAAAACTTTTATATTTTCCAGTACCAACAATTAACCTAGACTTAAATTTTTTATTAGCGATTTTGAAAAAATCCTTCATTACCCTCCTCCAATAAAATGGACTATTTCAATCTTATCTTTATTTTTTAAATATAAACTTTTAATTGTTTTCTTATTTATAATTTCTTTATTCAATTCAATGGCGACTTTGTCTGTTGATAATTTTAAAGACCTCATTAAATCATAAACTGATGTTATCTTTTGTAAAGATCTCGTCTTTCCATTCAAAATAATTTTGATTTTTTTGGTTTTTTTCATTATGTATAACTTATGAGTTTAAATATACTTTTTCTAAACGGTCCAAATCTTAATCTATTAGGCCAAAGAGAACAATCACAATATGGTTCTATAACTTATGAGGATTTAAAAAAAAAATGTGAGGAAAAATGTAAAGAACTTGATCTAAAAGTTGAATTTACTCAATCTAATGTCGAAGGTGAAATAGTTTCTATAATACAATCAGCAAATGAAAAATTTGATGGAATTATCATTAACGCTGCGGCATTCACTCATACATCCGTAGCGATTAGAGATGCATTAGAAATTTATAAAAAAAAGAAAATAGAGGTCCATATATCAAATATTTACAAAAGGGAGGAATTTAGACAAAAATCTTTGATAAGTGATGTAGTAAATGGTGGAATTTTTGGTCTCGGAAGTGAAGGATATATTTTAGCCATAATGGCAATGCATAAACTCTTAAAAAAATGAAAATTAATAAAAAATTAATTAAAGAGCTTGTTGATAATCTTGAGGAATTTAAGCTGACTGAGCTTGAATATTCTGAAAAAGATACAAAGATAAAAGTGTCTAGACAAAGTAAAGTAAGTCAAAATATAACGCCAGAAATTACAATTGAAAAAAATATTAGAAACACAGAACCTGTATCTGGAACTGAAATCAAGTCACCAATTATTGGGACAGCTTATTTAGCACCCGAGCCTGGAGCAAAAAAATTTGTTGAAACTGGAAAAAAAATTAAAAAAGGTGATACTGTTATGATAGTTGAAGCTATGAAGACAATGAATCATGTCCCCTCTCCAAAAGATGGTGTTGTTAAGAGCATAAACGTTGAAGATGGTCAGCCCGTTGAATATGGACAGACACTTGTCGTAATCGATTAAAAATGTTTAAAAAAATTTTAATTGCTAATAGAGGTGAGATAGCTGTTAGAATTATTAGGGCATGTAAAGAGTGGGGAATTCAAACAGTTGCAATACATTCAGATGTAGATAAAGAAAGTATGCATGTTAAATTAGCTGACGAGAGTGTTTGTGTTGGCTCACATCAACCTGCTAATAGTTATTTAAACATTCCTGCAATATTATCAGCGATAGAAATTACAAATTCTGAGGCAGTTCATCCAGGATATGGATTTTTGTCAGAAAATTTTAATTTTGCCAATATGCTTGAAGAAAACAATATAAAGTTTATTGGACCGTCCTCAAAACTTATTAAAATGATGGGAGATAAAATTGAGGCAAAAAAAATCGCAAAAAGATATGGCCTACCTGTTATCGAAGGTTCAGAAGGTGGTATTTCAGATTTAGAAAGCGGTAAAAAGTTAGCTAAAGAAATTGGTTTTCCTATCCTAATAAAAGCTGCTGGTGGAGGTGGTGGAAAGGGAATGAAAATTGTTAGGTCTGAAAAAGAATTTGATAACTTATTTTTGACTGCTAAATCAGAAGCTAAAAAGTTTTTTGCGAATGACGAAGTGTATATTGAAAAATTTTTTCAAAATCCACGTCATATTGAAGTTCAGGTACTTTCAGGAAAAAATCATACAGTTCACTTACATGAAAGAGATTGTTCTGTTCAAAGACGACATCAAAAATTAATTGAAGAAACTCCAAGTCCTGTTTTAACTGATGAAATTCGTAAAGATCTTTTCGATAAGACAGTTAATATGGTATCTAAAATTGGTTACGAGGGAGCTGGAACAGTAGAGTTTATTTATGAAGATGGAAAATTTTATTTTTTAGAAATGAATACAAGAGTGCAAGTTGAACATCCTGTTACAGAGATGGTTACTGGAATAGATATCATTAAAGAGCAAATATGGATTGCATTTACAGGAAATACTGCCTTAGAACAGTCTGACATTAACCCAAGAGGTCATGCCATAGAATGTAGAATAAATGCAGAGGACCCAAGTAGAAATTTTCAGCCATCTCCAGGATTAATTGGAATGTGTCATCAACCCTCGGGGTTTAGAACTAGAGTGGATAGTTCAATTTATCAAGGTTTTAAAGTAACACCCTACTATGACAGCATGGTATGTAAATTAATTTGCCATGGAAGAAACAGAACAGAAGCAATACAGCGAACTTTAAGATCTTTAGATGAATTTGTTATAGAGGGAATTACAACAACAATTAAGTTGCACAAAAAACTTTTAAATCACGAAAAGTTTATTGAGTCAAAATTTAATGTAACTTGGCTGGATAATGAAAAAATTGTTTAATAACACTTTAAAATCCACAAGTCATAAACTGGGTGATCAAAAACTTGGATCGATGGACTAGATGAAAAAGTCCATCCATTAAAAACAAAAACCTCATCGTTATTAGAATTTTTACTATCTTTAACTTGTAAATAAGTGGTTATTTCTGGATTATCATCAAATTTAGAATTTTTGCATTTCAATACTTTGATTTCCAAATTTTTGTAAGAAAAATTTTCACCAATATCTAACTTTAATAGTTTGCTTTTTGAACTAAGCTTATCTAAAATTTTGATATCAATTTTTTTTCCGAAATAATCAAGATCATCAGCTTGAACAGTGCTTATCGTTAAAAGATAAAAGAAAATTGAAATTAATGAGATTTTACTCTTTCCAAGATTTGTATTTTTTATTTTCATTTTCACTTTTTTTGGGATGATAGGCTTTGTCTGTTCCAGTAAGATTAGGTTTGTGGGACTTTTGCCAAGGGAATTTTTTTTGATCTTGGACTTTTTCAATTTTATTTTTTGTAAAATGAATCCAAGAAAACCACTCATTTGGTATTTTTGTTGAATCTACTTCTCCATTATATATAACCCATCTTCGTCCATTTTTACTCTCATAGTATTTGTTACCATTTTCATCTTTGCCAACAAATTTTCCTTTGAAAAAAGTGTGAAGTCTTGTGCCTAGAGTTTGGTGATTCCACCAAGTGAAAATTTGTTTAAATAGAGTCAACATAAAAAATTAGTTTTTTTTCAATTTTAAATTGTAAAAAATAAATTAGACTAAAAATTAATTTTGTATATACAATAGTATTTCTAAGACTCAAAATAAATAGGGAAATTATTATTATGGCAAAATATCTCGTTGAAACCTTTTATACCTGCACTTTTAAAGTCAGTCACTACCTAGATAAAATAGATGAAAAAGAGTTAGAAAATCTTGAAAAAAAGGAAGATGGAAAATTTGAAATATTAGACATGAAAATTGATAATCGAAAAACCAAGAATTTAGATAAGAATCTTAAAACAGTAGATAATCTCAGTGATAAAGAAAAACAAATCAAGAAAGTAAACAAAATTGATGATAATAAAAATATGAATAATACTTTTGTTAAAAATCTGAATGAGTCGGTTAATAAAAGATTTAGCATGCCAGACAGAAGAAAAGGTTATATTCAAAAAGCTACCATAGGAGATCACAAGGTTTATTTACATACAGGTGAATATGAGGACGGAAAGATTGGTGAAATTTTTATCGATACTAGTAAAGAAGGTGAGCTAGTCAAAGCTCTAATGAACAATTTTGCAATAGCTATATCTTTGGGTTTGCAGTATGGAGTTCCATTAGACGAATTTGTCAGTGCTTATGTAGATACAAAATTTGAACCATCAGGGAAAGTTTACGGCAATGACAGAATTCTTTCTGCCTCATCTATTTTGGATTATATTTTTAGAGAACTTGCTATTTCATACTTAAATAGAGAAGATCTTGCTCACACTCCGTCAATTGGAAAATCAGACAAGACGGATGAAAAAAATACAGGCGCTATGAATGATGAAAATAACGAGCTAATAAAAATTGTAAAAGATATTACTAGTAAGGGTTTTGTAAGAAACGATTATAAAAGAAAACTTATTGACTTATCTGATATCAGAATAAATCTTAAAGGAAAAAAGTAATTACTTTTTTTTGGTAATTGAAAGCTGAAGTTCTTTTAATTGATCTTCGTTGACCTCAGATGGTGCCATCATCATTAAATCTTGAGCGTTCTGGTTCATTGGGAACATTGTAACCTCCCTGATATTGACCTCATTTGCAAGTAACATTACTATTCTGTCAATTCCTGGGGCTATTCCACCGTGCGGAGGTGCGCCATAACTTAGTGCATTTATCATTCCACTAAACTTGCTATCTACGTCTTTTTTTTTGTATCCAGCTATTTCAAAAAGTTTATACATTAATTCTGGAATATGATTTCTAATGGCGCCAGAGGATAACTCTATTCCATTACAAACAATATCATATTGGTATGCTTTCATATCTAATGGCTTAGAAAAATCAATTTCTTTTATATCCCCTTGTGGCATTGAAAAAGGATTATGACTAAATTTAATTTTTTTTGTCTTTTCATCTAATTCATACATAGGATAATCAATTATCCAACAAAATGAAAAAATATCATTAGATATTAAGTTCAAATCCTCAGCAATCTTATTTCTTGCTAAAGAAAGAATTTTTTCAACATCTTGTTTTTGTCCACATGACATGAAAATACTGTCACCAATTTTAGAGTCAGTTAATTCTAAAATTTTTTCACAGGCTTCTGAAGAAAAAAACTTTCCAACAGGACCTTTGCCTACAATTTTATTATTTTCTTCAATAAACGTGAAATATGCTAAACCACCTGAACCTTCTTTCTTAGCCCAATTATCAATGTTGTCAAAAAAACTTC
Organism: uncultured Pelagibacteraceae bacterium; assembly: GCA_902562205.1. GTDB lineage: Bacteria > Pseudomonadota > Alphaproteobacteria > Pelagibacterales > Pelagibacteraceae > Pelagibacter. The sequence goes on along the minus strand of CACESO010000002.1, from coordinate 15,543 downwards.
TTGGTTTATCTTTCGTATTCTTTGTAATGATTGCTTTTACAACTTTTCCTTTTGAAACCTCTCTTTTAAAAATATCAAATTTAACGTCCCCCCTGCTAAAAATTTCTGAAATATTCGAAATAATCAGGGGATTTCTAAGATCAGGTTTATCTGTTCCATATTTTTCAATAGCTTCTGAATATTTTATTCTAGGAAACTTTTCACTTGCTAATTTTTTGTTTGAGAATTCCTTAAACAATTTTAGAAACAAATTTTCAATTACTGAAAAAACATCTTCTTGTTCAACAAATGACATCTCTATATCCAATTGGTAAAATTCCCCAGGACTTCTGTCTGCTCTTGCATCCTCGTCTCTGAAGCAAGGCGCAATTTGAAAATATTTATCAAATCCTGAAATCATTATTAGTTGTTTAAATTGTTGCGGTGCTTGGGGCAAAGCGTAAAATTTTCCAGGATTTAATCTACTTGGAACAAGAAAGTCTCTTGCTCCCTCAGGGCTTGATGAAGTTAATATGGGAGTTTGAAACTCTAAAAAACCCATCTTCTCCATTTCTTTTCTAATAAAGGAGATTACTTTTGATCTTAAGATAATATTATTATGAATTTGTTTTCTTCTTAAATCTAAGAATCTGTACTTAAGTCTTATCTCCTCAGAATATTCTTGATCACTAAATACTGGGAGGGGCAACTCTTTTGTTTTTCCAACAATTTTGAAGTTGTCAATAGAAACTTCGATCTCACCTGTTGAAAGATCTTTATTAATTGTCTCTTTGGTTCTTTCTATAACTTTTCCATTTATTTTAATAACTGTTTCAAGTTGAAGCTTTTCCAATTCTTTAAAAAATTTATTTTCTTTATCAATTACACATTGTGTTATCCCATAATGATCTCTTAGATCAATGAAAAGAAGATTTCCATGATCTCTTTTTTTATTTATCCAGCCAGATAATATTACGTCCTTTTTAGTAAATTTTTTTGTGAGTTCACCACAAGTATGTGTTCTAAATTTATTCAATTTGATACTCCTAAAATTTCTTTAATTATTTTTAAATTTATAGGTTTTTTTTTTTTTAAACTAATTTCGTCAATTGTACATATAAATTCCGATATTTTATTGTAAGATCTAGCTATTCTTTTACAAATAAAATTTATTAGTTTTTTATCTAAAATTATTTGACTATCTGAAAAATTTTTAACTATAAGTGCATAAATTAGTTCATCGTCTGGTTTATCGATTTTGGCTGTAAGTATATTTTTAAACCTTGAATTTAAATCCTTAAGTCTTGTCTCCATCTCATTCAAAGCTTTTACAGATGTTATTAATAAATATTTGTTCTCCTTTTCGATTATATCTATTAAAGAATAAGTTGTTTCCTCATCGCATCTTTCATTAAAATCTTCAATTACAATATTTTGATATCCTTTAATTTTATCGAATATTTTTTCATTCATTTCTTTAAATTCAAACTTGATACTATTTTTGTTTTCTAAAAAAATTTCTGATAAATGAGACTTGCCTGATTTACGTTCACCATAAACATTTAATATTTTTTTTTCCCAATTAGGCCAGCTTTTGATTAAATTAAATGCAAAATAGTTACATTCACTAACGAAAAAATCATTTTTATCAAAATTTGATAATTGCTCAAACTTGAATATTTCTTGCCTTAAATCTCTTATCTTACTTTCCATATTTCTTGATTTGTATCTATTCCGATATCTTTCTCTTTCATTAAGTTTAAAAATTGATTTGGATTACCATTAAAAATTATTTTATAAATCGTATTATTATTATTAAAACTTGTTACATAAAAGTTTGAAACCAAATCAAGCTGTGCTAAATAATTTTCAATTAATTGAATTTGTTTAACTTTTTTTGAATTAACAGAAATATTTATTGGAAGTTTGATTGAAGTATTGATTTGGTTATTTTGTTTCCAAATATCCTCAAAAAAAATCTTGGTACTTTCTATAATATTTAATAGTTGTAAATCATCCGAAATATCAACTTTTTTATAACTTTGATTTGAAATTTTTACTTTACCTTCATAAAACATTTTTGAAAGTACCCTTAGATTATTTTTGTTCTTAAAATATATTACAACTATGTAATCCTCTGTATCATATTTTTTTACAATTTGGTCAAATTTAAAATTTTCAATTATATCTTTATTTTCATTAATAAACTTTAGATCGAGAATGTCTTCTTCATGTAATACATAATTAATTTGGGAAAAGTTTTTTGTATCATCATTCCATTTTCTATAGAAGGGATTTCTATCAAATAAAAAAACTTTGTCTTCATCATTGTCTATAAGAATAAGCAAGGTCAGAAATTCTTTTTTTTTATACATTGATGGAAATATATTTTTCTTTTCAAAAAAATTTAAAATTTTAGGCTTATCAAAATTTACCTCAAAATTTGCTTGATAATTTTTATTTAGGAATTGCTCATTTGTAATAGTGAAAGAATCAATAAGATATTTAATATCTTTTAATTGTGTATTTTTAATTTTATTTTTATCATTAGAGGTTATTAAGCTATTCAAAAGAATATCAAAGGCTTCATCAAATGCTTTGTTGATAACTTTTTCCTTATTAAAATTAGAGTTAAAAGGCTCTTCAATTTCTATGTTTTGAATTTTGAAAATTTTACCAAAAGTATTGGTGTGAATAAAACAAATAAAAAATATTACAAATATAGTAAAAACTATATAAGATGAGGACTTCAAAAAATTTTTTTTTAAAAACATTTTAAATTATGAAAAAATATAAATTTACATATCAAAAAAGCGGAGTAAACATAAATGCATCTAATCAATTCATTAAATATATATCTAAATTAACAAAAAAAGGAAATTCAAAAAAAAAATTTAAAAATATAGGAAGTTTTGGTTCAATAAATGAAATTCCAAAAAAATTCAACAATCCTTTATTGGTAAGTAGTACTGATGGTGTTGGAACTAAACTTGAAATAGCAAATATTCTAAATAAGTTTAATACAATTGGAATAGATTTAGTTGCAATGTGTGTAAATGATATCTTGGTACTTGGAGCAAAACCACTTTTTTTCTTAGATTACATTTCAATTGATAAAATAAATTTAACAAAATTAAAAAATATTATTAAAGGTATACATCAAGGCTGTAAAATGAGTGACTGTCAATTAGTGGGTGGAGAAACGGCTGAAATGCCAGGAACCTACTCTAAAAACAAATTCGATTTAGCTGGATTTTCTGTAGGACTTGTAAAAAAGAATAATGTGTTAACGAAGGAAAAGATAAAAGAAAAAAATTTGATCTTAGCAATACCTTCAAGTGGACTCCATTCAAATGGATATTCCCTATTAAGAGAAGTTTTAAAAAAAAAGAAAGTTAATATTAAAAAAAATAAATTTTTGCGGAATGAAATATTAAAACCTACTAAAATTTACGTAAAAGAAATTACGAATTTGCTAAATAGAAAATTAGTTAATGGATGTGCAAATATAACAGGTGGAGGTATTGGCGATAATATTGAAAGAGTAATACCAAAAAATCTTTGTGCAAGAATAGATTTAGACAAAATAAAAACTTATAAGATTTTTAGATGGATCAACAAAAATGGTGTTTCTCAAAAAGAAATGCTCAAAACTTTTAATTGTGGTGTAGGTTTTTGTTTGATCATTAAAAAAAATAATTTTCATAAAATTTTAAAGTTTTTTCCTAAGCAATACCGTCCCTACATAATTGGAGAAATCATTAAAAATAAAAGCAAGGTAAAATATACTAACAATATACGTTGGTAATGTGATCACAGAAAAGGCTAACATTGCAGTATTTATCTCTGGAAGAGGAACAAATCTTCAAGCTTTAATTTTAAGATCAAAGAAGAAAAGTTGTAATTATAAAATTGCATATGTAATAAGCAATAAAAAGGATGCTACTGGATTAAAAATTGCAAAAAAAAATAAGATTTTTACTAAAATTATTTCTCAATCATTTTTAAAAGCTGAGCAAAAAAAATTAGCAAAAATTCTCATTAATAAAAATATTAGGTTTATTTGTTTAGCAGGGTTTATGAAAATTTTAAGCCCATATTTTCTTAATTTTTTTAAAAATAAAATAATTAATATTCATCCATCTTTATTACCAAAGTACAAAGGACTTAACACACACCAAAGAGCCTTAAAAGCTAAAGAAAAATTTTCAGGATGCACAATACATTTTGTAAATAAAAAATTAGACTCTGGTAAGATTATTGCAAAAAAGAAGGTAAAGATTTTAAAAAAAGATAGTTTAAAAAAATTGGAAAAAAGGGTTCTTAAAGAGGAGAATAAACTTTATCCTTTAGTTTTAGAAAAACTAATTAGGTCTTAAAAAAAAAATTAATTTCTTTATTAGCGTTTTCAATACTATCTGAACCATGGACTGAATTTTTATCAATTGATAATCCGTATTTTTTTCGTATTGTTCCTTCATCTGCTTTGGTAGGGTCAGTTGCTCCCATGACCTTTCGATTTTCAGAAACTGCATCAATCTTTTCAAGTATCATTGCAACAATGGGCCCAGAAGAAAGATAGTTGCAAAGGTCATTATAAAAAGGTTTCGTTTCATGTACTTTATAAAAAATTTCAGCGTCTTTTTTTTCTAATTTTACTTTTTTTTGTTTAGTAATTTTAAAACCAGATTTAATAAAGAATTGTTTTATCTCCTCCTCTAAATTTCTCTCAACTGCATCAGGTTTTATCAATGAAAGAGTTTGTTCAACTTTACTCATAGTTATCCTCAATAAACTTGTTTAACAATCTAACCCCGTAACCTGTTGCTCCACTCGAATTAAGAGCTCCGGCATATTTTGAAAAAGCCATTCCTGCAATATCTAAATGAGCCCAAGGTGTTTTATTTAAAATAAATCTCTGCAAAAACTGAGCTGCGGTAGTCGAACCTGCTCCTCCAACATAATTAATATTCTGCATGTCTGCATTTTTAGAATTCATAAGTTTATCGTAATTAGAGTGTAAAGGAAGTCTCCAAGCTTTTTCTTCAACTTTTTCGCCAGCTTCATGAAGCTGCTTAGATAAATTATCGTTATTTGAAAATAATCCAGCATACTCAGATCCCAACGCAACCACTATTGCACCAGTAAGTGTTGCTAAATCTATAATCAAATTAGGTTTAAATTTTTTTTCTGTAAAAGTTATTGCATCTGCCAAAACTAATCTTCCCTCTGCATCAGTATTTAATACTTCAATTGTTTTTCCACTATACGATTTTACAATATCTCCGGGTCTTTGAGCATTCCCTCCTGGCATATTTTCAACTAATCCGACAACTCCAACAGCATTAACTTTTGACTTTCTAAGAGCTAAATTTTTCATAAGACCAACAACTACAGCTGAACCAGCCATATCGTAAGTCATATCTTCCATAAACCTTGCTGGCTTTAAAGATATTCCTCCAGTATCAAAACAAACTCCTTTACCGACAAAAGCTAATGGTTTTGAATTTGATTTTTTTCCTCTCCATTCAAGAGTTACTAAATACGAGCCCCTAACACTTCCTTGGCCAACACCAACTAACGCGTTGCAACCCATTTTTTTTAATTGCTTTTCATTATAAACAGAAACTTTAAGACCAATTTTTTTCAATTGGGTTAGCCTTTTAGCATATTCATCTGGGTGCAATATATTTCCAGGTTCCGACACCAAATCTTTTGTATAATTTACTCCTAATTCGATTGCTCTATATTTATCATAAATTTTCTTATTAAATTTTTTCGACGAAGCTACATTTACTTTTAGGGTATTTGACTCCTTTTTTGATTTATACTTGTCAAAGGAATATGACTTTAATCTCATACCATGTAAAAATTCGTAAATAGCATCTGGTTTTAAACTTACAGAGATTGTATCTGAAATAATGTGAATAAGCTTTGCCCCCTCACTACTTAAAAGATCAGTTAGCTTAGCTCCGCTTTTTTCTGTTTCATTTGGTTTCTGGTTTTTTTTAAAAGAAATGAGAATTATTTTTTGATTGGGGTTAAGATCGAAAGATAATAAACCTTTTTTTTTATTCTTATTTTTTAAAAGCACATTTAGGTTTTTATATTCAGTAGAACTTAGATATTTTCTTAAATGAGAGATTTCCGACTTTTCATTAGTAAAAAACGCAATACATCCGGAAAGCTTTGAGATATTTGTAAGTTTTAAAAAGGTGTTTTTTATAATCATAATTTTTTATTCATTTTTCTACCAAAACGTGTATATGTTTATTTTATAGAATTTCAATGAAAAAAATTATTTTTAAAAACTTTTTACGCGAAACAACAATATTTTTTTTACTTTCTTGTAGTTCTGTCGCACTTATTGTTTGGGTCATTCAAGCTGTAAACTATTTAGGTTTCGTGACTGAGGACGGTCACGGTTTTAAAATTTATTTTCTATATACTTTGTTATCTTTGCCAAAAATCATTAATGAAATTTTACCATTTATGTTTTTCTTGGCTATTTTTTTTACACTTGTAAAATATGAAGATCAAAATCAAACCCTTATATTTTGGTCTAATGGAATAAAAAAAAGCGAATTTTTAAATATAATAATAAAATATTCTTTAATTTTTTTAATTTTACAATCTTTAATGAATATTTTTTTAGTTCCATTTACCCAAGACAAGGCAAGATCTTTTATTAGACAATCAAATGTTGATTTTTTACCATCTCTTGTAAAACCCAAAAAATTTATGGATACAGTAGAAAAACTAACAATATATGTTGATAAAAAGAATGATTTAGATCAATTTGAAAACATAGTCATTAAAGATACATATAATAACAATGACTCAAGAATTATATATGCAAAAAATGGATTTTTTTCTCAGCTTAACAATCAAAATTTTTTAATTTTAAATGAAGGAAAAATTTTAAATATCAATAAAGGTAAAACGACTGTAATAAACTTTAAAAAAACACAACTTAATTTATCTGATTATAGTTCAAAAACAACTAAATATCCAAAATTGCAAGAGGTAAGTATCTTCATTTTATTAAAATGTATATTGCAGCCTAAGGATCAAAGAACTCAAATAATGCTCGGTGACAAAAATGAATTTGGGTTTCAATGCTCGCATGAGTCAAAACAATTAAATAATATTTCACAAGAAGTTTTCAGTAGGATATTTAAACCTTTGTATATTCCCCTTTTAGCAATTGTCTCTGCTTTGCTTTTAATAAAATCAAAAAATTCTATTGGATATTCAAGATATAAAATAACAATTTTTATTATAGGGGTTATATTAATTGCCTTTTCAGAAATTCTGACAAAATTTTTTTCTTATAATCTTAATAAAAGTTTTTTATTGATGATTACTCCGATTTTAATCTCAATAATATTTTACTTTTTGTTTTACAGGCAATCTTTAACTTCTTCAAAATGATATTAAAAGTTTATCAAAATTATATTAGTAAACAATTCTTATTAACATTTGTTAAAACTGTTTTTATTTTTTTTGCGTTAGGTTTTATATTAAATATTTTTGAAGAAATTAATTTTTTTAAAGATTTAGATGTTCCAATTGGATTACCAATATTCTTGACCTTTTTAAATATTCCGTCAATTTTATTTGAAATCTTCCCATTTATATTTTTAATTTCAACCCAGTTTTTTTTTATAAAACTAATAGAGCAAAATGAAAATATTTCATTTAAAAACTTTGGTTTAAGCAATTTAAAAATTATTAAATTATTGGCTATTTTAAGTTTTTTAGTTGGTGTAGTTATAGTTACAATTTTTTACAATTTATCATCTAATTTAAAACATTCTTATTTAAATATTAAAAATTCATACGCAAAGGATAATAAATATTTAGCTGTGATTACTGAAAACGGAATTTGGATCAAAGATGCAAAAGATGGAATAACAAGTATTATAAATGCAGAAAATTTAAAAGGAAACATTTTAAACAGAGTGGATATAGTTCAGTTTGACAGAGATTTTAATTTTATTCAAAACATTTATGCTGATAAAGTTAATATAGAAAATAAAATTTGGAAATCTAAAAGTATTTTATTAAATAATGAACAAGAATCAAATCAAAGAGTAAATGATTTTCAATTAAGCACAAATATAAACTTTCAAGACATCAATTCTTTATTCTCCAATTTGACCTCTCTCTCAATTTTTGAGTTGAACGACTTAAGAAACAAATATGACGATATAAATTACTCGTCTGTCGAGGTAGACTCTGCAATTCAAAAAATTTTTTCATTTCCTTTTTATTTGATGTTGATGACTATTCTTTCTTCTACAATTATGATGAATATTAAGCAAAATAGGACAAAAATATTTCATTTAATATTTGGGGTACTTATTTCTGTCATAATTTATTATTTAAGCTTCTTCTTTGAAGAACTTGGAAAAAATGAACAAGTTCCAGTAGTGGTATCCATTTGGATACCCCTTTTGATGATTAGTATAGTGTCAATAATTAATTTGGTTGGGATAAATGAAAAATAATTTAATTACAAAATTTTTCTTTTTTTTATTATTTTTAATCTACTCCTTAAGTGTTAATTCAGAGGAACTAAAATTTGAAGCATCATCAATTGAAATAATTGATAAAGACAAAATAGTAATTGCAAAAGATGGAGTCAAAATTTTTACAGATAATGAGACAGTTATTGATGCAGATCAAATGAAATATGATAAGGAAAAGAAATTTCTTAATGCTAGTGGAAATATAGTTATTACCAATCAAATAGAAAATATTAGAATTAATAGCGATAATATTTTCTACGATAAAAATGCAGAGAAAATTGTATCTTCAGGAAATGTTTTATTAAATTTTGAGAATAATTATACACTTAATACAAAAGAGATAATTTACTTAAAAAGCTCTGAAGAAATTATAATCAATTATATGTCTAAAATTGAAGACAATTTGGGGAATAAAATAGAGTTTGAAAAATTAAATTACAGTGCAAAAGATAAATTAATAAAAGGCAAGAAAGTAAAATTGTTAGATTTTGAAAAGAATTTATACAGTTTTGATAGTGCAATTTTAGACTTTTCGAAAAATAAACTAATAGCTGATAATGTTAATATTGACTTTAATAAAGGTATTTTTGGAAACCCTTTAAATGACCCTAGACTTAAAGGAAACTATTTTTTTAGTGACGGAAAAAAATCAACTATTAAAAAAGGTGTTTTTACGTCATGTAAAAAAAATGATGATTGCCCTCCTTGGCAAATTAAAGCAAGAGAAATTAGTCACGATAAAGAAAAAAAGATTATCAACTATAAAGATGCTTGGCTTGAAATATACGATAAACCAGTAATTTATTTTCCTAAATTTTTTCATCCTGATCCAACTGTAAAAAGACAATCAGGTTTTTTAATGCCACAGATTATAGACTCTTCAAATTTAGGGCTTTCTTTTAAAATACCTTATTACAAAGTTATAAGTGATAATAAAGATTTAACATTCACTCCAAGAATTTTTTCGGAAAATGAGGCATTGTTTCAAAGTGAGTATAGGCAAGTAAATAAAAATTCAAAACATATTGCTGATTTTAGTTTAAAAGAAAAAAATTCAACATCAAAAACCCATTTTTTTTCTAATTCTTTTACTAAACTTAATATTAATACATTTGATGTAAGTGAAATTGAATTAAATTTAGAGGCTACCTCTGACAATAATTATCTAAAGACACATAATATAAAATCCTCGATAAATGACAGTCAATCTTTGTTGAGATCATTTCTTATTTTTAGAGGGAATAGTAGAGACATAAGTCTAGAGACTAAAATTGAGTCTTATGAAGACTTAACAAAAGACAGATCAAGTGATGCTTATGAATATATTTTTCCAAGCTATGAATTTTCAAAAAGATTTCCTTCAAACTATAATGGTACTTATGAAATAATTTCAAAAGGTAATTATAAAAATTATGATACTAACATTTTTGAAAAAGTTCTAATAAATGATTTAAAATTTTCGTCAAACCCTAAAATTACATCCTTGGGTTTTGTAAACAATTTCAATTTACTTTTAAAAAACATTACTTCAGAGGGTGATAATTCATCAAATTATAAAAACAAGTTTAGTTCAGAAAATTATGGGTCTCTTCTTTATGATATATCCTACCCATTAAAAAAAGAGGGAAAATTTTTTGATAATTTTTTCACTGCAAAAGGAGCTTTAATGTATAGTCCTAACGCCAATAAAGACTTAAAAAGCTTAGACAGAAAAATTGATATAAATAATATATTTACACATAATAGGTTAAGTTTAGATGATACTGTTGAAGGGGGTCAATCTTTAACTCTTGGTGGAGAATATAGTTTAAAAGATAAAGAAACAGGAAATGATTTTTTAAAAGGAGGTTTGGCAACAGTTTTAAGGGATAATGAGGAGGTAAACCTACCAACTAAATCAACATTAAATAACAAAGGGTCTGACTTTATTGGCTCTTTGATATTTGAGCCTAACAAAAATATTAAATTCGATTATAATTTTTCCATGGATAATGATTTCCAGTCATCAAATTATAATTTACTTAAGACAGACATTTCAGTAAATAAATTTGTAACATCTTTTGAATTTCTTCAAGAAGATGATGAAGTCGGAAGTGAAAGTTATCTGTCTAATGAAACAGCTTATAATTTCAATGTTGCTAATTCTATAAAGTATAGAACTAGAAGAAATAAGAAAACTGATTTTACTGAATTTTATAATTTAATATATGAATATAAGAATGATTGTTTAACAGCCTCAATACAATATAATAAAGATTATTATTCAGATAATGAATTAAAACCCACTGAGGAAATATTTTTCTCTATTTCTATAGTTCCATTAGCAACAATAAATACCCCGAGCGCCAGATAGAAATGGGACAACTTTTTTTAAAAATTTATATTATCTTGATTCTAAATATGATCATTTTGAAGAATGTTCAATCTGAGATTTTTATAGTAGCTAAAGTAAATGAAGAGATAATAACTAACTTAGACATTGATTTTGAAAAAAGATATTTAGTTTCTTTAAATCCAAACTTAAAAAAATTAGATAAAAAACGTATAACAGAGTATGCAAAAGACTCTCTTATAAATGAGAGAATAAAAAAAATTGAAATACAAAAAAGATTTGAGATTATTCCTAATGAAACGCTGATTTCCAAGGTAATTGGAGATATATATTCTAGCATCGGGATTTCTAGTTTAAATGAGTTTGAAAGTTATTTATTACAGAATGATATAGATATCGAAAGGGTAAAAGAAAAAATTTCAATAGAGATTGCATGGAATAATTTAATTATAAATATTTTTGGAAACCAAATAGAAATTAATCAAAATGCTATGTACAAAGAGCTTGAAAAAATAGAAAAAAAAAAAGTTGACAATCTTTTGCTCTCAGAAATAGTTTTTACAATTAATGACAAAAAAGAACTTAAATCAAAATATGAAGAAATTAAAAAAAGTATAAATGAGATAGGATTTGAAGAAACAGCAAGAATTTACAGCTTATCTAAAAGTAAAAAAAGTGGAGGAAATTTAGGTTGGATTTACAAAAACCAGCTTTCAAAAGAAATAAAGAATGAAATAAATTCTTTAAATGTAGGAGATTTTACTAAACCAATTGTTGCAAGTGGTGGTTTTTTAATACTTAAATTAGAAGATATGAAGAGTGAAAATATTGAAATTGATAGAGAAGCTCAATTGGAAAGGATGATAGAGTTTGAAAAGGAGAGACAATTTACAAGATTTTCTACTTTATTTTATAAAAGAATTTTTAATAATGCCGTAATAAATGAAAAATAAATCTATAGTAATTGTCAATGGCGATCCGGAAAGTACCTTTAATGAAATTTTAATTAAAACTTTAAAAAATAAAGTTTTAAGAAATATAGGTTTTTCGATTATTATGGTTTGTTCAGAAAAATTATTTAAATATGATCTTAAAAGACTAAATACAAGAATAAATTTTCAAAAATTTAAAGGTAATAATAGCTTAAGTAAAAATAATATATTTATTATTGATATTCCGTTTAACCACAAAGATTTGTCAGTAAAAAACAAAAATCTTTATATAAAAAAATCATTCGATGTAGGAATTAATTTAATTAAAGAAAATAATTCTTTAGCTTTAATAAATGGTCCAATTTCAAAATCAACTTTCCTGAAAGGGAAATATAATGGTATGACTGAATATTTGGCTTATAAAACTAAGTCTTTAAATGAAGTGATGTTAATTTTCAATAAAGAGTTAAGTGTAAGCCCAGTAACGACTCATATACCAATTAATAAAGTAACAGATAAAATAAAAAAAAAAGTTATTGTTAGTAAAATAACCAGTATCAACAAATTTTATAAAAAATTTTTAGGTTTTGTGCCGAATATAGCTATCACGGGTCTTAATCCACATTGCGAAACATTTGCAGGCAAAAACATAGAAAAAGCAGAAATTTTACCAGCAATTAAAATTTTAAAAAAAAAAAAGATAAAAATTTTAGGTCCTTTTTCAGCAGATACAATTTTTTTAGAAAAAAAAAGAAAAGAATTCGATGTAGTTGTTGGCATGTATCATGATCAAGTGCTTACGCCTATGAAAACAATTTTTGGTTTTAATGCAATAAATATTACAATTGGTTTGCCCTTTGTAAGAATTACACCCGATCATGGGCCTAACTATGAAATGTCCAAATTGAATAAATCAAAACCAGATAGCCTAATTCAAGCCTTTAGTTTTTTAAAAAAATATGTCAATAAAACCTAAAAAAAGTTTAGGACAAAATTTTTTACTGGATAAAAACATAATTGATAAAATTATTAATGCCTCAAAAATTAGTTCTAGCGATGAAGTATTAGAAATAGGTCCTGGGACAGGAAACTTGACAAAATTCATTATTTCTCAAAAACCAAAAAAAATATATGTAATAGAAAAAGATGAAAACTTAATTAGTGCTCTTGAAAAACAATATTTTGATAAAATAAACATCATCAAAAAAGACATTCTTAAAATTCCATTTAAATTTTATTCCGGAAAAAAGTTTTTAGTGTTGGGTAATCTGCCATATAATATTTCAACTAAAATTTTATCTAATCTGTGTACTAATAGTAAGCTTAGTGTTTCGAGAATGATATTAATGTTTCAAAAGGAAGTTGCTGAGCGAATTTTAGCTGATGTTAATTCAAAGGAGTATAGTAGAATTACAATTTTATCAAAATGGAAATTTGATATAAATAGAGTTACAGATGTCAAGCCTAATAGTTTTTTTCCAAAACCTAAAGTCCATAGCACAGTGTTAGAATTTATACCAAAAAGGAAGATTCATGAAATCAAAGATCCAAAAAATCTAGAAAAAATAACAAAGGTCTTTTTTAATCAGAGAAGAAAAATGATCAAGAAACCTATCAATATTTTATTCAAAAAATATAAATTCGATTATAAAAAGTTTAATATAAATCCAACTGATAGACCTCAAAATATAAATATAAGTAAATATTTAAAAATAGTTAGTGAATATGAGTCATTAGGAATTTAATTTTTTGATATGATTTTTTATTAAATTTAAATCGTAAGAACTCTTTTTTTTACTTATTTCACAATCGATATACTCTGATATTTGTTTATAACAGATCTCAAGATTATTATTTATAATTACGTAGTCATAATCTTTCCAATGCAAAACATCTTTATCAAACTGTTTCATTCTCTCTTCAGCAATAAGTTTATCTTTCATATCTCTATTTGAAAGTCTTTTGAATAGCTCTTCTCTACTTGGAGGTAAGATAAAAAAAGTTAATAATCTATTTTTTAATTTTTGAGATATAATTTGATTTGTTCCTTGCCAATCAATATCAAATATAACATTATTTCCTTTTTCTAATTCTTTAAAAATATTCGATTTTGTTGTTCCATAAAAATTTTTAAATACTTTCGCATACTCTAAAAATTCTTTGTTTTTTATCATTTTTTGAAATTTGTCATTATTTACAAAATGGTAGTCTTTTCCATCCACCTCGTTAGATCTAGGTGTTCTTGTTGTGTGAGATATTGAAGTTAAAAAACCTTTTCTTTCAGATAAAAGTTTTACTAATGTTGTTTTTCCCGCTCCTGATGGAGATGAAAGAATTATCATTATCCCTTCACTCATTGGAGTATTAAAAATTAATTACTTTTGTTTTCAATAAATTTAATTGCATCGCCCACTGTTAGAATTTTTTCAGCTTCACTATCTGAAATCTCAGACCCAAATTCTTCTTCGAAGGCCATCACTAGTTCAACTGTATCTAGACTGTCAGCCCCCAAATCGTCAATGAAGCTAGCTTCGTCTGTAACCTTTGCTTCATCTATGCCTAAGTGGTCAGCAACAATTTTTTTGACTTTACTTGATATATCTTCTGCCATTTTGATCCTTTGTTTGATTTTTTCTTAATAAATAAAAAAGAACTTTTGTCAACCCAAATACATACCTCCATTAACATGAATTGTTTCTCCTGTGATATAATTTGACATTTCTGATGATAAAAAAGCAGCAACATTAGCTACATCTGCTGGCTCACCTAATCTATTTGATGGTATTTTTGCTAAAATTAATTCTTTAAATTTTGGGTCAATTTTCTCAGTCATATTTGTTTTAATAAAGCCAGGTGAGATACAATTTATATTTATATTTTTTTTAGCGTATTCTAAAGCTAAACTTTTGCTCATACCGATAATCCCAGATTTTGATGCCGCATAGTTTGCTTGACCAACATTTCCGGTATGACCAACAACTGACGTAATGTTTATTATTTTACCAGACTTATTTTTAATCATTTTTTTTAAAAAAAACTTACACAATAAAAAAGTAGAAGTTAAATTGATATCTATTACCTGTTGCCATTCTATTTGTGACATTCTCAAAGATAAATTATCTTTTGTAATCCCTGCATTATTAATTAGTATTTCTGGGCAGCCGCCTAATTCATCGCAAACATTATCTACAAATTTTTCTATCTCATCATGTTTTGATATATCAAATTTCTTTAAAATCATATCATCAAAATTTTTTTTAAGTTTATTTAATTTATCTTCGTTCGTACCTGTTCCCAATACTTTTGCACCTTCCGAGTAGAACTTCTCAATAATTGAGTTTCCAATACCACCGGTTGCTCCTGTGATGACAGCTTTTTTATTTCTTAAATTAATCATTTATAAGTAGCTTTATATCTTCTTCATTATTAATCGAACTAACTTTTACATTTTTATTAATTCGTTTTATTAACCCTGATAACACTTTTCCTGGACCAATTTCTACAAAATTTTTAATTCCATTATTTATCATGTATTCTACACTCTCTAACCAACGAACCTTTTTTTCGATTTGTGATATCAAAAGTAATTTAATTTCTTTTGACGAACTAGCCTCATGCGCTGTGACGTTGGATATTATCGGCTTTTCTAAGTTATTCATTTTTAGATCATTAATATAACCAGTCATTTTTTCAGATGCTGATTTCATATATTTGCAATGAAAAGGGGCACTTACATTTAATTTTAAGTTTTTTATTTTATTATTGT
>CACESO010000001.1 GCA_902562205.1 uncultured Pelagibacteraceae bacterium | reverse complement strand
GTTGCATTAACTCAAAGCTGTACAAGCGCACTAGAAATTGCAATGATTTTGATAAATCTCAAAAAAGATGATGAAGTAATTATGCCTTCATACACTTTTACATCAACCGCTAACGCTGTTTTATTGAGAGGTGCAAAACCTGTATTTGCAGATGTAAACTTGGATGATGCAAATTTAGATTTTAAATCTGTTAAAAAAAAAATTAATAAAAAGACCAAAGCTATAATAGTAGTACATTATGGTGGAAATTCTTGTAATATGGACAAGTTTTTAGAGATAAAAAAAAAGAGTAACATATTCTTAATAGAGGATTGCGCACATTCATTTGGAGGTAAATTTAAAAAAAAATATTTAGGTACAATAGGTGACTTCGGTACATTTAGTTTTCATGAAACAAAAAATCTAGTTGGTGGACAATGTGGAGCATTATCTATAAATAATTTAAAATTTAAAAGAAGAGCCAAAATAATTTTGGATAAAGGAACTGATAGATCCTTGATATCAAACAAAAAGAAATATTATTCCTGGAAAGATATAGGGTCTGAATATAGATCGGCAGAGTTACCAGCAGCACTTGTTTTTTCTCAGCTTAAAAAATTGGATAAAATTCAAAATTTGAGAAAAAAGTTATGGAATTTTTATTTTCAAGAATTAAAAAAAGTTAATACAAAAAACTTCAAAATACTAAGATTTGATAAAAAAAATAAAAGTGCTTATCATGTTTTCGCGTTAATTTTTAAAAGTCTGAAAATAAGAGATAAATTTATTTTATATATGAAAAAAAAAGGAATTTTTTGTTATTTCCACTACTTTCCATTACATAAATCCTCTTTTGGTAAGAAATTTAAAAGAACTGAAATGGTAAATACAGAGAAAACATATAACGGACTTGTAAGATTGCCTTTTTACCCAACTATGAAAGGCTCAGATATAAAAAAAATTATAAGCAAAGTTGTTGAATTTAACAATATCAACTAGGTTTATAAAAACGTTTTTCAAAATAATTATAAAGTATGTGAGATAATATTATTGTTAACGTGTAGGAAACTACTACCATAATAGTTGCTTCTAATATATTTAAGTCAAGTTTAGTAATTCCATTATCATCCACAATTGTATCAAGTTTTATTATAAATCTTAAAAACTGCGTTAGAATCCAAAAAACAAATAAATGACACATATATATTGAATAACTTATGCTACCCAAATAAACAAAAAATTTGTTACATATTATTTTACCTAAAATATTTTCATTTTTTAAGTTTGCTGAAAAAACTAATAATAAGCCAAAGAACAAAGGTATAATAAAACTAAATTTTCCACCTATATTTATAATAAGTAAACCAGAGACAACTAATAGAATTAACGTAGTTATTGAGTAATATTTTTGAAATATTTCAAAATTTGAGTATTTAAAATATATTTTGCAACTAAAAACCCCGATAAAAAAACAGTAAATGCAATCTAAAAATGATAAATAGGTGTTTTCAATACCTAAACCTGTTTCAGAATTTATTCTAAACGCCAAGATCCCAACTAAAGAAATAAAAATAAAAAGGTTATTTTTCTTCATGCAAAAGAAAACTAAAGCAAATATCATATATGTATAATATTCAGCAGAAATTGACCAACTTGGAGTATTAAAAGTATTATAATCAAAAAATGTTTGTATCAAAAAAATATTTCCTAAAAAAGTTTTAAAATTATTAATAGAAAAAGCCTCATTATTTGCAACCAAACCATATTTGATTTGTGCAAAGTATTTACTGACTTCAATAATTAAAAAGATAATTAAAAATAATAGATGTAATGGATATAAACGAAAAAATCTTTTTTTTAAGAATTTTTTAACTGAACTAAAGTCTATTAATTTATTATGATAATTTAAATACATTACGAAACCACTTAAAGTAAAAAAGAAATGAACAAAAAGACCATTAGCAAGAGAATGGTTTGATAATGGTGAGTTTACATTAAAATGAACTGCAGCAATCATTAAAGCTGCAAAACCTCTATAGGTTTCAAAAGACTGCAGTTTATTTTTCATTAAAATTAATTAAATTCTAAAGGTTTTCCCTCAGGTTCTCCTAAGATTTTTCCATTTTTCATTTTAATTTTTCCATTAACGATTGTCGCTACCGCAAAACCTTTAAACTTTTCACCATGGAATGGCGACCATCCACATTTGCTTTGAATATTTTCGTTTTTAATCTCAATTTCTTTATTTAAATCTACAACAGTGAAATCAGCATCGTACCCTTTTTTTATATATCCTTTATTTTGTATGCCAAATATTTTAACTGGATTTTCACAAATAAGTTTCATTAATTGACCTAAGCTTAATTTACCCTCATTAACATGATTCAACATTACCGGTAATAATGTTTGTACTCCTGGCATTCCTGAGGGGGAATTGGGGTATTTTTTTTCCTTGTTAGTTTTTAGGTGGGGCGCATGATCCGAGCCTATGGTGTCATTATAATTATTTCTTACAGCGTACCATAGACGATCATAATGCGATTTACCTCTTATAGGCGGGTTCATTTGGGCATATGTTCCTAATTTATTGTAACAATCAGGTGCGTAAATAGTTAAATGTTGAGGTGTTATTTCAAAAGTAATTAGACCTTTGTTTTGAGAAAGAAAATCAACTTCCTCCTTTGTAGTGATATGCAATATATGAGCCCTTTTGTTAAATCTTTTTGCAATTTTAACAATTCTTCTAGTTGAAGACATTGCAACTTCCTCATTTCTCCAGATTGGATGACTAGATACATTGCCATCTTTAATTAGTTTTTTTCTTACTTTCAAGATTTCTTCATCCTCAGAATGAACTGCTACAACTTTTGAAGCATGTTCAAAAACTTTTTCTATATCTTTTTCTTTATCAACCAATAAGTTTCCTGTTGAAGAGCCTGCAAAAAGTTTAATTCCACAACACCCTTTTAAATCTTTTAATTTTCCAAGAGTTGAATAATTTTCAGCAGTTGCACCAAAATAAAATGCATGATTACAAAACATTCCATGCCCTAATGTAATTTTCTTATCGAATTCTTCAAAATTCGTGGTGGGTGGATTCGTGTTTGGCATCTCAAAAACTGATGTTATTCCCCCCATTACTGCTGCTTTACTCCCTGAATTTAAATCTTCAGCATCAGTAGATCCTGGCTCTCTAAAATGAACTTGAGTGTCAATACAACCAGGCAAAACTGTCAATCCTTTTGCATCAAATGTTTCTTTGGACTCATCTTTCAAGTCGCCAATCTCAACAATTTTGTTATTAGATATTCCAATATCTTTTTTCTCAAGATTACCGTTAATGTAACATTCACCGTTTTTAATGATTAGATCTAACATTGTTTTTAAAAGTAGATATATTATATTTATATATTAATCAATTATGAATGCAGAAAAAGTTTATATTCTAGAAGATAGAGGTATTTTGTATATTAATGGTACGGACTCTGAAAAATTTCTACAAAATCTTATCTCAAATGATATTGAAAAAGTAAACGAAAAAAAAAGTTGTTTTGCCTCTTTACTTTCACCTCAAGGAAAGTTTTTATTTGATTTTATAGTGGTCAAGCACAAAGATGGTTACTTCTTAGATTGTGAAAAGAGAATAGCTGATCAGTTGTATAAAAAGTTAGTCATGTATAAACTAAAATCGAAGGTAGAGATTTTAAATCTTAGTAATGAATTTGTAGTAGCTGCTTTCAATTATGAAAAATTCTTATCTATAGAAGGTGCAAGAGATGAGTTGGGATATACCATTAAATATAATGAGGACCATGTTCTTCTTGATCCAAGAAATAAAAAATTGGGGGGTAGAATTGTTGCTAATCTTGAAAAACTTTACATGTCTCTAAAAAAAATGAAACTTAAGTCTTCTAACATAGATGAATACTACAAATTAAGCTTTGAGCTAGGTATACCCCAAAGTAACATGGATCAGCTACAAGAGAAATTATTTGGGATAGAGTGTAATTTCGTGGAACTTAATGCAATTGACTTTAAGAAAGGCTGTTATGTTGGCCAAGAAAACACTTCACGTATTAAAAACAAAGATAAATTAAACAAAAGATTATTGCCGCTTCAAGTAAAAAAAGGCTCAATAAATAATAATGATCCAATTACATCCAATAACGTAGAAATTGGTAAAGTTTTGATAGCAAATAAATTTAGTTTTGCCCTAATCAAATTCAAAGATAAGGAGTTTGAATATAATAAAGAATTTAAGTGTGGAGGGGCAAATATTGAAATATTAAAACCTAACTGGTTAAATTAATGAAAAATAGGATAATAATAAACCCATCAAAATTAAAATTTACTCCATTTAATAGTTATGGGAAACCAATTTCAGGTATGAGTTGGCATAAAATATCTTTTAATCAAAATACTGGTGTAGGAAGTTACATATTAAAGATGGCGCCTGGTGCAAGAAGTTTAAAACATAGGCATCAAAACTATGAAGAATTTTATGTTTTAGATGGAGAGCTTACGGATGAAGACAATACAACTTTCAAGAAAGGTGAATTTATTTCGTATAAACCAGGCTCTAAACATTCTTCTTTTACAAAAAAAGGATGTTTATTACTCGTATTTTTAAGAAATAAAAACAAAGCTTTATAAAATGAAAGAAAATTTAATAAACTTAGAAATTCAAAAAATAGTAACACTTTATAAAAATCAAAATTTTAAAAAAGCTCTTTTTGAAGCAAAATTAATTAAATCAAAATATCAACAATTAGAAAATTCAAATTTTTACTTCAACTTGGTAGGTCTGATCAATTTAGCGATAAAAGATTGGGAAAATAGCATTTACTTTTTTAATAAAGCTATTCAATCAGATCCAAAAATTTTAGATCCATATTTTAATTTAGGTATTGCTTATTATGATACTGGAGAGTTAATGAAATCCTTAAATTTTTTTTTAAAAGTTTATAAAAGTTCAAATGATAAAAAAAGTAAGTTTGCAATTATAAAATTATTATCGCACATTAACCCCATCAATCATTTGAATGAAAATTTAATAGATATTAACGACAAAATTCAAAAAATCGACACCAAAATAAATTTAAATAAAAAAATAGAAGATAAATTTATTTCAGATATAATTAAAAAATGTAATGTAGAGGCACAAAAAATTGACAATCTTGAATTTAATGAAGACCAGGTTTTCAGAAGAAACGAAGTAGACTTAAATTGTGAAAGACATAAACGAATTTTTTTCAAATATAACACCATTCCTAAATTTTGTTTTAGTTGTATCAAGATTGTAATTTATTTAGAGAATCCATTTGATTTAATAAAACTTGTTCTTTTTTTTGACCAGTTTAAAAATTTAAGTTTTTTTAATAGAAAATGTATGATTGGTAAAAGACAAAGTTTTAGAGGTTATATTTATTTTGACAGTATTGAGTCAGCCAAGAAATTATCAAAAGAAATAACGCCTGTAATAGAAGTACTACTTGGTAAAAAATTTAAACATGAAATCAAAAGAGGTTGCTCGGAATTCGCCGTCAAATATCCTAATTATAAAGATATAAATTATGACATGACTTATCCAAGTGAATGGTCAAATAACGAGGAAAAATCTGACAATGATAATTTTAAAGATGGAGTCCCTGTAACCAGAAATACACATAAAAGCTTATCGGGTTTAACATTAAGTGATTTTTTAATATTCAATAAATGGTTAAACTATTGAAACCAAAACACTTCTTTTTAGAGAATTTTGGTGCGGCCAGAGAGATTTGAACTCTCATGGACTAGGTCCACACGGCCCTCAACCGTGCCTGTCTACCAATTTCAGCATGGCCGCCTTATGCGTCACATTAATTGAATGACAATTATCTTTCAAGTTGATACATTTAACTTATGGAATTTACTCCTGAAATAAAAAAAGCCACTCAGCCAATTTACCAGAAAATTTCTAAGACCATTCCTGAAATTGAATGGTCCACACACGCTCCTTATATTTATGAAATAAACAAACTTAAAAAAAAGAAAAACGCGGTCATTCTTGCTCACAATTATCAGACACCAGAAATATATCATGGGATATCAGATTTTTCTGCGGACTCTCTCGCTTTAGCTGTTGAGGCTGCAAAAACAAAAGCTGACATAATTGTAATGTGTGGGGTACACTTTATGGCCGAGACCGCAAAACTAATGAGCCCTAATAAAAAAGTATTGTTACCAGATATGAGAGCAGGTTGTTCTTTATCATCATCTATTACAGGTGATGATGTAAGAAAATTAAAAAAACAAAATCCAGGTATTCCCGTTGTTTCATACGTAAATACTTCAGCAGATGTAAAAGCAGAAACAGATGTTTGTTGTACCTCAGCAAATGCAGTTAAAATTGTAAATTCTTTAGGTGTAAAAAAAGTAATTTTTTTGCCAGATGATTATCTTGCTAAATATGTGGCTTCCCAAACAGATGTTGAAATTATCTCATGGAAAGGAACCTGTGAAGTGCATGAAAAGTTTAATGATGCTGAGATAAATGAAATAAGGAAAAATAATCCTGGAATAAAAGTTATTGCTCATCCTGAGTGTCCACCAGATGTTATAAATGCAAGTGATTTTACAGGATCAACAAGTGGTATGATAAAATATGTAAAAGATAATCAACCAGAAAAAGTCATGATGGTGACTGAATGTTCTATGAGCGACAATGTCCAAGTAGATAATCCAAATGTGAAGTTTATAAGACCATGTAACTTATGCCCCCACATGAAAAGAATAACACTTCCTAAAATTTTAGATTGTTTAAAAAATGAGACAAATGAAATTTTAATGTCAGATGAAATAATTGAAAAAGCTAGAAAGTCTGTAGAGAGAATGGCTGAAATAGGCAGATAATATCTGTGTCCAAAATAATTTTAAGTAAAAGTTTCATAAATAATTCCGTTAAGCTTGCGTTAAATGAGGATTTATTTCCTAGTGGAGATATCACATCAAATCTCATTAAGAAAAGTAGTATCAAGACATTTAAAATAATCGCAAATCAAAATGGAATAGTTGGTGGAATAGAATTTGCCAAAAGCACATTTAAAATTTTCGATAACAAGGTCCAATTTCATATTAAAAAAAAAGATGGTTCTCAAGTTAAAAAGGGGCAGATTATTGCTATGATTAAAGGTAATTCAAAAAATATTTTAATTTGTGAAAGAGTAGCTCTCAATTTTCTTTCCCACATATCAGGAATAGCTAGTTACACCAATAAATTTGTTAAATTAGCTAGAGGTAAAAGTAAGATTTGTTGCACTCGTAAAACAATTCCAAACTTGAGAGTAATACAAAAGTATGCAGTCAAATTGGGTGGTGGTACCAACCATAGATTTAATCTAAGTGATGAATTTTTAATTAAAGATAATCATATTGCAAGTTCAGATCTAAAATTTTTAGTTCAAAAAGCAGTTAAAAATAAAAAAGGAAAAAAGATAACTGTTGAAGTTGATAATCTAAAACAGCTTAAATCAATTGTGGGAATTAAA
Organism: uncultured Pelagibacteraceae bacterium; assembly: GCA_902562205.1. Taxonomy (GTDB): domain Bacteria; phylum Pseudomonadota; class Alphaproteobacteria; order Pelagibacterales; family Pelagibacteraceae; genus Pelagibacter. The sequence continues at coordinate 173,018 of CACESO010000001.1, read as the reverse complement.
TTTGATACTATCCTTTTTGATAATATGAAAATCAAAAATCTTAAATTGGGTGTGAAGCTTGCAAAAAAATATTATGAAACTGAAGCATCCGGAAATATAACCCTTAAGAATGTAAAATCAGTTGCAGCAACAGGCATTGATAGAATTTCAGTTGGTAGCATTACTCACAGTGCTCCAGCTATGGATTTCAAACTAGAGATTTAAATTCCTTATTTTTTAAGTTCAGCTTGGGCAGCTGCTAGACGTGCAACAGGAACTCTGTAGGGTGAACAAGAGACATAATTTAATCCTGTTTTTGAACAAAAATTTATACTTTTGGGATCTCCACCATGTTCTCCACAAATTCCAAGTTTAATTTTTTTATTTTGTTTTCTGCCCTTTAATGTAGCTATCTCAATTAAATCTCCTACACCCTCGTCTATTGAAACAAAAGGATCGATATCAAATATCTTATTTTCAATATAATCATTTAAAAATTTTCCACTGTCATCTCTACTAATGCCGAAAGTTGTTTGAGTTAAGTCGTTGGTTCCGAAACTAAAAAATTCGGCATGTTTTGCGATATCTTTTGCCTTAATAGCTGCTCTTGGAAGTTCGATCATAGTGCCTACTAAGAAACTAATTTTAGTATTATTTTCATCTTGAACTTTTTTAGCGACTCTGATCACTAAGTCTTTCATTATTTTGATTTCTGCCTCAGTTGATACAAGAGGTATCATTATTTCTGGCATTGTAGATTTGAGTTTCTTTTTTTTACATTCTACTAAAGCTTCAAAAATTGCTCTGCATTGCATTTCATAAATTTCTGGAAAAGAAATACCTAATCTACAACCTCTATGTCCGAGCATTGGATTATGTTCATGCAATTCTTCTGTTCTAGATCTTATTTCATTAGCATTAAGACCTGTCACAGAACTAAGATCTCCTATTTCTTTGTCATTTTTTGGTAAAAATTCATGTAAAGGTGGATCAAGTAATCTGACTGTTACTGGAAGACCACTCATTATTTTAAAAATTTGTATAAAATCATTTTTTTGATGGGGTAATAGTTTTGATAAAGCCTTATTTCTATCTTCTATTGTTTTTGATAAAATCATTTCTCTCACAGACAAAATTCTATCCTCATCAAAAAACATATGCTCAGTTCTACAAAGACCAATCCCCTCAGCTCCAAATTCTCTTGCTGTTTTTGTATCAAGGGGGGTCTCGGAGTTTGTTCTTACCTTTAATTTTCTGTAACTATCAGCCCAACTCATTAATTTTGAAAAATCACCTGAGATCTCTGGCTTTAACGTTGGAACTTTATCTAAAATAACTCTACCTGTAGATCCATCAATTGTAATTACATCTCCTTCTTTTACTTCTACATTTGAAGAAGTTCTAAATATTTTTTGCTCGTAATTAATATCTATTTCACTTGAGCCTGAAACACATGGTCTTCCCATACCTCTTGCAACAACAGCAGCATGACTAGTCATTCCTCCACGAGCAGTTAAAATACCTTTTGCAGCATGCATACCATGGATATCCTCAGGTGAGGTTTCTACTCTTACAAGTATTGTATCTTGCATCATACCATTTAATCTTTCTGCTTCATCTGATGAAAAAACAACCTTTCCACTTGTTGCGCCTGGGGACGCAGGTAAACCTTTTGCAATAGTTTTTACCTGTTTTGTTTCATCTAATGTTGGATGGAGAAGCGTATCTAAAGTGTTAGGGTCGACTCTTAAGACTGCCTCTTTTTTTGTTATTAGTTTTTCTTTGACCATGTCTACAGCAATTTTTACAGCAGATTTTGCAGTTCTTTTTCCAGATCTTGTTTGAAGCATCCACAATTTAGAATTTTCAACTGTGAATTCTACATCTTGCATATCTTTGTAAAATTTTTCTAAAAGTTTGAGAATTTTTTTAAGTTGGGTATAAACTTTTGGCATAGCCTCTTCCATTGATTTACCTTTTGAGTTTGAGTCTTTGTTAGCTTTTTTTGTAATATAATTGGGAGTTCTGGTACCCGCGACCACATCCTCCCCTTGAGCATTAATAAGATACTCTCCGTAAATTTCATTTTTTCCATTTGATGGGTTTCTTGTAAAAACAACACCTGTTGCACAATCGTTACCCATATTTCCAAAAACCATTGATTGAACGTTTACTGCAGTTCCCCATGCAGAGGGTATTTGATTTAACTTTCTATAAACTTTTGCCCTGTTACTTTCCCATGATAAAAAAACTGCTGAAATAGCTCCAAACAATTGTTCATAAACATCTTGTGGGAATTGTTTTTTAGTTTTTTCTTTAACAACGTTCTTAAAGTCTTTGATAAGACCATCCCAATCATTTTCATCTAGATCAGTATCTAACAAAACACCTTTTGTTAATTTATAATTTTCAATTAATTCCTCAAAGTTATAGCTTTCTACTCCAAGCACCACATTAGAATACATTTGAATGAATCTTCTATAGCTGTCTTTTGCAAACCTCATGTTAGATGTTTTTTTTGCAAGTGCTTTAACTGTATCATCATTTAAACCTAAATTTAAAATTGTATCCATCATCCCGGGCATTGAAACTCTTGCTCCTGACCTTACTGAAACTAATAATGGATTTTCTAAATCACCAAATTTTTTTTCACATTCTTTTTCAATATGTTTTAATTCTTGCCTAATAGATTTAATAAGTTTTGAATTAAGTTTTTTATTGTTTTTATAAAATATTTCACAAACGCCTGTTGATATTGTAAATCCGGGGGGCACGGGTAAACCAAGTTTTCCCATTTGAGCTAAATTTGCTCCTTTGCCACCTAAGATAAACTTTGGGTTCTTAATCTTTTTTATTTTTTTAGATTTAAAATTAAAAACTAAGTTGTTCATTATGCACTTTCAATATTAGAAAAATTTAAATAATTATTGAACGTTTTACATAACAATTGCATAAGTTCCAAACGATTTTTTTTGATTGCTTCATCTTCATCGTTGACTATCACATTATCAAAGAAGTTAGAAACATCAGTTTTCGCATCAGCTAAAACTTCTAAAGTTTTTTTACAATCCTCACGACTACCTAAGCTTGTAAAATATTTTCTTATTTCTTGTATTTTTTTGTATAGTTTTTTTTCAAAATCATTTTTGAATAAACCTGGATCTGTCGAATTTTCTAGTTCAATCTTATTTTTAGATATTTCGTTTGATAGAATATTGGATGCTCTTTTGTAAGAAAAGATTACATCCTGACCAATATTTTTATCGATTAATTTATTTAAAATAAATGCCTTGTTATAAATTTTATAAATTTGGTCTGCACTATAACTATTTATTGAGCACTCTATAATATCTGGTCTTATTTTTTTTTCTTTCATATAAAATTTAAGCCTTTCAGAAAAAAAATTAAACAGATCTTGTTGGACAGTCTTAATATCAAAATCTATATCTTGCTCAGCAAATAAAACACAAGAATAATTTATTAAATCTTTTAATTTAATCTCTAATTTATTTTCTATTATTAGTCTTATAAGACCAATTGCTGACCTTCTTAATGCGAACGGATCCTTTGAACTAGATGGTTTTAAATTAATTGTAAAAAAACCAACTAAGGTATCTATTTTATCACTTAAAGCTAAAGTGACTGAGTAAGGTTTTTTTGGTGTCTTTGTCTCTGGGCCTATTGGTAAGTAATGTTCACTTATGGCCAAACAAATTTCGTTATCGAAACCTTGAGCTTTAGCAAAGTGACCACCCATTATACCTTGAAGTTCAGGGAACTCTCCCACTAAATCAGACACTAAATCTACTTTGCAAATAGAAGATGCCACTTCAACTTTTTCTTTACTTATTAAAAGTTCATCAGATATTATCGATCCAAGCTTTCTTAATCTTTGAGTTTTATCAAAGTAAGTTCCTAATCCCTCAAAATAATTTACGTTTTTAAGATCTGATATTCCCTTAACTAAATTTTTTGTTTTATTTTTATCCCAGAAAAATTTAGCATCGTTTAAACGAGCTTCGACTACTCGTTCATTTCCTAATTTAATTAAACCTTTTGGGTCGTTATTGTCTGCAACTACAAAGAAGACATTCGTTAAATTTTCTCTATTGTCAAAGGTTGGAAAATACTTTTGATGAACTTCCATAGTTGTGACTAATATTTCTTTAGGAATCTTTAAAAATTTTTTGTCAAACTTACATTTAATTATATTCGGTTTTTCAACAATATTTGTCACTTCGCTTAATAATTTTTTGTTTGGGGTTAGCTTTAACCTGTCTAATTTAGTTTTTTTTAATAATTGATTTTCAATAAATTCCTCTCTTTTATTATGATCCAATATAATGCCTTTGCTCTTGAAAAATTCCTTGTAAGTTTTAAAACTTAAAAATTTACTTGTTTTTTCCTCAAAGTCTTTATCCAGATAGGTAGAATTGCATGAATTTAAGTGATGATAATTAAATTCTAAAACTTTATTATCAAAATAAGCAAGAATGGATTTTAATGGTCTACCCCAGTACAAGTCATGATCACCCCATCTCATTGACTTTTTCCAAGTGATTTCATCAAGAATTTTGGGTAAATTTTTTTGCAAAATAGATTTTGTCTCTACTGTTAGAGCGGGCTTTTTAAAAAAATAAAACTCTCCTTTATCTGTTTTTCTTATAAAGGTTTCTTCTTTAGTAATATTATTAGATTTTATAAAACCATTTAGCGCTTGTTCAGGCGAATTTACACTTGGACCTTTTACTTCAGCCTCTGGTTTTATAATCTTTTGAGAAATGTTTTCGCAGTAAACAATTAACCTATTTGGAGTTGATAGAACAGAAATACTATCTTTAAATTTAATTTCCTCTTTTTTCAAAAAATCTATAAAATTTTTTTGGAGATTTTCTCTAGCTGTTTTCTGTAAAGTTGCAGGAATTTCTTCGCTAAATAATTCTAAAAAAAATTCAGACATTTTATTTTTGGCTATCTACCCATACTTGACCAACACCTTTGGTCAAATCTCTTATTCTAGCAATAAACTCTGCTCTTTGCGCTACGCTAATCGCTCCCCTTGCATCTAAAATATTAAAAACATGACTTGCTTTTAAACACTGATCATAGGCAGGGAGTGAGAGTTTTTTTTCTAACAAAGATTTGGTCTCTTGTTCCAGCATATCAAAAAATTTAAACAATTTCTCAACATTTGCAAAATCAAAATTGTAAGACGAAAATTCTTTTTCAGATTGTAAAAAAATATCTTTATAAAGGATACCTTCATCGTTCCACACTAAGTCAAATACATTTTTTTTCTTTTGGGTAAACATACATAATCTTTCTAAACCATAAGTAAGCTCCACAGAAATAGGTTTACAATCCATCCCAGCCATTTTTTGAAAATAAGTAAATTGAGTAATTTCCATTCCATCGCACCAAACTTCCCAACCTAGTCCGGCTGCACCCAATGTTGGACTTTCCCAATCATCTTCAACAAATCTAATATCATGATCATTATGTTTTATTCCAATAGCATTAAGACTACTAAGATATAATCTTTTAATATTTTTTGGTGACGGTTTTATAATCACTTGGAACTGATAATAATGTTGTAGTCTATTTGGATTTTCTCCATATCTTCCATCAGTTGGTCTTCTCGAAGGTTGTACATAAGCTGATCTCCATGATTTGGGTCCTAAAGATCTCAAGGTGGTTGCGGGGTGAAATGTGCCTGCACCAACTTCTATGTCATATGGTTGTAAAATTACACAGCCATTTTTTGCCCAAAATTTCTGCAGATTTAAAATTGTATCTTGGAATGTTTGTATTTTTGAATTTTTTTTTTTAGAGGCCATATCTTTGCCAGATAGATCTTTCTTCAATTACGTTTGCTATCTTATCGATTTGATTCTCTGATGAAATTCTTTTTGCCAACCATCCTTTGCTTTTTTCAAACTTTTTAATAATGACATCGTCACCAAACTTATCTTTTAAAATTTGATTTGCGTTTCCTATACCATCAATTAAGCCAAGTTCTTTTGATTTAGACCCAGACCAAAACTCTCCAGAAAATAATTCTATTCCTTTATCTTTTCTAAGTTTTGCACCCCTGCTTGTCTCCACTACGTTTATAAAATCTTTGTGCAAATCGAGTTGAATATTTTTTAATCTATTTATATCTTCTTCTTTCGCATCCACAAAAGGATCTAAAGTACTTTTGTTTTTTCCTGCAGTATAAACTCTTCTTTCTACACCAACCTTTTGAATAAGATCCTTGAAACCAAAAGAAGCATATATAACACCAATTGAACCAACAATTGAACTTGAATTAGCATAAATCTGATCTCCAGCACATGCAATCAAGTAACCTCCTGAAGCAGCAACGTCTTCTGCGAAAACAATTACCTCTTTTTTATTTTTTTTGGCCTGAGCTCTAATGAAGTCGTATATTAAATGAGATTGGACTGGTGAACCACCTGGAGAATTAATCGATATGGCGACAGCTAGAGATTTTTTTATAGAAAATGCTTTTTTAATTAATTCCTCTTGGCCAGCAAAATCAATTCCTTGTTTAAATCTTCCAGCGTTTCCTATAACACCAGTTAATCTTATGTGGGGAACGATTTTTTTTTTTTTGAAAAAAGATAACATGAAATATGCTTACAGAATTTTTAGATTAATATAAAGTCTACTAATAGTTGAAGTTTTAGGTGCGTCAATTGATAAGTATAAAATATCTCCAATTATATTAGTTTCTTAGCAATGGGTTCAGTAATTCAATTAAAAAATAAAGTTAATAACGCTTACCTGGATTTAAAAAATTCAGTCGATGATAAAATTATTTTAGTGGAAGAAAAGATAAAGAACAAACTTATAAGTGATGTGTCTTTAGTCGAAAAGATGACTAGTTATAATTTAGAAACTGGTGGGAAAAAATTAAGAGCCATGTTGACTTTAAGTAGTTCAAAACTATGTGGGTATTTAAAAGGTGGTAGAGATATAAACTTAGCTGCATGCGTAGAATTAATTCACGCTGCAACATTAATGCACGATGATGTTCTCGATAACGGAGAGATCCGAAGAGGAAAAAAAACAATAAATTCCATTTGGGGAAATCACGCATCAATCTTAGTTGGTGATTATCTTTTAAGTAGATGTTTTGAAATGATGGTTGAAGATGGAAATTTGGAAGTTTTAAGATTATTATCAGCAACTTCTGCAAAAATAGCTCAAGGTGAAGTTTTACAACTTCAACACAAATCAGAAATAGATACAGTCGAAGAGACATACTTAAAGATTATCACCCTCAAAACTGCAGCGCTATTTTCTGCTGCATGCAAGGTTGGAGCGATATTGGGTAATAAAGATGAAAAGGTAAAAGAAGCATTATCTTCTTATGGAAAAAATCTTGGAGTAACTTTTCAGATAGCTGATGATACATTAGATTATAACTCTGATCTGAAAAAATTTGGAAAAACAATTGGAAAAGATTTTTATGAAGGTAAAATTACTTTACCTATAATTATTTTAAATCAGCAATGTAAAAGTGGCGAGAGAGATATGCTTAAAGAATTTTTTTCCAAAAGAGAAAGAACTGAAAACGACCTAAAGCACACATTAGATATCATAAAAAAATATGACATTATTAAACAATGTTACAAAAAAGCTGATCATTTTATCTCTTTAGCATCTAGCTCTTTAAATGTCTTTGAAAGTTCTGAACAAAAAAATATTCTGAAAAATTTGACATCTTTTAGTATTGAAAGATCTTTTTAAGGATTTAATAAAAATCTTTTCCAGCCTTTTCCATTGTTCTTAACGTATTTCAATCTTTCATGAATTCTATTATCTCCATCACGCCAAAACTCAATTTCTTCAGGTACCAATCTCCATCCAGACCAATTAGGTGGTCTTGGAACTTTTTTCTCTTCACTAAACTTTTTTTTGAATTTTTCAATTGAGTCATCAAGTGACTTTCTGCTTTCTAAAACTTCACTTTGGTTTGAGGCCCACGCTCCTATTCTACTCCCATATGCTCTTGAATTATAATATTCATCAGCTTCTTTGTCAGAAACTTGAACAACATTACCGTAAATCCTTATTTGTCTTAAAAGACTTTTCCAATGAAAACACATCGATGCTTTAGGATTTTCTTTAAGATCCTTACCTTTAGAACTATTGAAATTTGTGTAAAAAGTAAAACCATCATCACTAAAGCCTTTTAATAGAACCATTCTCACTTTAGGTCTCCCACTTTTGTCAGCTGTTGCTAATGATAATGCATTTGGATCATTAGGTTCAGTGGTTTCAGCCTTTTTAAACCATTCTTTGAAGAGATTTACTGGGTTATCCTCATCTTTAAAACAAATATCTAGTCCAAGTGAATTTTTTTCATTCATAATTTTAACAAAATAATTTATATAATAGAATAATGTCATTTAATACATTTGGGAAGTTATTTCGTTTCACTACTTGGGGTGAATCCCATGGACCAGCTATTGGATGTGTGGTTGATGGATGTCCTCCGAGAATAAAAATATCTGAAAAAGACATACAAAAAGAACTAAATAAGAGAAAACCTGGTCAATCTAAATTTACTACTCAAAGAAAAGAAGATGATAAAGTTGAAATCTTGTCAGGAGTATTTAATGGTGAGACAACTGGTACACCAATATTAATGATTATTTACAACAAGGATATGAAATCAAGAGACTATGAGACTATCAAAAATAAATTTCGTCCTGGACACGCTGATCTTACTTATTTTAAAAAATACGGTATAAGAGACTTCAGAGGTGGTGGTAGGCAATCAGCGAGAGAGACTGCAGCTAGAGTAGCAGCGGGTGCAATTGCAAAAAAAGTTTTAGAAAAAAAAATTGGAAAAAAATATTACGTTAAAGGTGCAGTTATCCAACTTGGAATTTTGGGTTGTGATGTATCTGCATGGAACAATAAATTTATAGAAAAAAATCCATTTTTCTGTCCCGATAAAAAAGTTTTAAAATTGTGGGAAAAATATTTATTAGCAATTAGAAAGTCTGGTTCATCTTGTGGTGCAGTCATAGAATTAAGAGCTAACGGGGTACCGTCTGGCCTAGGTGCGCCTATTTACTCAAAATTAGATATGGATTTAGCTTCAGCTATGATGAGTATCAATGCTGTAAAAGGAGTCAATATTGGAACTGGAATGGATGTTGCGCAATTAACAGGTGAACAGAATTCTGATGAGATAAGACAAAAAGGGAATAAAACGGTTTTTAAATCTAATAATGCGGGGGGAATTCTTGGTGGCATTTCAAGCGGTCAACAAATAAAAGTATCTTTTGCAGTGAAACCGACATCCTCCATACTTAATTCAAGAAAAACAATTGATAAATTTGGAAAAAATACAAATATTTCAGTGCGAGGTCGTCATGATCCTTGTGTTGGAATTAGAGCAGTCCCCATAGGTGAAGCGATGATGCATTGTGTTTTATTGGATCATTTTTTGATGCACAAAGCCCAATGTGAGCCTTAATTTTTTTTCTGAACAACAACTTTAGAGTCTAAAACTTCATAAACTTTTTCTTCAATAGCTTTGCTATTCAAGCCAGCAATCTGATACATAAGATCAGGTTTATCTTGATCAATAAAGTTGTCAGGTAAAGTCATAGACCTAAACTTAATTTTTTCTAATAAGCCTTTTTCTGACAAAAATTTACTTAAATGAGATCCAAACCCTCCAATTGATCCCTCTTCAATTGAAATAATAATTTCATGATTTTTTGCTGTGTTCCACATTAAATTTTCATCTAGAGGTTTACAAAATCTTGCATCAATTAAAGTAAGATTTAAACCTTTTTTTTCTAGATTTATTAACGCTTTTTGACATTCTTGCAAACGAGCACCAAAATTAATTAAAGCAATCTCTTTACCTTCTTTAATAACCCTGCCTTTTCCAATTGTAATTTTTTCATTAATTTCAGGAAGTTTTATACCAATACCACTCCCGCGAGGATATCTAAAAGCTGAAGGTTTGTCGTTTATGTCTACTGAGGTGTTGATCATTTTCACTAATTCTGACTCGTCGCTTGGAGCCATGACAACAAAATTAGGTAAAGTTGATAGGTAAGTTATATCAAAAGATCCAGCATGTGTAGGGCCATCTGCACCAACAAGACCTGCGCGATCTATAGCAAATCTGACAGGTAAACTTTGAATTGCAACATCATGTACTACTTGATCATATGCTCTTTGTAAAAAGGTAGAGTAAATTGCTGCGTAAGGCTTATATCCTTCTGTAGCTAAACCAGCAGAAAATGTCACTGCGTGTTGCTCTGCAATACCAACATCAAACATTCTGTTTGGAAACTTTTTTGCAAATAAATCCATTCCAGTGCCAGATGGCATAGCAGCAGTGATACCGATTATTTTGCTATCTCTTTCAGCATGTTTAATTAATGTGTTTGCAAAAACACTCGTATAAGACGGGATTTTAGAACTTGATTTCTCTTGTACTCCAGTTTGTATATTAAATTTTGAAACACCGTGGTATTTATCTTTTGAGTTTTCTGCAAATTGATAACCTTTTCCTTTTTCAGTCTTAATATGTATCATTATTGGACCTTCAAAATTAGTATCTTTTGCATTTTTTAAAACTGATACAAGCGTATCTATGTCATGTCCATCTATCGGTCCAACATAATAAAAACCTAATGAATTAAAAAGTGTTCCACCTGTTACTGCTGACCTCAAGAAATCCTCTGCTTTTCCGGCCTTTTTTGAAAACCTTTTTGAAAAAGCAGAAATAATTAATTTAAATGTTTCTCTTAAACTAAAATATATTTTTCCGGTTAATAATTTTGCTAAATAACTTCTCATTGCTCCTACAGGTTCTGCAATTGACATATCGTTATCATTTAAAATTACTATCATCTTAGTTTTCGATGTACCTGCATTGTTCATTGCCTCATAGGCCATTCCAGCACTGATCGCTCCATCACCAATTACAGCAACAACATTTTCTGATTTTTTTGAAAGTTTATTTGCAGTAGCAATACCCAAAGCTGCAGAAATTGATGTTGAGCTATGTGCTGCACCGAATGGATCATATTCACTTTCAGATCTTTTTGTAAAACCAGATAATCCATTTCCTTGTCTTAATGTTTTAATTCTATTCTTACGTCCTGTTAAAATTTTGTGTGGATACGATTGATGACCTACATCCCAGACTATTTTATCATTAGGTGTATCGAAAACATAATGCAAGGCTACAGTCAACTCGACAACACCCAATCCTGCACCTAAATGACCACCTGTAAAAGAAACAGCCTCTATCAATTCCTCTCTTAACTCCTTTGACAGGGTAATCAATTCAGAGGACTTAAGATTTTTAATATCTGATGGAAAATTTACATTATCTAAAAATTTATATTTTGTCATTTTTTTCTATTTACTACAAACTCTACAGTTTCAATCAAATCATTACTTTTATACTTACTTAAAGAAGAAATTATTCTATTTTTTAAATAAGAAGAATATTTAACAGCATTTTTATTCCCGAGTAAACTTATTAAAGTCGCCTTACCCTTTTTTTTGTCTTTTCCGGTTTTTTTTCCAATCTTTTTCTCACTTCCACTGTAATCTAGAAAATCATCAACAATTTGAAACAAAAGTCCAATATCTAAACCTATCTTTTTAAACTGATTTATCTTCCCAAACTTATTAGCAATAATCAACGGCGCTATAGTGGAAAATGAAAAAAGTTTACCAGTTTTATTAAGCTGCATATTTATAATTTTTCTTTTACTTATTCTTTTTTTTTCAAAATTAAGATCTAAATATTGACCCCCTGCAATTCCTAAATGGCCTGAAGTGTTTGAGAGTAAATTTATTAATTTACTTTTTTTATTTTCACTAATCTTGAAACTTTTTTCGCTTAAAATTTCAAAGGCTAAGGTAAGCAGTGAATTGCCAGCGAGGACTGCTGTTGCTTCACCAAATTTTTTGTGCGTGCTTAACTTTCCTCTTCTTAAATCATCGTTATCCATACATGGCAAATCATCGTGTATAAGTGAATATGCATGAATACATTCCACTGCCGCTCCTACTCTTACTAAATGATAATAAGGAACTGAAAAAATTTTTCCTACATCAACAATAATCTTTGATCTTATTTTTTTTCCACCGGGAAATAAACCATAGTTCATTGAAGTAATTAATTCAGTTCTTCTCTGTTTTTTTAAAAAATTCTTGAGAAATTTATTTATATCTTTTCCTGTTTTATTAAGTTTTTTTTCCATCTTTTTTTAGAATTTGTTTTATTTTTAATTTGTTTTTCTCAGATATTTCTCTTGAAGTATTTTGAAACTTTTTTTCAATAAATTTATTTAATTTAAATATTTCAAGATAATCCTCTTCGGATTGATTTGAAGCTTTATTTTTTTCAATTTTTTCAACCAAATTATTAAGAATTTCTTTAAGTTCATCCAAAGATTTAGACTCAATATCATCTGGTAAATTTTTTTGTTTCATATATTAGTTTGTATTATTACATGAATTATAATCTTTCAAATATTAAAAAAGCTAAATATTATTTAGATAAAAATGAATGTATTGGGTTCCCGACTGAAACCGTTTATGGTTTAGCGGCTAATGCTTATTCAAAAAAGGCTACCTTAAAAATATTCAAACTTAAGAAAAGAAATAAAAGAAATCCACTCATAGTACATTATTGTAGCTTAAAAATGCTTAATAACGACTGTATTATTAATGAAGAATTTTTAAAATTATATAAAAAATATTGTCCAGGACCTATTACATTTGTTTTAAAATTAAAAAAAAATAGTAATATTTCAAAAATCGTAACTAATAATAAAAAAACACTAGCTGTTAGGTTTCCTAGTCATCATATGGCTATTAAACTTTTAAAAATATTGAAATATCCTCTAGCGGCACCAAGTGCAAACATATCCTCAAAAATAAGTCCGGTAACAAAAGAAGATGTAAAGGATGAATTTGGAGAAAGAATTAAATTTATTCTTGACGGTGGAAGATCTAAAATCGGATTAGAGTCCACTATAGTTAGTTTATTAGGAAAGCCAAAAATATTAAGGCTAGGAGGAATTGAAAGAAAAAGGATTAACAAAATTTTGAGAAAAAAAATCCTATATAAAAAAAATGATAAAAAAATTGTTGTCCCAGGACAATTAAGTTTACACTATTCACCTGGAATACCTATAAGGCTTAATAAGAAAAAACCAAAAGAAAATGAAGCTTTTATTTTAATTAAAAAAAGAAAAAAAATTTCAAAGAATTATTATTATTTAAGTAAAAAAAAAGATTTAAAAGAAGCAGCAAAAAATTTGTATAAAGTTTTAAGAAATATTAAAAATAAAGATTATGAGAGTATTGCTGTAGAAAAAATTCCCAACTATGGGTTCGGGGAAGCAATCAATGAAAGACTTAAAAGGGCTTCAGCAAAGTAATGGAAAATTCAATAAAAGTAATTGATCTTAAAAAAGATTATGGAAATAAAGAAGCGGTTAAGAATATTAATTTTGAAATTAAAGAAAATGAGATAATTGGGTTACTTGGTCCTAATGGATGTGGAAAAACTACTACTATAGGAATGATTTTAGGTTTATTAAAACCTACAAGTGGGCAAGTTTTGATTAATGGCTTTCAACTAGAAAAAAATAGAATTGAAATTCTTCAAAAGATAAATTTTATTTCTCCATATATTGAATTACCAAAGAAACTTACGGTTAAGCAGAATCTAATTGTTTATGGAAAACTGTACTCTGTCAAAAACTTAAATAGTAGAATAGATTATTTAGTAGAAAGACTGAGATTACAAAATTTACTTGATAGAGTGACTGGAGAATTATCTTCAGGGCAAAAAAATAGAATAAGCTTAGCTAAAGCTATTATCAATAATCCGTCTGTATTATTGCTCGATGAACCTACAGCTTCGCTTGATCCAGAAACGGGAGATTTTGTAAGAACCTTTTTAGAAAATTATAAAAAAGAAAAAAAGGTATCTATATTATTAGCATCCCATAACATGGATGAAGTAACTAGATTGTGTTCATCAATAATGATGATGAAAAATGGTTTAATAATAGATCAAGGTAAACCAAATGATTTAGTTAAAAAACATGGAAGACAAAATCTAGAGGAAGTTTTTTTAAAACTTATAAGGAATTAATATGAATATAGGTAGAATGTATGGATTGTTCTTGAGACACTTTTTTTTAATAACTAGGTCTTTTCCGAGAATTTTAGATCTAATATATTGGCCAACAATACAAATTACTTTATGGGGTTTTATCTCAAATTTTTTTACAACATACAGCTCGTATTATAATAATGCTGTTGGAATAATATTAACATGCGCGATACTTTATGATTTTCTATTTAGAACAAGTATCGGGTTTAACATGCTTTTTTTAGAGGAAATCTGGAGTAGAAATTTTACAAATTTATTCATCTCACCAATAAAAAAAAGTGAAATTTTGATTTCATTAATATTCACAGCTTTAGTAAGAGCTTTAATCGGTTTAATTCCTGCAATTCTTTTAACTTCTCCTCTATTTGGAATTTCTATATTAGATTTAGGTTTAAGTTTATTTTTTTTATTTCTTAGTCTCTACATTTTTGGAATAACGCTAGGTATACTAGTTTCTTCTGGCCTACTTAGGTTTGGCCCTTCATTTGAAAATATTGCCTGGTCAACCATGTTTCTATTGGCTCCTTTTGGATGTATTTATTATCCTGTAGATATATTGCCTGAAATATTTCAAAAAATTGCTTATGCGCTACCACTCGTATACATATTTGAGGAGGCTAGAAATATTTTAGTTAATGGATTTGTAAATGTAGAAAATATTTTTAAAGCATTTTACCTAAATGGATTATATTTATTTATCTCCATTTGCTTATTTTACTACTCTTTCAGTAAAGCCCGTAAAAAGGGAACATTAATTAATATAGGGGAATAATTTGGTGCGCCTGCTAGGAGTCGAACCCAGAACCTCCTGATCCGAAGTCAGGCGCTCTATCCAGTTGAGCTACAAGCGCATATAGTATTAATATTATAATTTATGAAAAATATCATTAAGTTTATTGTTAAAGATAATGAAAACGATCAGAGAGTTGATCTATTTTTATCAAACAACAAAAAAGAACTTAGTAGAACTAGAGTTAAAAATTTGATTTTAAACCAAAGATTGTTCATAAATGAAAAAATTTGCACCGACCCATCAAAAAAAGTTAGCGAAAATGACAATATAAAACTTGAGATACCTGAGCCACAAAAAGCTTCTTTAGAACCATTTGATTTCAAACTTAATGTCATTTATGAGGATAAAGATTTAATGGTAATAAACAAACCTGCCGGGATATCTATGCATCCTGGAGCTGGGGACTACAACCAAACATTGGTAAATGCCTTAATATTTTATGATAGTAAAAATCTTTCAACTATTGGTGATGAACTTAGGCCGGGAATCGTACATAGAATTGATAAAGATACATCTGGTTTAGTCGTGGTTGCGAAAAATAATAGAACCCACGAAAAATTATCTAGTCAATTTAACGATCATACAATTAAAAGAGTTTACCAAGCTCTTGTATGGGGAAAACTAAGGCCTCAAACTGGTAGAATTGAAACATTGATTACAAGAAGCTCAAAAAATAGACAATTAATGCAGGTTGGTCTCACTAAAGGAAAAAATGCAATTACTAATTATAAAACCTTGGAAATTTTTGAAAATGATAAAATACCAACTTTTAGTTTAATTGAGTGTAGATTGGAAACTGGTAGAACCCATCAAATTAGAGTTCACATGAGTTACAAAGGTAACAATATTTTAGGGGACAAAAAATATAAAAAAAAGTTTAAGAAATTTAGAAATATTAATGATGATTTAAATAATCTTATTCATAAACTAGATAGACAATTCTTACATGCGAAAACTCTTGGGTTCAATCATCCCTCAAAAAATAAGGAAGTCGAATTTACATCAAATTTACCTCAAGATTTAAATACGCTGTTAAAAAAGCTTAGAAATTCGAAGTAATTACAATATTGCAAAAAATTAATTATTTATTAAATACATAGTAATAAAATGACATCTACATTCAAATACCCTGCTATAAGCAATGAAGGCGGTCTATCAGTATACTTAGATCAGATAAAAAAATTTCCAATGCTTGATGCTGAAGAAGAATATATGCTTGCTAAAAATTGGAAAACTACAGGAAATGTTAAATCAGCTGAAAAACTTGTGACAAGCCATTTAAGATTGGTTGCAAAAATTGCAATGAGGTACAAAGGTTATGGATTGCCAATGAATGAAATTATTTCAGAAGGAAATGTAGGATTAATGCAGGCGGTAAAAAAATTTGAACCTGAAAAGGGTTTTAGATTGGCAACTTATGCTATGTGGTGGATTAAGGCATCGATACAAGAATATATTTTAAGATCTTGGAGTTTAGTAAAAATTGGTACAACTACAGCACAAAAGAAATTATTTTTTAATTTAAAAAAATTAAAAAATCAAATAGCCCCAAAAAATGAAGGTGATCTAAAAAAAGATGAGGTAGAAAAAATTGCGAATACGCTTGATGTGAGTGAAGATGAAGTTATCTCAATGAATAGAAGGTTGTCTGGCAAAGAACAATCTTTGAACGCTCCGATTGGTGAGGATGGTGATGAGTGGCAAGATTGGGTTGTTGATAAAGAAATGGATCAAGAATTAAAAATAGCTCATCAAGAGGAACTCGACCAAAGAAAAGATTTACTTCAGGATTCTATAAAAATACTAAATGATAGGGAAAAAGAGATTCTTTATGCAAGAAGATTAAATGAAAATCCATCAACACTCGAAGACTTAAGTAAAAAATATAAAATTAGTAGAGAAAGAATAAGACAAATTGAAAACAAAGCTTTTGAAAAACTACAAAAGCATATGCTTAATTCAGCAAAATCAAAAAATTTACTTCCAGTAAATTAAATTTTAAAAGGATCTTCGATTAAAATTGTATCGTTTCTTTCAGGACTTGTTGAAATGCTTGAAACCTTTGTTTCAATAAATTTTTCAAGCTCTTTAATGTAAATTTTTGCATTCTCGGGCAATTTTTCAAAATTTTTAATTCCTTTTGTTGAAGATTTCCAACCTTTAAATCTTTTATAAATTGGCTTAACTTTTAATTGATCATCTACCGCAGCGGGCAAATAGTCAACCTTTTTGCCATCAAGTTCATAAGCTACACACATTTTGATTTCATCTAGTCCGTCTAAAACATCTAGTTTGGTTAATGCTATTCCATTAATACCTGAGACTTTAATCGTTTGTCTTACCAAAACCCCGTCAAACCAACCACATCTTCTTTTTCTGCTTGTAACAGTTCCAAACTCTTTTCCTATTTTACCAAGATGTTCTCCAGTTTCATTTTTCAACTCAGTTGGAAAAGGACCCTCGCCTACTCTTGTCGTGTAGGCTTTTGTGATACCAAGAACATAACCAATTGTATTTGGTCCACACCCTGAGCCTGTTGCTGCTGAAGATGCGACTGTATTTGATGAAGTTACAAAAGGATAAGTGCCATGATCTACGTCTAACAAAATTCCTTGTGCACCTTCAAATAAAATTTTCTTTCCTTCATTTTTAAATTCATCAATCTTTTTCCAGACGGGCTTTGAAAACTTCAATATTTGGGGTGCAATTTCAAGAAGTTCCTTTTTCAATTTATTTTTTTCAAACAATTCCTTTCCTAAACCTTTTCTTATTGCATTATGGTGCATTAAAACAGTTTCGAGCCTATGATCTAAATTTTTTTCAGAAATTAAATCCATTACCCTGATTGATCGTCTCCCTACTTTGTCTTCATATGCTGGTCCTATACCTCTTCTTGTGGTACCAATTTTTGCTTTTCCTGCTGCATCTTCTCTTATTTCATCCATTTCTTTGTGAAAAGGTAAAATTAAATTGGCTGACTCTGACAAAATTAAATTTTCTTCAGATATCTCTACTCCTTTTGATTTTATCTCTTTTATTTCATCTAATAATGCCCATGGATCAACTACAACCCCGTTACCAATAATTGATATTTTATTTTTTCTAACAATTCCTGATGGAAGTAATCTTAATTTGTAGGTAACTCCATCTATTACTAACGTATGTCCAGCATTGTGTCCGCCCTGAAATCTTACAACTACATCCGCTTCACTTGAGAGCCAATCAACAATTTTTCCTTTTCCTTCATCGCCCCACTGAGATCCGACAACAGCTACATTTTTCATTTAAATTTATTCTTAATATTAAACACGCTTATATGGTTTATTGGCCCATGGCCTTTTCCAAAATTAGGCCCTGATCCGATTGAATGGTTAACATAATCAATTGCCATCTTACAAGATTTCTTTAATGTTTTTCCACACGAAAAATAAGTCGCTATCGCACTAGATAGAGTACATCCTGTGCCATGTGTATTTTTTGTTTTGATTTTTTTACTTTTAAAAAATTTTTTTTCACCTTTATTCAAATAAAGATCATATACATATTTTGCTTTTAAATGACCCCCTTTAATTAAAACATTTTTTGCCCCGAAACCTAATAATTTTTTTCCAGCTATAATCATATCATCTGTTGTTTTAATTTTTATTTGAGCAAGTATTTCTGCCTCTGGTATATTTGGTGTAATTAAAGATACTCTATTCATTAATTTAGTTTTTATTATTTCTATTGATTTATCATCAAC
Organism: uncultured Pelagibacteraceae bacterium; assembly: GCA_902562205.1. Classification (GTDB taxonomy): domain Bacteria; phylum Pseudomonadota; class Alphaproteobacteria; order Pelagibacterales; family Pelagibacteraceae; genus Pelagibacter. Next base: position 154,313 of record CACESO010000001.1, on the reverse strand, counting down.
TAATTTTGTGCCGCCTTTCGCTACCATCACTGGATCTAGAATAATTTTTTTTACTTTAATTTTTTTTAAAGAATTTATTACTGTTTCTATAACTTTTTTTGAGTGTAACATTCCAATCTTTATAGCATCAGGCCTGATATCTTTTGAGGTGAATTCAATTTGGCTTTTAATTTCATTGATTGGAACTTTTGAAATCGACAAAACTCCTGTTGTATTTTGTGAAGTTATTGCAGTAATAGCTGTCATTGCATAGGAGCCAAGACTTGTTATGGTTTTAATATCTGCTTGAATGCCTGCGCCCCCAGAAGAGTCTGAGCCTGCAATAACTAATATTTTAGATTTAAGTTTCAATTTATTTAATAGACCTTTTTACAATATTTATACATTTTTTTAATAAATAAATATTGTTTGACTCGCCCATAATTCTGATTTTAGGCTCTGTGCCAGATTTTCTTACAAGCATTCTACCATAATTTTTAATCATTCTTTCAGATTTTTTAATAGCAACTTTACACGTAGTAGAATTAATAATTGATTTATCTTTAACCTTTACATTTTCTAATATTTGAGGTGTTAATTTAAATAAATCAAAAAGCTCACTTGCCTTTTTACCTTTTCTCATTGAAAATAGAATTTCTAATGCAACTAATAGCCCATCACCTGTTGTTGCAAATTTGCCAAGTATAATGTGCCCAGATTGCTCTCCACCTAGATTAAAGTTTTCTTTTTGCATTTTTTCCTTAACATATCTGTCTCCTACATTAGCTCTGATAAATTTAATTTTTTGATCTCTAAAAAAATTTTGTAATCCATAATTTGACATTAGGGTGCCAATTACACCGCCTTTTAGAATTTTCTTTCTTTTCCATCTGGTTGCAAGCATCGCAATAATTTTATCACCATCAACAATGTTCCCCATCTCGTCAGATACAATTATTCTGTCTGCATCACCATCTAAAGATATTCCAATATGAGCTTTGTTTTTTCGAACTAAAGATTTGATCTTTTGCGGAAAAGTTGAGCCACAATTATCATTAATATTTAAACCATTTGGAGAAGTTCCATACTCAATTACTTTTGCACCCAAGCTCCTTAGTAATTTTGGTCCAGATTTATAACCTGCTCCGTTAGCACAATCTATTACAATTTTCATACCTTTTAACTTAAAACCTCTTGGAAAATTATCTTTTAATATTTTTATATATTTATCATTTGCATCCTCTAATCTCTTTACTCTTCCTAAAATTTTTGGTTCAGAAAGATTTTTTGCTATTTTAGAGTCAATTAATTTTTCTATTTTCTTTTCAATTTTGTCAGAGAGTTTTAGGCCATCTGGTCCAAATAATTTTAGTCCATTATCATAATATGGGTTATGAGACGCTGTAATCATAATTCCCATGTTGGCTTTCATCTTTTTTGTTAACATCGCTAATCCATTTGTTGGCAAAGGCCCAAGCGTGTAGACATGCATTCCGGCTGAGGCCAATCCAGACACCAATGCGGGCTCAAGTGTATATCCTGAGAGTCTTGTATCTTTTGCAATAATAGCTGTTTGTTTTGATTTTTTCTGGTTTTTAAAATATGTACCTGCTGCTAGGCCAAATTTAAAGAACATTTCACCATTAATTTTGGTTTGGTTAACCTTCCCTCTAATTCCATCGGTTCCAAAATATTTTTTAGTCATTTAAAATTTTAGTGATTTAAAAACTTTGATACTTTGATTAACTTCATTTACATCGTGAACTCTTAAAATCTGAATGCCCTGCATCATAGCACACAAACTAGATGATATAGTTCCCCCTAGTCTTTCCTTACTATCGTTTATCCCAGAAATGTCTTTAATAAATCTTTTTCTAGAAGTGCCTAACATTATAGGAAATCCAAGTGAATGAAAAATAGAAATGTTTCTTAATAAGGTAATATTATGTTTCAATCTTTTTCCAAAACCAATTCCTGGATCCAAAATAATGTTCTTATGATTTATACCATTGGCCTCTAGTTCTAAAATTTTATTTTGAAAGAAGTCATAAATATCTAGCAAGACGTTTTTATATGAAGGTTTCGTTTGCATTGTTTTTGGATTACCTTGCATGTGATGAATTATAAAGGGGGTTTTTTTATTTCTTAGGATTTTTAGTGTATTAGGATCATAATTGAGTCCGGAAACATCATTAATGATATGGGCACCATATTTTAAACTTTTTTCCATTATGGCACTTTTTCGAGTATCAATAGATATTACATTTTTTAATTTTTTTGTTTTTTTTAATACTTCCTTAATCCTTTTCCACTCAATTTTTTCATTTACATCATTTGATCCTGGTCTTGTGGACTCTCCCCCTATATCAATAATTGACGATCCTTTTTCAATAAAATATTTTATTCTTTTTAAAGCATCTCTATAATTATTATATTTTCCACCGTCTGAAAAACTATCGGGAGTTAAATTAACAACTCCCATTATTAGAGGTAAAGACTTAAACTTTAGTTTAGAAAAGTTTTTTTTTTTAGTTATATTTTTTATGTCTAATTTTACTTTTTTTTTTAAAATTTTACTTAAAAAATTTAACTTTGAAATGTGAATTTTTTTTTTCTTTTTTCTTGTTATAAGTTCTATTGTATCAAAAGAAATTTTATCATTTCCATTGAGTGGGAGAGCAAGTTTTTTATTGACCATCAGAGTTGATTGGTCACCATAATAGAAATTACACGCTCTAGTGTAATATTTTAACATTAAATATTAATGAACAATTTTTGGTTTTAAACCAATTGATCCTAAAGCAGAGTCAGAACTTTCATCCTCAACTTTTAAATCTTCCTTATTAGGTGGATATTCATTTTTGTTAATTATTTTTGCTATATCCTCACCAGTCAAAGTTTCGTAAGTTAAAAGAGCTTTTGCTATTTTATGCAAATCATCAATTTTGTTTGTTAAAATAGTTTTTGCTTGATTGTAACCTTCATCAACAAGTTTTCTTATTTCTCTATCAATTTTTTGAGCAACAGCCTCTGAAACACTTTGTGTTTGTGTTACAGATCTTCCAAGGAAAACTTCCTCTTGATTTTCACCATATTCAACAGGACCAAGTTCCTCACTCATTCCATACTTGGTAACCATAGCTCTTGCTAATGAGGTTGCTTGGTTAATGTCTGAACCATTTCCCCCACCTGCACCTGTTGATATATTATCTTTACCAAATATAAGTTCTTCAGCAACTCTTCCTCCAAAGCACACAGCTAATCTTGCTTTTAAATATTTAATAGAATGACCATGCTTATCTCTTTCAGGTAAATTCATTACCATTCCTAATGCTCTTCCTCTAGGAATGATTGTTGCTTTGTGTATTGGATCGTAATTTGGCAAGTTAAAAGAAACTATTGCATGTCCACCTTCGTGATAAGCAGTTAATTTCTTCTCATCTTCTGTCATGACCATAGATCTTCTTTCAGCACCCATCATTACTTTATCTTTTGCATCTTCAAATTCTTGAGATGTTACAATTCTTTTATTTTTTCTCGCAGCTAACAATGCAGCTTCGTTAACTAAATTAGCAAGATCTGCTCCTGAAAATCCAGGTGTTCCTCTTGCGATAGTTCTTAAATTTACATCCGGTGACATAGAAATTTTTTTAGCATGAACTTTTAAAATCTTTTCTCGACCTATAATATCTGGATTTGAAACTACAACTTGTCTATCAAATCTTCCTGGTCTTAAAAGCGCTGGATCTAAAACGTCAGGTCTGTTAGTTGCAGCAATAATTATTACACCCTCATTTGTATCAAATCCATCCATCTCAACCAGTAATTGGTTTAATGTTTGTTCTCTTTCATCATTGCCTCCACCTAAACCTGCGCCTCTACTTCTTCCAACAGCATCTATCTCGTCAATGAAAATTATGCATGGTGAATGTTTTTTTCCTTGTTCAAACATATCTCTAACTCTTGAAGCACCAACTCCAACAAACATTTCAACAAAGTCTGATCCAGAAATCGTGAAGAAAGGGACACCTGCTTCACCGGCAATAGCTCTAGCAAGTAAAGTTTTTCCTGTGCCTGGAGGTCCTACTAACAAACAACCTCTTGGTATCTTACCACCCAATCTACTAAATTTTTTTGGATCTCTTAAAAACTCTACCACTTCTTGAACTTCCTCTTTTGCTTCCTCAACTCCAGCAACATCGTTAAAAGTAACTTTCCCTTTAACCTCATTCATCATTTTTGCTTTTGATCTTCCAAATCCCATGGCACCACCTTTACCACCTTGCATTTGTCTCATAAAAAATATCCAAACAGCGATTAAAAGTAACATTGGGAACCACGATAAAAGAACTCCAAACAATGATGGCATTTTCTCATCAAGTGGAGCAGCAGATATACTTACACCTTTATCAGTTAATTTTTCTATTAAGTTCGGATCGTTTGGTGAGTATGTTGAAAAAACTGATCCATCGGCCATAACACCTTTAATGTTGTTACCTTGTATCTGAACTTCTACAACCCTTCCATTATCAACCTCTGTTAAAAATTCGGAAAAAATAATTGTTTTATTATTTTTGTTTTGAAGATTTTGTGGGTTCTTGAACATGTTGTAAAGACCTATAGTCAAAACAACAATTATCACCCACATAGCTAGATTCTTTAAATTCATAAGTTTATAAGTTAAGAATTATTCTAAATTTAACAAGTGCTAAATTGTTACACAAATGAGTTTATTTTGTGTTTTCCTTAGAAATAACTACTGAATTCTCTATTTTTTCAATAACACATCCTCCTATAGTTGTTTTGGTCAAGGATTTTTGTTTAATTTGATTAATAATCCTTGAGACACCCTTGCCTCTAGCGGGAAAATATCTACCACTAATATCTTGTAAAATTTTTGTAAAAGACCTTAAAATTATTTCATTAGTACTACTAAAAAACTTTGAAGATAAAAGTGCTTTATTATTATTATTTTTTGACTGACTGATATAAGAATTCTCACTGATGTTTTTTTGCACGAAAAATTCAATTGAGTTATTCGAGGATATTAAATTTTCAAAAGTCGTATTAAACTTTTTTTGATCAAGGCCATTTTTTTTTAGATTGTTGATCATAAATCTTACCCGCGATCTCAAATATTCTAAGCTTCTATTTGATGGATCATCTATATAGAAGTTAAAGGTATTTTTAGTCACGTACAATAAATCCTCTTTTGAAAAATCAAGTAATGGTCTAACAATATTAATGTTATTTCTTTGCAGATTTCTATAATTATAAAAAGATACGAGTCCCTTTAGACCAGAGCCTCTTAATAATCTGATGAAGAAATTTTCTTGAAAATCATCAAAATGGTGGCCTAATAATAAAGTATTTATTTTTTTTGTTTTGCAAAAACTTTCAAATATATTAAACCTATAATCTCTAGACTGTGATTGAGTTTTTTTGGTATTTGTCTTTTTTTTCCATGTAATTATCTTGCACTCAATTTTGAATTTTCTTAAGATCTTTTTTAAAGTCTCGGCCTCCTTCGAGGATGTACCTCTTAATTTGTGATCTACGTGAACATAGTGAAAGTTTTTATCTTTATTTTTAATTTGATAACATTTTGAAAGATATGCTAAAGCAAGACTATCTGCACCACCAGATACCGCAACTAAGTACCCTTTGAATTCGTTCTGTTTAATTAAAAATTCAAACCTTTTATAGATTTTTTTTATTTTTTTATTTCTTATTTGAGGACTAAAAATTGAATTTTTAAGATTTTTTCTTTTTGCACTCAAACTTTTTCTCTTCATATTTTGCTTTTTGAAGAACTGATTGTTTTGCGCCAGGATATTCTTTTTTAACTCCTGTAATCATTAAACATCCTTGATCTTTTTCTCCAATTTGCACTAATGATACTCCAAGCTTAAGTAAATTTATAGCTGCTTTTTCACTTTTAGGATATTTTTGATATCCTTCCAAGTAAGCAGAAGCTGCATCAGTATATAGTTGTCTTATTCTAAATGTTTCTGCATACCAATATTGTGCACTACCTGCCATTTTATGTTCGGGATTTGTCATTACAAATTCTCTTAACGCTCTTTCGGCAGTTGTATAATCACCTTGCTTTAAAAAACTAGTAGCAAATTCATATTGCTTCTCTGGTTTATCATTTGGTAAAATTTTTTCCTCAGAAATAAATTTTTCAGTTATAACTGTACCAGTTGTATCTATAGATTGAGTTTGCTGCGTTAATTCATTTGTTTCAGACGATTTATAAGATACTGCGCCTAGATCTTGAGGTTGTGAAGATCCTGGTAAAACTTTTTTCTTAGATGAAACCTTTTTATCAGTGTCCTCACCTTCTAAATTTTGAAATCTCAATTGATTGTCTGCTTGAACTTTTGACAATCTGCTTGATAATTTATCAATTTTAAAATTTATTTCCTCAAATTTATTTGTTAAATCTTGAAATTGTTTTTCTATCTCAGATAATTTTAATAAATGTCTTGTAAGTACATCTTCATCGTTTGAGCTTAAACTTTTGGTGCTAGTTGTATTTATGTTTGAAGATTGTGAGTAAACTGCTTTTTCTAAAGTTTTTAAATCTCTCTTTAGCGTCTCCAAAACTTCTAGAATTTGAGTTTCCTCAGCCTTGACAAAGGAACTGATTAAATAAAAACACATTGCAGAAACTAATATTCTTTTATTAATACGTTTTAAAAATTTCATTAATTGATTTCTATCTATAATGATGGCAAAAAAAAGACCCCAACAACGTAAGTTATTGGGGTCTGAATTTGTAAATTATTAGTTAGCTTTTACTGTTACTGATCTTCTGTTTTTTGACCAAGCTAAAGGATTTGAACCAGAATCTACCGGTCTTTCTTTTCCATAACTTATTACTGAAATTCTATTTCCAGATATTCCATAAGTCATTAAATAATCTTTAGCTGCATTAGCTCTTCTCTCACCTAAAGCTAAGTTGTATTCTCTTGTTCCTCTTTCGTCAGCGTGACCTTCAAGAACTACGTTTATTTTTGAATTTTTTCTTAACCATGAAGCCTGTTTTCTTAATGTTTCTCTTGAAGCAGTAGTCAAAACTGTTTCATTAGTTGCGAAGAAAACTCTGTCTGGCACACCAGAAGCTAAATACTCAACTGTATCTTTTCCAGTGTATACGTCACCTTGCATTTTACCTGTTGTTTTTACGGCACATGCAGATAATAGAATACTTGCAGAAATTACTAGCAAAGTATTTCTAAAAATTTTGTTTAAATTCATTACTGCTCCTTAAAAGTTATTTTTGTACTTTTTCACAACTAAATAGATCTTTCAAGCTCAAAAATCAAGGAATTATTAATTTTTTTTGAAAATACCATAATTAATCGGTTAATAATGACGACCAAGATGGGTCTGAAGCATCAGTCTCGGTTTTAACCATTCTTTCATTATATCCTGTGAGATCGATAGACCAAAGTTTGGCTGAAAAGCCTTTTCCCGCAGAGTCTGATTTTGTCTCTCTATAAAAAATTAAAACTCTTCCATTGGGAGACCAGGAAGGAGCTTCTTGATAATAGTTTTCTGTAAGAAGTCTTTCACCAGTTCCATCTGTTCTCATTACGCCAATGTAGAACTTTCCTTTATGAAGCTTTGTAAAAGCTATTAAATCGCCTCTAGGAGACCATACAGGTGTTCCATAAAGTCCATTTCCAAAAGAAATCCTTTTAACTTTCGAACCATCACTTCTCATTACATAAATTTGCTGATACCCACTTCTATCTGAATTGAAGCAAATATATTTGCCATCAGGGGAATATGATGGAGATGTATCTATTGATGGATGGTTTGTGATTTTTTCAACCTCTCTACTTTCAAGGTCCATAGTATAAATATCTGAATTTCCATCTTTTGCAAAGCTCATAATAATTTTTTTTCCATTTGGAGAAAAACGTGGAGCAAATGTCATACCAGGAAAGTCACCAACAACTTCTTGTATTCCAGTTTCAATATCTAGTAAGTACACCCTTGGAAGATTTTTAAAATAAGACAAATAAGTAACCATTTGATTTGTTGGATTAAACCTAGGTGTTAAAACTAATTCATTTCCTAAAGTTAGGTATTTAGTATTATATCCATCTTGATCCATAATTGCCAATTTCTTGATACGACTTGTCTTAAGTCCTTCTTCGGCAACATAAATAATTCTAGTATCAAAATAACCTTTTTCACCTGTCAACCTTTGATAAACTTTATCAGTAATTATATGTCCAACTCTTCTCCAATTTTCTGAAACAGTAGTAAATGCTAATGCCATAATTTCTTTACCAGCTAATACATCCCATAATCTGAATTCAACTCTTAGTTTTTCTTCAACTATCTTTACTTCTCCAGTTATTAAGGCTTGAGCTTTGATTAACGCCCAATCTTCAAATCTCGGTTTTATATGAGCAATATCTGGTTTTTGTAGAAAAGCCTTCTGATCTAACGGATTAAATAATCCTGACTGTCTTAAATTATTTTCAACAACTTTTGAAATTTCTAAACCTATATCGTCAAGTTTTAACAAATCTTTAAATTTTTCTCTCGAATTTTGATCAACGGATAATGGCGATACCGCTAACGGCAAGGGATTTAAATTACCTCTTGTAATGTCTACTTCTATAAGAGACCAAGCCTTGCCCCAATTAAAAATAAAGAGGCAGACATATATTAAAAAAATTATTTTTTTCATCCTTGAAGCATCTCCCTAGCGTCAAAATTTAGTTGAATTTCTTTCCATCTCTCATAACCAGTAGTTGGAACTCTCAAAGGCTGACATAACCTAATTGCTCTAAGAGCACTTTCTGCCAAAACTTTATAAAATCCTTGTCCAGGTTTATTCATTCGAGCATGGTCAAGAATTTCAGAATTTATAATGGTACCATCGGGTTTTAAATTTAGTTTAATCCTTACAAGAAGATTTTCATTGTAAGGCAAACCGAGTGGGATACTCCAGCATCCAAATATTTGAGCTTTAAGCGCATCTTCCTCATTTAAGGTCAATCCAGAAGAAATAACACTTTTTCTCTGTGATTGAGTTATTTTATTATCACTTTTAATCATCTCTGCAGTTTCCTCTTTTGATTTATCAATTAACGCAGCAATATTGTTTGGATCAAATAATTCTTCTTTCTCAAATTCTGAAACTTGTTTAATTTCATCATCGATTTTTTCTGGATTTTGTTTATCCTCTTCTGGTTTTTTTACAATATTTTTTTGTTGATCTGGTAGTGGTATTGCATCTGGTTTTTCTTTTTTAACTTTTTTTGGGGGTGCTTGCTCAGAAACAAGTTTTTCTTTTTCTTTCTTCTTTATTTCCTCAATAATCTTTTTCGCTTTAGGAGCATAAGGTATAGATGTTTTGTCAGTTATTTGAATAAGTTCTATGGAAATAATCGGTGGAAGATCTATTGGTTTTTTTGCTAAAAAAGGAAGACTCAGCGCTGTTATAATTATAAGAAATAAATGTAATAAAGATGATATAATTATATTATTAGCCACTATCGATCACCTCTCTTTGTAAGGCTCTGAAATAAGGGCTACTTTTGTAAATCCTGAACCTGAAAGCATACCCATAACTTCTAAAACTCTTCCATAATTGATTGTCTTGTCGCCTCTTACATATATTCTTGTGTCTGTTCTGTTTTTTGAAACAGCTAATATTTTAGCAATTACGTTATCAAACTCAACTTTAGACTCTTGAATAAAAATCTCCCCTTTTGAATTTATACTTAAAGTTAATGGTTCTTGTTCCTCAGGAAGAGAGTCAGCTGAACTTTCTGGTAAATCTACTTGAACACCAACTGTCAATAGTGGTGCTGTGACCATAAAAACAATTAAAAGAACCAACATAACATCAACAAATGGTGTTACATTTATTTCACTTATTGGATCTTTAGATTTATTTTTTAAATTAAAAGCCATTAGTTAAATAGTAGAGATAAATCTTTTGGCAAAATTTTCTAATCTTTGAGAATATTTTTTTGAGTCGTTATTAAATTTGTTATAAGCTACAACCGCAGGTATGGCTGCTAAGAGACCGAGAGCTGTTGCAAATAATGCCTCTGCAATACCTGGCGCGACAATAGCCAAACTTGTGTTTCTTGAAACTGCAATTGACTGAAAAGAATTCATAATTCCCCAAACTGTTCCGAACAAACCAATAAACGGTGCTGTTGAACCTACTGTGGCTAAAAATGAATAATTTTTTTCAAGCTTATTGACTTCATTTTCTATATTAGACTCTAATAAACCTGAAAGTTTTTCATTTAAATTACTTCTAGATCTTGATTTAAGAACAACTTGCATGGTCTTTTTAAAAACATTTGACATTGGGTCATCAATATTTGCAGGTAAATTATTATAGAAACTTTCGGCAGATCTTGATTTCCAAAATTTTTCTTCAAACTCTTGGGTTGATAAATTTATTTTTTTAAATAACTTAAATTTTTCTATAATTATTGCCCAAGTGTAAATTGATGCTGCAATTAACAAAACAATAACTGATTTTACAATTATGTCTGCTCTAATAAACAGGCTCCATAAAGAGAAGTCTACAGAACTTCCTAGTCCAACAGATTGTGATGCTATATCGGCTTCCATAAAAAATCTTTCACACTAAAATGTGTCATCAATTTGACCTGAAAGATCAAATAAATCTAATATTTAGCGTTTTGGTAATAAAAACTAGAAATTAGTATCGCATCCGCTTTATTAGCATCTTTTTTTTTTGACAATTTTGACGAAAAGTATGGATAAATTTCAATAGCTTTTGTCCTGCTAGCGTCTTTGTTTGTATTTATCAAATTAAAGAACTTTTTCCATTTAACTGGTGAAACAAAGTCCATTGGAATTTGCATTGCAGAAAAAATTCCTTTCAACACTCCAAAAGACTGTCCAAAATTAAACATGCTAGTAACTCCTTGTCCTGGCATTGCAGAAACTTGTTCGATCACAGCTATTACTTTCGTTTTATCTTCTCCTTCTACAGCTTTTTGAATTTCGTTAAATATTTGAGAAGCATTTACTTGTGATTTGTTTTTTTTTCCTATAGCCATTTTAGGCATTTCAAATACATCCACTATCTTTCCATCTTTGAATAAGCATATAGCACCATTAATTCCAGGATCTATTCCAATTATTAACATTGCTTAATCATCTTCCCTAAAATTCGAGTAAACCCTTTGAACATCATCTTCATCATCTAATAATTCTATAAGTTTTTTTATGTCTTCTTTATTCTCACCTTCGCTGTAAACCTTGTTTAGTGGAATCCACTCAATATCTGTAGATATAAAATTTTCAACATGAGACTCAATTTTTTTTTTTATAGAATAAATATCTTCAAAACTGCAATGTATCTCATGAAAATTTTTAAATGAAAAGCATTCATCTGCACCAGCATCAATTGCTAGTTCAAAAATTTTATCGTCTTTAATTTCATTTATGTCTATTCTAATTACACCAATTTGTTTAAAATTGTGAGCTGCAGAACCTTGGGTACCCAAATTACCACCATTTTTTTGAAAAATTGTTCTTAATTTTGAGGCAGTTCTATTTTTGTTATCTGTAAGTGCTTCAACAATTATAGCAACTTTATCTTTGCCAAAACCTTCGTATCTTATCTTTTCAAAATTTGATTGATTTAATGATTTCGATTTATCAATGGCTCTCTCGATGTTATCTTTTGGCATATTTGAAGATCTTGCTGCTTGAATAGCAGATCTAAGTCTCGGGTTCATTAAAGGATCTTTATCTCCAAGTTTGGCAGCTACAGTAATCTCTCTTGAAAGTTTCGAGAAAATCTTCGACCTTTCTTTATCTGCTCTACCTTTTTTATGTTTTATACCAGCCCAATGAGAATGTCCTGCCATATTATTTTGAGTTATTTAAAACACCCCCAACAATTATACTATTAATATTTTTAGCTAGTCCTGAAGCTTCATCACAATCTACCATAACACCCGATAAAGAACCATCCCCCAAAGATGGATAATGTTTTTCAGAATCTTGTTTAAAGAATCTTTTAAGTGAGTTTTCTTTATTCATCCCAATTACTGAGTCGTAGTCACCACACATACCTGAGTCAGTGATATACGCAGTCCCGCCTTTTAAAACTCTTGCGTCATTTGTTGGAATATGCGTGTGAGTACCAGTAACTAAAGTTGCTTTACTATCAAATAAATGTCCCATTGCCATTTTTTCTGAAGTAGTTTCACAATGCAAGTCGACTACTAAAAAGTCATAATCTTTTTTTAGTTGGTATTTTTTTTGAAAATTTTCAGCTGTTTTAAAAACATCTTCACTTTTCCTCATGAAAACATTTCCCATTAAATTTAGCACACCTATTTTAAAGTTTTTTGATGCTTGATAAATTTCAAATCCTTTTCCTGGAGATATTCCAATTAAATTAAATGGTCTAAGAAGTCTATTATCATCCTCAACAAGTTTTAGAGTTTCTTTATGATCCCAAACATGATTTCCAGTTGTGAGTACATTTACTCCAAATTTAATTAGATTGTCTAGAACATCTTTTGTGATACCTACTCCGTTATGAGCTGCGTTTTCACCATTTGCTATTACAAAATTTATTTTATTTTCCTCAACTATTTTTTTAAGGTGTTTTTTTACAACCATGCAACCCGATGGTCCTACAATGTCGCCTAAAAATAAAATTTTCATTTATAAATTCTTTTTTCAGTAATTATGAAATCCATTTTTTTATCATATTTATCAACTGGAACTTTATTAATTTTTTGACAAGAAAGAGCAAGTCCGATTTTAACACAGTTATTTTGTTTCTCAATTTTTTGAATAAATCTGTCATAAAAACCTCCCCCATAACCAAGTCTGTTCAAGTTTGAGTCAAAAGCTAACATTGGAATTATTAATGAAGAGGGAATTATTTTTTTTCCTTTTAAAGGCTCTAAGATGCCATATCTATTAATTGTTAAAGGCTCATTAGGAGTCCAACTATAAAAAGACATTTCAAACTTATTATTAATTATAGGTAAAGCAATTATAAAATTTTTTTTAGCCAATTTATCCATTAATTCCAAGGTGGACAACTCGTCGCCAAATGGATAATACAATCCAACTCTTTTGTTAGAAGATTTCTGCTCAATCAATTTGATTATTGCCTCAGAATTTACTGTGATTTTTTTTTTGGCAAATTTTAATCGAATTTTAGATATTTTTTTTCTTAATTGAAATTTGTTCACTACTAAATCTAATTTTTAAGATTAACTCGTTCAACAAATTCCTCTATTTCTTTTGCAGTGTTAGAAATTAATTGATCATAATTATTGTTTATTTTATCAAGCTCTTTTTGCAAGTTGTTGATATCATTATTCAATTTAGTTGCTTCATCTTCTTTTTCATCCTTGTAGCTGTACACAAGAGATTTCAATTCTTTAAATTTTTCAGTGAGATTAGTCAATTCTAGCTTTTTTTTCTCAACATTTTTTTTGGTATCAAAATACTCATCCATCACTTTAATAGCAGTAATCAATAATAATTTATTTTCACCAATGTTTCCTAAGTCATTTTTTAATTTTTCAAATTTATCGTTTAAATTTGCTGCTAGCTCTTCAAGATGATCCTCTTGACCATCTTCACATGAAAGTAGGAAGTCTTTTCCATTAAATTTAATGTTTACATTTGCCATTTTTCAATCTCATCAAGTAAAGTATCTGTTTCTTGATTTAATTCATCAATTTTTTCGTCAAACTCTAATCTTTTCACTCTATCTTCTTTTTTTTCAACCATCATTTGTTTGATTTTGACTTGAAGATTGCCGTATTCATCACTTAAATTTTTGTATTTTTTTTCCAATTCATTTTTTTCAATTTCTAATTGATTTTTTTGATCAACTAATTCTTTAATGTCTCCAGATATCTGGTCATTTTTTAGATCAAGTTTTTTTAATTTCTTAAGTGCGTCTTCAAGTTTTTTTTCTTTTTCGCTGATATATTTCATATATATATAATTATATATTAATGAGTCTCTTAGTCTAGATAGGAATATTTTTGAAAACAAAACATAAAGATTTAGCTAATGCTGTGAGATTTCTATCTTTAGATGCTGTTGAAGCAGCGAATTCTGGTCATCCTGGAATGCCAATGGGAATGGCTGATGTTGCTACAGTTTTATTTAAAAACTTTTTACGATTTAATCCTAAAGATCCTAGTTGGTTTAATAGAGATAGGTTCGTTCTTTCTGCTGGGCATGGGTCTATGCTTCTTTACTCACTTTTATATTTAACTGGTTACAAAAGTGTTTCTATAGATGACATTAAAAACTTTAGAAAACTTGATTGTATTTGTGCCGGACATCCTGAATATCATTCTAATTCAGGGATAGAGACTACGACTGGACCGTTAGGACAAGGTATATCAAATGCTGTGGGTTTTGCGCTTGCTGAAGAAATATTAAAAAAGAGGTTAGGAAAAAAAAAGATAGATCATAAAACTTATGTCTTGGCAGGTGATGGATGCCTTATGGAAGGAATAAGCCATGAAGCCTTAAGTTTTGCGGGTCATATAAAATTAAAAAATTTGATACTTCTTTTTGATAATAATTCAATTTCGATTGATGGCCCTACTAATCTTGCTGTTTCTGATAATACAAAAAAAAGATTTGAGAGTTATGGTTGGGACTATTTAGAAATAGACGGTCATAATGATAAACAAATTTTTACTGCATTAAAAAAAGCTCAAAATTCAAAAAAACCATTTGCTATTTCTTGTAAGACTACAATTGGTTATGGCTCACCAAATAAAAGTGGCAAAGCATCATCGCATGGAAGCCCGCTAGGTACCGATGAGGTAAAGCTAGTAAGGAAAAAATTAAAATGGAGTTACGAGCCTTTTAAGATTCCTGAAAAAATTTTAAGTGAATGGAGAAAAATTGGAGAAAACGCCTCTTCAAAAGCAGAAAAAAATAAATCTTACGAGCCTGAATTCAATATTTTTAACGATGAGATTACAAGTGAAATAGAGCAAGTAAAAAATAATTATTTAAAATCACTAGAACCAATTGCAACTAGGAAATCCTCAGAAAAATTTTTAGATATAGTTTCAAAATTACCAAATTTAATCGGTGGGTCGGCTGATCTTGCAGGTTCAAATAATACAAAAACAAAAAATCATAAAATAATTAAGCCAGGAAATTTTGGGGGAAATTATATTCATTACGGAGTAAGAGAGCACGCAATGTGTGGAATTATGAATGGAATCTCATTGCATAGTAATCTTATTCCATATGGTGGAACTTTTTTAATATTTAGTGATTATTGCAAGCCTTCTATCAGATTGGCTGCAATGATGGGCCAAAGGGTTATTTATGTTTTAACCCATGATTCAATTGGTCTTGGAGAAGACGGTCCAACCCATCAACCTGTTGAACAGCTTGCAATGTTGAGATCTATACCAAACTTAAATGTATTTAGACCATCCGATACCATTGAAACTTTTGAATGTTGGCAGTTGGCTTTAGAATGTAAAAATAAACCAAGTGTAATCGCTCTAACAAGACAAAAAATAGAACCTGTAAGAAAAGAGGTGATCACTAACAATCTTTGCTCTAAAGGAGCTTATGAAATTTTAAGAAATGGAGATAATCTTAAGGTAACTCTATTAGCGACAGGCTCTGAAACTGATCTCGCAATAAAAGTATGTCATAAATTAGCCACAGAAAATATCTATTCAAAAGTTATATCAATGCCATGCCATGAAATATTTGATAGTCAAAACAACGACTATAAAAAAGATATTTTGCAACAAGATACGCTCAAAGTTTCTATAGAAGCATCGGAAACTAGTTATTGGAAAAAATATACAGGAACCAGTGGATTAAATTTAGGAATAGATAATTTTGGTAAGAGCGCACCTTATAAAGATATTTATAAACACTTTGAATTAGATGTTGAAAATATTGTACAAAAAATAAAAAAAAATTTATGAAAACTAAAATTGGAATAAACGGTTTAGGAAGAATTGGCAGAATGGTGGTTCGATCAATATTTGAAGAGAAGCATTCTAACCTAAAAATTCAACATATTAATAATAGAGCTAATATTGAGACTGCTTGTGCTTTACTGAAAAGAGATAGTATTCACGGAAAATTCAATGCTGACATATCAATAGAAAAAAATCATTTAAATATTAATGGTAATAAAATTTTTTATTCACAAAAAGATAAACTGGAAGAAATTAATTGGAAAGACAATGATGTTGATTTTGTACTTGAATGCACTGGTAAATTTAATTCTAAAGAAAAATTAATCCCTCATTTAAGTAATGGAGCAAAAAAAATTATTGTTTCAGCTCCATGCAAAAATGCTGATAAGACAATAGTGTTTGGAGTTAACGAAAAAGAACTTAAGAAGGAAGATAGAATTATATCTGCTGCATCATGTACAACTAATTGTCTTGCGCCAGTTGCCCATGTTTTAAATGAAAATTTTGAAATTGAAAAAGGTTTTATGACTACAATTCATTCTTTTACAACTGATCAAAGGATTTTAGATAATTCTCATAAAGATATAAGAAGAGCAAGAACAGCTAGTCAATCAATAGTACCAACCTCGACTGGTGCCTCAAAAGCGATTGGTGAAATTATACCTTCTTTAAAAGGAAAGCTGGAGGGTGTAGCAATGAGAATACCAACCCCAAACGTTTCTTTAATTGAATTAATATTTTGCTCCAAAAAAGATCTTTCAATTGAAAAAATTAATTCTGCCTTTGAAAACTTCAACAAGAAACAGAAAATTAAAGTTTTAGAAATCACAGAAGAAAAACTTGTTTCAATTGATTTTAATCACAACCCAGCTTCCTCTATAGTAGATGCATCATTAACAAATGTTATAGGTAAAAATATGGGCAAAATTTCTGCTTGGTATGACAATGAGTGGGGTTTTTCAAATAGAATGTGTGATATTGCGGCGTATCTTCATAAAATTTCTTAATGAACAATATTAAAGATCAAGAAAATATTAATCAAAAGATAATATTATTAAGATTGGATTTAAATGTTCCATTAAAAAATGGAGTTATCACAGATCAAACAAGAATTGATAAGATCTTGCCTGTAATTAATTTTTTAATAAAAAAAAATTGTAAGATAGTTATAATTTCACACATTGGGAGGCCTAAGGGAAAAGTAAACAAAGAACTTTCCTTGAAACCAATTTGTGAAAATTTAGAGAGCAAAATAAATCAAAAAATCAAACTCATTAATGAAAATATCTTTGAGATTAAAAAAGATAAATTATTTAAAAATTTCGATGGCCAGATAATATTTTTAGAGAATATCAGGTTTTATGAAGAAGAAGAAGAAAATGACACAAATTTTTCAAAACAATTGGCGAGTCTTGCGGATCTCTATGTAAATGATGCTTTTTCTTGCTCACACAGAGCTCATGCCTCAATTAGTAAAATTACTGAATTTTTGCCATCTTTTGCAGGGTTACAATTAGAAACTGAAATAAATGCTCTCAAGAAAGTAACGAGTGAAATAAAAACACCAGTTACATGTATAATTGGAGGATCAAAAATTTCAACTAAGATTAATTTAATTAAAAATTTAATCCCAAAATTTGATAACATTATTGTTGTTGGTGGAATGGCAAACAACATTTTAAACTATAAAGGAAATTCGATAGGAAAATCAATTAAAGAAGATAATTGTGAAAATGAAATAGAAAACATTTTTAAAATCTCTAATGATCACTCATGTTCAATAATTTATCCAAAGGATGTCAAAATTGGAAAAAGCATGGATGACAAATCTCAAATTAAAGACTTAACTGAAATATCAGACGATGATTTAATTCTCGATATTGGCCCTAAAACTTTAAAAAAAATCAGAGATATTATTGAAAATAGTAAAACTGTTTTGTGGAATGGTCCAGCAGGTTATTTTGAAAATCCAAATTTTGCTTTAGGAAGTTATGAAATAGCAAAGATGATTATTAAAAAAAATAAAGATAATTCAATTTATTCTGTTGCAGGAGGTGGGGATACTATTGCAGTGTTAAATCAGATAAATGCAATAAATGATTTTAATTTTGTTTCAACTGCTGGTGGAGCTTTTTTAGAATATCTTGAAGGGAAGGAACTTCCTGGTATAAAAGCTCTAAATTAATATGTCTGATCTAAATAATATCGTAAATCAAATTCTTGAAAATGGTAAAGGAATTCTGGCTGCAGATGAAAGCACGGGAACAATGACCAAAAGGCTTGATGGTGTGGGCGTGCCCTCAACCCAGGAAAATAGATTACTTTTTAGAGAAACTCTTTTTTGTTCATCAGAAATGAAAAATTGTATTGGTGGAGTCATATTGTATGACGAAACAATTAAGCAGACATCTTCAAAAAAAAAAAAGATACCAGAATTAATTGAGGGTATGGGATCTTGTGCAGGAATCAAAGTAGATACCGGTGCAAAAAGTTTAGCCGGGTCACCAAATGAAAAAATTACAGAAGGCTTAGACGGTTTAAGGGGCAGATTAAAGGAATATTTTAAACTTGGAGCAAAGTTCACCAAATGGAGAGGTGTTTACAATATATCAAAAGATTTCCCGAGCAAATTATCTATTCATTCTAATGCACACGCGTTAGCTAGATATTCCGCATTAGTGCAAGAATGTAATATGGTACCGATTGTTGAACCAGAGGTTTTAATGGATGGAGATCATTCAGCTAAAGAGTGTTTTCAAAAAACCTCCGAGGTCATTAAGAAGTGTTTTGAGGAGCTTATTCTTCATAAGGTTGATTTAAAAGGAGTAATATTAAAACCAAATATGATTCTAGCTGGAAATAAATCAAAGGAAAAAATCTCTAATGAAGAGGTAGCAAAATTAACCTTGGATTGCTTAAAAAGTTCTGTGCCCTCAGAGGTTCCTGGTATAGCTTTTTTATCTGGTGGACAGTCAGAACTGGAGGCGACAGAAAATTTAAATTTGATAAATAAATTTAATAAGACTGGTTTTATAATGAGTTACTCTTACGGACGAGCATTGCAGCAAGGTGCTCTTAAATTTTGGTCTAAGAATATAAAAGATATTGAGGGAACCCAAAAAGTATTTAACCACAGAGCAAAAATGAATACTCTTGCTGCTCAAGGGAAATGGTCTAAAGAAATTGAGAGTCGATAAAAAAAAGTTTATCTATTTAATTTCACCAAACAAAATAAATAAGAGTTTTTATACCAATTTAAAAATTGTTCTCAGTTCGAATTTAGTAAGTTTTTTTCAATTAAGACTAAAAAAGTATTCTTTAATAGAGAAAAAAAAAATTGGAATAAAAATAAAAAAAATTTGTAAAAAGTATGGGGTAAAATTAATAATAAATGATGATCCTTATCTGGCAAAAAAAATTGGTGCAGATGGTTGTCATTTGGGACAAAATGATATGGTCATTCAAGTGGCAAGAAAAAAATTAAAAAAAAAAATTATTGGTATCACGTGTCATAATTCCAAAAAATTGATTAGACATGCTATTAAAGATGGTGCAAATTATATTGCTATAGGTGCTTTTTTCAAATCAAAAACGAAAAAAGTAAATTACATTGCAAAACCAAGTTTAATATCTTGGGCTAAAAGATTCACAAAAATACCTGTTGTTATAATTGGAGGAATAACTGATAAAAATTTTAGAAAACTTCTGTTGCATAAACCAGACTTTTTAGCTATCTCAGGAGGCATTTGGGATAAAAAACCAGCAAAAGCAATTAAAGAATTTTTATGAAAATAAATGCTAATGAAATTAAAGTTGGAATGTTGATTGAATACAAAGATGATCTTTGGGAAATCTTAAAAACTCAACACGTCAAACCTGGTAAGGGAGGAGCCTTTTGCCAAGTTGAGATGAAAAGTATAAACAAAAATACAAAGCTAAATGAGAGGTTCAGGTCTAACGATACGATAGAAAAAGCAAGTATAGAGAAAATTGAATTTAATTATTTGTATGATGATGAAATAAATTATTACTTTATAAATCAAAAAAATTTTGAACAAGTAGATGTTAAAAAAGACATAATAGGAGAAAAAGGCAAACTACTAAAAGAAAACTTAAATGTCGATCTGATATTTCATGAAGATAAAGCTATAAGTATTGAGTTACCAAATCAGGTGCAATTTAAAATAAAATCAACCGATGTTGCGTTAAAAGGTCAAACTGTCTCATCATCTTACAAACCTGCAATTTTAGAAAATGATATAAAAATTCAAGTTCCACCATTTATAGAAAGTGGGGACGAAATACTAGTAGATACAAGAACAATTGAGTATATAAAAAAATTATAAACATGAACTCAATTTCTCCAAACCTAAATTTAATGATAAAGTCTTGTGAAAAAGTTTCTAAAGTATTGATAAGAGACTTTGGAGAAGTTGAAAAACTTCAAGTTTCAATAAAGGGGCCAAAAAATTTTGTCACAAATTCAGATAGAAAAGTTGAAGATATGTTGGTTAATGAACTATCTAAATCAAAGAAAAAATATTCTTTTTTAACTGAGGAAAGTGGTTTCATTAAAAATGAAGATAAAGAAAACTTCTGGGTTATAGACCCAATAGATGGCACAACAAATTTTATAAATGGCATACCCCATTTCTGTATTTCAGTTGGCTTAGTTTTAGATAATGAAATTGTTTCTGGTGTAATATTTGATCCTATTAAAGACGAAATTTATTATGCAGAGAAAAATTCTGGTGCATACATGAATAATAAAAGTATAAGAGTTTCAAGAAAAAGAGAAATTTCTGAATGTTTATTCTCATCTAATAGTAAAAAGATTTTTTCAGACGGTTTAACAATTCGAATTACGGGTAGTGCAGCTTTAGATCTTGCATACGTATCATGTGGAAGATTTGATGGAAGTTTTCACAAAAATTTAAGTTTATGGGACATTGCAGCAGGCTCAATATTAGTAAGAGAGGCTGGTGGAGTTTTAAGTGATATAGATTTAAAAAAAACTGAAAATATCAGCTTAATTGCATCCAACCAAAGTATTGAAAAGGAAATTAATAACAAAATTTCTATGTTTTAATTGTTTTATAATTTTCATTTGCTATAAGTTCACCTATGAAAAAAAAAATTCATCCAAACTATCATACTATTAAAGTAGAGATGACAGATGGATCTCAATTTGAAACTAAGTCTACATGGGGCTCTGAAGGAGAGGTTTTAAAATTAGAAATTGATCCAAAATCTCATTCAGCGTGGACGGGTGGTAAGCAAAAGTTACTAGATAAAGGAAGAGTAAGCAGATTCAACAAGAAATTCCAAAACTTTAAATCTAAGAGTAAATAAAATGACACAAACGCCATTAATGCCGATGGCAACAGCTGTTTGGCTTGTAGAAAACACAACTTTAACATTCAAACAAATTGCAGATTTTTGTAACCTCCACGAGGTAGAAGTTCAAGGTATCGCAGATGGAGAGGTAGCAAAAGGTATTAAAGCTTATAATCCTATCACATCAGGACAACTGACTAAAGACGAAATAGAATTGTCTAGCAAAGATCAAAATAGATCTTTAAAAATTACTAATACTGATGTGGAAATTACATCTGATGAAAAGAAAATCAAGAAATATGTTCCTTTGTCAAAAAGGCAGGATAAACCAGACTCTGTTTTATGGTTGATTAAAAGCTATCCGCAATTAAAGGACTCTCAAATAGCTAAACTTGTTGGTATAACAAAAAACTCAGTTGTATCTATCAGAAATAAAAGTTACTGGAATTATAATAATTTAAACGCAAAAGACCCTGTTGCGATGAATTTATTCACTCAAAAAGACCTTATCGACGCAAGTGAAAAAGCAGAAAGACGTATTAAGAGAGAAAAAAAATTAAAAGAGAAGGCTTTAAAAGCAAGTCAAAGTCAAAATTCTTAAAAAAACTAATAGACATGAAATTTTATAAGTGTTATTTAAACTTTTTTTTTGGAGGATGTTATTAAAATAGACGTAAAAGACAATAATGTTGAACAAGCTTTGAGAGTTTTAAAGAGAAAACTCCAAAGAGACGGTTTTTTTAAGATAGTCAAACTTAAAAATACCTACGAAAAACCATCTGAAAAAAAAAAAAGAATCCTGCAAGAGAATATTAAAAGAGTTAAAAAACTTAACAAACTTAAAAACAGAATTTAATATCGCGGGGTGGAGCAGTCTGGTAGCTCGTCAGGCTCATAACCTGAAGGTCGGCGGTTCAAATCCGTCCCCCGCAACCAATTAAATTTTAAATCTTGACTTCTTGCTGTCGATTAGAAAACCTTTAACTGTATCCTTTGTAAGTTTATCAAAAGTTTTTCCAAAATTTTCTATTGTTTCAATTATTTTTGGAGGCACTGTTATTATTTGGCAACCCAATTTTTTTGCCTGTAAAAGATTGTATGCTTCTCTTGTACTTGCCCACAATATTTCAACATTTTTAAATTTTTTTGAAATTTTTAAACTTTTTTTAAATTCAGGTAATGGATTTTTTCCTGCATCAGCCATTCTCCCAGCAAATATAGATATTATTACCTTAGTTTTTTTATCTATATTATTTAAAATCTTTTGAGTTTGTGTTGCGTTGTAAACAGCAGTAATGTTAAGTTTTATTTTATTTGAATTTAAAACTTTAATTACTTTCCCAGAAAATTTACCTTTTGTATTCGAATAAGGTACTTTAACAAATACATTTTTTCCCCACTTGGAAATTTTTCTTCCTTGTTTTATCATTTCGTCATGATTGTCTGCAAATACTTCAAAGGAAATTGGTTTTTTTGTTACTCCTAAAATTTTTTTTGAATAATTCTGATAGTCTTTTGCTCCTGCTTTTCTCATTAAAGATGGGTTGGTTGTAAAACCCTTAACAATTTTCTTTCTATCAAATTTTTTGATTAGATTTATGTCGGCGATATCACAAAATATTTTTGTCAAATTATAAATTCTTAATTATATCTTCTGTCATTTTTTTTGCATCTGCAAATAACATTAAAGTATTATCTCTATAAAACAGATCGTTGTCTATACCTGCATAACCTGGTGATAAACTTCTTTTCACAAATAAAACAGACTTACTTTTTTCAACGTCAAGCACAGGCATGCCATATATTGGACTTTGGGGATCTGTTTTAGCAACTGGGTTTGTAACATCGTTTGCCCCTATTACATAGGCCACGTCGCAATTTGCAAAATCATTATTAATCTCTTCTAATTCAAATACTTCATCATAAGGAACGTTTGCTTCAGCTAACAAAACATTCATGTGCCCTGGCATTCTGCCTGCAACAGGATGAATCGCGTATGAAACTTTAACACCATTCTTTTTTAGAGAGTCTACCATTTCTCTTAACGCGTGCTGTGCTTGAGCAACAGCCATCCCGTATCCAGGAACAATTATAACTGATGATGCATTTTTCATTAAAAAAGCTGCATCATCTGCATTTCCACTTTTAACTGGCTTTTGCTCTTTACTTGTCTTGCTTAAAGTTTGATCCGTTCCTCCAAATCCTCCGAGTATCACATTAAAAAATGATCTATTCATACCCTTGCACATTATGTAAGATAATATTGCACCCGAGGAACCCACTAAAGCACCAGTGATTATTAAGGCAGTATTTTCTAAGGTAAAACCTATTCCAGCTGCAGCCCAGCCTGAATAAGAATTTAGCATTGAAATTACTACTGGCATATCTGCGCCACCTATTGGAATGATTAATAAAAAACCGACAAGAAAGGAGATTGCAATTAATGACCAGAAAAAATTAGAAGACTGATTTAAACATAAAAAATATGTAAGAATAATTATAGAAATCAAAATTAATAAGTTCAATATATGTTGTCCTGGAAAAGTTATTGGAGACCCTGACATCAAGCCTCTCAATTTGAGAAAAGCTATTATTGATCCTGAAAAAGTAATTGCTCCAACAGCCGCTCCTATCGACATTTCGATAAGACTAGCAAGTTTAATATTTCCGGAAGTACCTAAATTAAAAACTTCAGGACTTATAAAAGCAGAAATGGCAACAAAAACTGCAGCTAACCCCACCAAACTATGAAAACCAGCCACCAATTCTGGCATTGCAGTCATAGGAATTTTAAATGCAATGAAAGCACCTATTGAACCCCCAATAAGCAAGAAAAGTATGACATAAAAAAATCCACTTGAGAAATTATCTATGGAAAGAAACGTAACAGTTACAGCGATTGCCATTCCAATTATTCCGAATAAATTACCTTGTCTTGAAGTTTCTGGAGAAGACAAGCCTCTTAGAGCTAAAATAAACAGAATTCCTGAGATAAGATAGAATATTGCTAGTAAATTTGCAGAGATCATTTTTTATCTTTCTTTTTTTTTTTGTACATTGCCAACATTCTTTGCGTTACCAGAAATCCACCAAAAATATTTATTGCTGCCAATACAATAGCTAAAAATCCAAATATACTAGATTGATTGAAAACACTTAAATTTGTACCTGCCAATGAGGCAATAATAGCTCCAACTATAATTACTGAGGATATCGCGTTAGTTACTGACATTAAAGGAGTATGTAATGAAGGAGTGACGCTCCATACAACATAGTAACCAACAAAGATTGATAATATAAATATACTTAATCTAAAAATAAATGGGTCTATTTCCATAATTACTTTACCAATGTTTCTTTAATTATTTCATCCTCTAAATTAATATTAACACTCTTTTTTTCTTTATCATAAAGATTTGATACAAAATTAAATATATTTTTTGAATATAAGTTTGAGGCTGAGACTGGAAGTTTGTTTAATATGTTTTTTTCACCCATAATCTTTACACCATTTAAATCCACTACTTCATCAGCCTTAGTTACTGCAGTGTTTCCACCTTGAACAGCTGCTAAATCATAAATCACAGAGCCTGGTTGCATGTTTTGAATCATGCTTTCTTTAATAATCACGGGAGCTTTTTTACCAGGTATTAACGCTGTGCAAATAACAATATCTATTTTTTTCAATGTTTCAAAAAGAAGATCTTCTTGCTTTTTCTTAAATTCATCCGAAGTTTCTTTAGCGTATCCACCTGAGGTTTCAAGATTTTCTGCACCTTCTACATTTAAAAATTTGCCTCCCAAACTTTCAACTTGTTCTTTGGATGACATCCTTACATCTGTTGCAAAAACTATACCACCCATTCTTTTTGCAGTTGCGATCGCTTGTAATCCTGCAACACCTGCGCCTACAACTAAAATTTTTGCCGCTGGTATTGTTCCTGCTGCTGTCATCATCATTGGGACCGCTTTTTTAAAATTTGCAAAAGCTTCTACAACAGCTTTGTATCCAGCTAAATTGGCTTGTGATGAAAGAATGTCCATCGATTGGGCTCTTGTAATTCTTGGTAACAATTCTAATGAAAATACATTGATTTTCTTTTTTGATAAGACTGAGATAATTTCTTTATTAGTATAAGGATTGAATACGCCGATTAAATTTTGATTTTCTTTTAAAGAATTTAAGTTTTCTTCAGATGGCAAATTAAATTGGAGTATGAAATTAGAATTAGTCAAAATTTTTTTTTTATCTTCGGATATTTCTGCACCTGAAGAGACATATTCATCGTCGTCTATTCCAAGGTGTCCTGCGTAATTTTTCTCTATTAATACTTTAAAGCCCAATCCAAGAAATTTTTTTACGTTTTCTGGAGTAATTGCAACTCTACTCTCAATATTTCTATCCTCGTTAATGGATCCCACAATCATTTTTATTATAGTAAGAAAATAGCTAGAAGTGTTAAAATGACAATGACTGAAATTGTCCCCCAAAGAACAAACTTTGTAAAGTTATCCCATGTTTTTTTATGGTTTTCGTTATCCATAAATTACTTCTGTCTAGCTTTAAATTTTGGGTTTTTTTTATTAATTATGTATACTCTTCCTCTCCTCTTAACTAGCTTTGAATTAAGATCTCTTTTTTTTAAAGATTTAAGGGAACTTTTTATTTTCATAATTTATAAGCCTGGCAACGTCCTACTCTTCCATGTCTTAAGACAAAGTACCATCGGCGCAGAAGGGCTTGACTACCGAGTTCGGAATGGGATCGGGTATTACACCTTCGCAATAATCACCAGGCATAAGTCTTATACTTAAAATTAATTAGTTGTAAATGATAATTTTAAGTTGAATTTATCTATTTTTTACAAAATCTTTAAGCGTAGCATCAAAACCTTTGTCTAAATCATTAGTCGGTTTCCATCCATACTTTTTTGCAAGAGTAATATCCAAACACTTTTTTGGCATTCCGTCAGATCTCTTTTTATTGAAAATAATTTTTAATTTTACATTTAATCTTTTCATAATGTATTTTGCATACCACTCAATTGTAAAATCTTTTCCATTTCCAATATTTATAAAGGGTTCTTTTATTTTTTTATTCATAAAGTAAATTAGTGCCTCTGCAAAATCATCAACAAACATAAGTTCTCTTCTAGGCTTACCTGAACCCCAAAGAATAATATGTTTTTTTCTTTGAAGTTTTGCTAAATATACTTTTTTTAAAAGAGCTGGAAAAAAGTGGGAGCTTTTCAAATTATAGTTGTCTCCAGGTCCATATAAATTGGGGGGCATTAATGATTGATAATTTATTTTATAATTTTTTGAGTAGTTATGACACATCATGATACCGGCAATTTTTGCTATTCCATAAGCATCGTTGGTCTCCTCAAGTTTGCCACTTAATATATAACTTTCCTTCATTGGTTGTTTACAAAATTTTGGATAGATGCAACTTGATCCCAAAAAGATTAAATTTTTAATTTTCGCTTGGTAAGATCCATGTATCAAATTATTTTGTATCTGTAAATTTTCATAAATAAATTTGTGTTTTAAAGTAGCGTTAGCAAGAATTCCCCCTACCCTTGCAGCCGCAATAATTACCAAATCTGGTTTTTTCTTTTTTAAAAATTCAAATACTTTATTTTGGTTAAGTAAATTTAAATTTTTTTTTTCAGAACAAATTATTTTTGAGAAACCTTTGCTTTTTAATTTTCTTAATACTGCAGAGCCGACCATACCTCTGTGACCAGCAATAAAAATTTTGCTTTTTTTATTGATCATTACTTAAAATATTCAATTCATCTGTTATCATTTCATCAATAAGTGTATGAATATTTATTTGGGGTTTCCATTTCAACTCTCTTCGTGCTTTTGCAGCATTACCTAATAATGTATTTACGTCTAAAGGTCTTAAGTAATTTTTATCAACTAAAATAATTTTTTTTTTGTTCAAAACATCATAGCCAATTTCATTCAGCCCTTTTCCTTTCCAAGCAATTTTCATGTTAAGTTTCTTAACTACAAATTTAATAAACTGTCTTATACTGTATTGTCTTCCTGTTGCAATTACGTAGTCATCTGGTTTTTTTTGTTGAAGTATTTTCCACATCGCTTCTACATAATCTCTTGCATGCCCCCAGTCTCTTCTGGAGTCTAAGTTTCCTAAAACTAATTGTTTTTGATATCCCATCTTAATTCTCACAAGTGCTTTTATTATTTTTTTTGTAACAAATGTTTCGCCTCTTCTTGGACTTTCATGATTAAATAAAATACCATTTGATCCAAAAATATTATACGCTTCTCGGTAGTTCTTTGTTATCCAATGAGCATACAATTTCGCAACACCATATGGGCTTAGCGGGTAAAAATTTGTTTTCTCAGTTTGAGGAACATCTTGAACTTTTCCATACATTTCGGATGTTCCGGCTTGATAGAATTTTGTTTTTCTCTCTAATTTATGAAACTTAATTGCTTCAAGTATTCTAAGAGCTCCAAGTGCATCAGCATTGGCAGTATATTCTGGTACCTCAAAAGATACAGCTACATGTGATTGTGCTGCTAAATTATAAATTTCGTGTGGTTTTATCATCCTTATAATTTTTGAAACTGAAGTGGAGTCTGTTATATCACCATAATGAAGAAAAAAATTTCGAGATTTTTGATTTGGTTCTTGATAGATGTGATCAATTCTTGAGGTATTTATCGAAGATGATCTTCTTTTAACACCATGTACAACATATTTTTTTTTCAATAAAAATTCAGCAAGATAGGAGCCATCCTGGCCAGTTATTCCAAAAATTAAAGCTATTTTTTTAACCATGTGTACCTATTATATTCTTTTTAAACATTTGTTAATACATATTTTTTAAACCTTAAAAATTTTGACAAATTAACATTTAATTTTTAATTCTAATTAAGATCATTTTTCCATAACGTTTTTTAATAATAAAGTCCTGGTTATTTGAACATTCATTGATGCCATGATTACAATTATTATAGATTTTTGAGAGATCGTTAAGTTTTTTATCAATTCTAAAATGTTTTTTATCAGTGAAAAAAAACATATTTTGTTTGAAGTTAGCTTGATAAAAATCCTGCTCATAAATTATTCTATCAACATTTCTTCCAATAAAAATTGAGGTAACCAGAAAAAATAGAACAATTGTTTTAATCTTAAAATACTCAGATATTTCATATTCTGACAACAAATGAGACAATGGAATAAAAAAGACTAGTCCAAAAATAATGTAGCCACCATATCTGAGGGAAGGATGATTATAAAACCATTCTACAAGTATCAAAATTATTAGACAATAATAAAACAGATTGATATTAAAATTTTGATTTTTCAAATTTTTTTTTTTTGTTTTAAAAATCATAACAAGTATGATTGTTATAAATAACAAACTTAGGAGAAAATCTGACATCTTATTAAAAAAATATCTATCAATCCAATTTGATAGCCAATTAAAATTTTGAATATACAACTCTTTCTCAATCGGATGCCTGTATCCAGGCCCACCACCTGCTTTTGACCACCATTGATAGTGCGTATTAAGTGCACTCACCTCTGACTTTGGAATAGCCCATTCTATTCCACCTATACAAGTTTGTTCAACTGGGTATAACAAACATCCAGTATTAAAAAGATAAACTAAAATTACACACATGCCCATTAAAATCGAAAAATAAAATATTGGGTTTTTAAAAATTTTATATATTAGAAAAGCTTTATCATCTTTCATAATGTAATAGATGAATGGAATAGTAAAAATTAGGTAGAGAATATAAAAAGATTTTAAGGAAATTATTATGCTCAATAGTACCATTAATTTTGGTAAAATATTATCAAAATTTTCATAATTTCCACGGAGGGAAAGAATATAAATAAAAAATAAAAAAACGAGAATTTGCGCCGATCTATCTGTTCCATGCTCTGCTATTCGATAGAAAAAAACATTAATAAAAATGAATGCTATTAAATTAAGAAAAAAGAACTGATTATTCTCTTTTTTGTTTAAATATTTTTTAATATTTGATACTAGAATTATATTTGAAAATCCCAATATTAATATAGCGCCCATATGGTAAAGATAATAATCTAAATGTGGTAGGTAGAATAAAGAGTTTAAGTAAAAAATAGATGATGGTGTTCTAAAGCCATGATTAAGCGGTCCAATTCCAATTATCATTGAAAATTTATTTAAATAATAACTATAAGGAAAATGATAGTATCCAAAATCATCGTGAGTTTTGAAAATTATAAAAGCTAAAAAAATAACGAAAAAAATTGAAAATAAAAAAACAAAATTTTTCTTAGTTAAAATTTTAATCCTGTAATAATAAATTGATACAAGACCAGTAATGATAAAAATTATATTATGAATATAACCGTGACTTACAAAAAAATGGGTAACATAAGAATAAAATATTAAAAAAAATATTCCTACTAAACCAATAAACCCTATTTCCTCTATTGATACATTTATTTTTGTAAATTTAATTGCTAAAACACCATGTCCAACTACTGATAAAACAATTAAAAAGTAGGTTATAAAAAAAATTAAATAATTGGTTATCATAAAACTATTTATAATGTATTCATAAATATATTGAATCAAAAAAGCTTACTTCTAAGAATAAAATTTTGTTGTTTTTGATTTTTAATCAACTATATGTGTTCAAATTTAGATGAGTGATCTTACTTTAATAATACCAGCAAAAAATGAGAAAGAATCTTTGCCAAGAGTATTGGATGAGCTCAAAAAGTTTAATGTAAAGAAAAATATAATATTAGAAGCTTCAGATAAGCAAACTATTGAGGCTATAAAAAATTATGATTGCAAAATCATTCATCAAGACTCCAAGGGTTACGGTGATGCATTAAAAAAAGGGATTGATGTAGTCGAGACAGAATTTTTTTGTATTTTTAATGCTGATGGGTCGTTTAATCCAAAAGAATTAAATCAAATGATCAAGAGACTTAAAGATGATAAATATGATTTTGTGTTTGCTTCTAGATATGAAAAAGGCTGTGGTAGTGAAGATGATACATTGATTACACTAATAGGAAATTATATTTTTACTTTTTTAGGAAAGATTTTTTTTAAATTAAAAATTACTGACATTCTCTTCACCTTTGTAATGGCTAGAACCTCATGTGCAAAAAAACTTAGACTGACAGCAAAAGATTTTTCATTTTGTGTTGAATTACCCATAAAAGCTCAAAGAGCAAATTATAAAATTTGTACAAGCAAATCATTTGAAAGATCAAGAATCGCAGGGGAAAAAAAGGTAAATGCATTCAAAGACGGTCTAAAAATTTTATTTTCAATGATTAAATTATTTTTTAGACATTAAGTTTGATTTATAAAACTTAAACAAAAGCATATAACTTACGTTATAGAAAATAATTGAAACGGCTATCAATTTAATCTGAAAAATTGTGCTACTTGGGTTTAAAGTAGAAATATATATAATCAAAAAATTAAAAAAAAGTATTATTGCACTACTTAAATTATTTGAGAAAATTAATTTTAGATCAAATTTTTTTGTAAAAAAGAAAAGAACAAGTTGATGTAAATGTTTGCTGTCTGGTTTCAAAGGAGAAAATTCTCTATTTAATTTTCTTAATATTGAAAATAAATTTTCAAAACAGGGGTACCAAATTAATGAAATGAAAAAGTATGGTGAAATATCAGGATTACTTATATGAGAACTAATTATGATAAAACCTATAAAAAAACCAAGTAAGTATGCTCCACTATCTCCAAGCATTAAAATATTAAAAATGTTAAGCAACAAAAGCAATAAAAGTATCAATATAATTAAATTAATTGATTGATTTGAAATTATTAAATTGTCTATCAAATTTAATTTGGTCAACATAAAAAGAATAATAATTGTGGACGAAATTAATAGCCCATTCAAACCATCAATAAAATTACTTCCATTTATTAAAATTAATAAACAAAATGCAGAAAAACAAATTGCAAAAAATTTGTTATTTAAGAAAATATCAAATAATTCAATTCTAGATGAGTTTATTTTAACATCAAAAATTGCTACAAATGACAGCATCAACAAACATTGAATTAAAAATCTATTCTTAGGTGAGACAAGAATTTTTCTATCAGAGAAAAAACCAACTAAATAAATTGAAATTATAAAACAATTAATAAGAAGATCATTGAAGAAAAAAACTATTGGGATAAGTATAAAAAGTCCACCAGCCAGGGGGATGTTTTTTTTATTAGAAAAAGATTGATGCACATCTCCAGAATAGTTTAACAATATGCCCTTTTTTTTGAAGATTAATGACATAAGTGTTACTAGCAGTAAATAAATGTAGAAAAAAATCATTTTATTTTTTTTTTAAATAATTCAAACTTAAACAAATCAAATAATATAATGATTTAACTATGTTAAAATGCATATATTTTTTGTAAACTTTAAAACCATCAAATAACTTTTGGATAGTAGAAGATGAAAGAGAATTTTTAGAATCTGTCCAGTTTGTAAGATTTCTATCATATGCATAAAATTTGTAGTTTTTTTTCATTAATGTAAGCCAAAAAACAAAATCTTCTTTTGTAACAAGTTTCGGAAATTTCGTATTGGTTTTTACAATTACTTTTTTTTCAATTATAACTGTAGATAAACCGATATCACAAGATTTTAAAATTTCATTAATTGATAGTAAATCTCTGGCTTTTCTTTGACCAATAATTTTTTTTTTTTCATTAATAATAAAATAAGATGTGTGGGATATTTGATAGTTATTTTTCTTCATGAATGCTATCT
Source organism: uncultured Pelagibacteraceae bacterium (assembly GCA_902562205.1). Classification (GTDB taxonomy): domain Bacteria; phylum Pseudomonadota; class Alphaproteobacteria; order Pelagibacterales; family Pelagibacteraceae; genus Pelagibacter. The sequence continues at coordinate 122,211 of CACESO010000001.1, read as the reverse complement.
GATCCTTGAGTTTATCTGAAAGCCAAGTATCGTCTGCATCAATAAATGCTATATATTTTCCATTTGATTGTTCAATACCTTTATTCCTTGAAGGTCCAGCTCCTAATCTTTTGTTGTTATTTATAATCTTAATTCTGTTATCAAGTTTCGATGTTTCTTTTAAAAATTCTAAATCATTAAGATTTGTGTCATCATAGATTATTATGATCTCTAAATAATCATAACTTTGTTTTATGACTGAAACTATAGTCTCTTTAATAAAATTGCGTTTCTTATAGTATGGAATTATTACACTTACTAAGTCCATTTAGTTAAATAAAATTTTAACTTTCTAAAAAGCTCTTTAATTGTTTAGATCTACTTGGATGTTTTAGCTTTCTTAATGCTTTTGCCTCAATTTGTCTTATACGTTCTCTAGTTACAGAAAACTGCAATCCTACTTCTTCTAAAGTATGGTCTGTGTTCATTCCTACTCCAAATCTCATTCTCAACACTCTTTCTTCTCTAGGAGTTAAAGTTGATAAAATTTTAGTAGTGGCCTCACTTAAATTTGATTTAATAGCTTGTTCTAATGGAGCTAGCGCTTTTGTATCTTCAATAAAATCTCCTAAACTGCTATCCTCCTCATCTCCAACAGGTTTTTCAAGTGATACCGGTTCTTTTGAAATTTTTAAAACCTTTCTAACTTTTTCTAGAGGCATTCTAAGTTTTTTTGCAAGCTCTTCTGGCGTTGCCTCACGGCCAAATTCGCTAAGGATAAGTCTTTGAGTTCTAACAATCTTATTAATAGTCTCTATCATATGGACTGGTATTCTTATCGTTCTAGCTTGATCTGCAATTGATCTTGTAATTGCCTGTCTTATCCACCATGTTGCATACGTTGAAAATTTGTAACCTCTTCTGTATTCAAATTTATCAACTGCTTTCATTAAACCAATGTTACCCTCTTGAATTAAATCTAAAAATTGTAATCCTCTGTTAGTATATTTTTTTGCAATTGAGATTACTAATCTTAAATTTGCCTCCACCATTTCTTTTTTTGCAATTCTTGACTCCTTTTCTCCCTTTTGAACCCTGCTTACTAATTTTTTAAAGTCTGTGACACTTATACCAAGTTTATGACTAATCTCTGTCAGTCTATTTCTTATATTTTTGAACTCATCTTTGTTTTTTTGAAAAAAAGATTTCCAAACCTGGTTGGTGCTTAAAAAACTTTTTAAATTTGGATTAATTTCATTTCCTATGTAAAATTTGATAAACTCATCTCTTGAAATCTTATTGTCAATTGCCAAACGTAGAAGGTTACCTTCCAAAGAAACAATTTTTTTGTTTTCTGAATAATGTTTTTGAACCAAGTTTTCCAAAACTGAAGGAGATAGTTGTAAGGATTTAATATTTTCTAATATTTCTGAAACTATTTTTTGGTAACCTTTTTCTTTTGAATTGGTAAATTCAGAGCTATTCAAAGTACAGTCTAACTTTTCTTTTTGATATTTGATAAGTTTAGAATAATCTTTTGTAAGTTTATTAACGGTCTCTAAAATTTTAGGTTTAATCTCACTTTCCATTGCTGCAAGTGTCGGGTTAAATTCATCTTCTTCTATATCTTGTTGAGTTTGATCACTTTTTTCATCTTTTGAAGTTTTTTCACCTTTATCATTCTTATCATTGTCCTTTTTTCCCTTCACATCTTGAGATGAATTTTCCTCTTCCATGTAATTGGTATCAATATCAATAATTTCTCTCACCAAAATTTCATCTTTCTGTAATTTTTCATTCCACTCAAATAATTGATTAGCAGTGATTGGGCTTTGTGATAAAGCATTCAACATTACATCTTTTCCAGCTTCAATACGTTTTGCAATTGCTATTTCTCCTTCTCTGGAAAGGAGCTCAACTCCTCCCATTTCTCTTAAATACATTCTTATTGGATCATCACTTTTTTCAATTGTTTTTGGCTCATCTTTGTTATTTGAATCCCTTTTTTTTAAAGATTTAAAATCTGACTTCTTTTCTACTAAAGAGATTTTTTCATCTAGAATATGCAAAAATGCCTGGGCAAGATTTTCTCCAGATAGGTTTCTTTTCCCTAAAGATTTATTTAACTCCTCATAGGTAATAAAACCTCTATGAATCCCACGACCCATTAATCTTGCAAACGATTTTGTAATTATTCTTTCCACAGTTATTATTATTTGGAAAATCCTATATAATAGCTATTTTAAAAAAATCCACGAAAAATTTTGCTGAATTAATTAATATTTTGCTCTTTTTTGAGCCTATTAATTTCATCAAAAGTATTTTGATTAAAATCTTCAGCAAATTTCGATTCTAGCTCTTGAATTCTTAGCTCTAAATCATGTGTCTTAAGTTCATTTTTAATATCATTAAAAATTTCAACAATTTTGCTCTCATCTTTGTCGTTCTTGTGGACTATGTGTTTTATATTTGCATATTTCTCAATTTGGTCAAGAAGTTGACCATCAATTTGTAAATTATCTAGATTTCCGCTTCTTAAACATTCCAAAATTTTAGTGAATATAATCCCATTTTCTTTTTTTAGAAACTTAACATTTTCTAATAAATCAGATCTTAGATAAAAAAAATTTAAATTATTAACTATAATGTAAAGTAGACAAAATTCTTTCATATCAATTGAAGAAAAATTCTCAGTGTCTTTTACCAATTTCTTTGTTTTATCCAGTGGCTTATTAAAACCAATAAACGATTTATTTGAATTTTTGAAAATTGTTCCTGGAGAATGTTTTGCTAAACTTTCTAAAAAATATCCTAATATATATTTTTTAACAACGCTATCTTTTACTGAATTTGCTATAGCTTTTAATTTTTTTTCAAGAGATGCTAGTGCAGAGGGCGATGAAGAGTTTTCTTTTTTGTAATGCTCAAATATAAATTTATGTACCGGAATCTTGTTATTGTTAAAAAAATTTAAAAATTCATTTTTTCCTTTTTTTTCAACAAAGGTATCAGGATCTTCTCCATCTGGAAGAAATAAAAAATATATTTGTTTATCTGGAAGAATACTTTTAATTGAATTTTCTGCTGCTCTTATGGCAGCATTATATCCGCTTTCATCGCCATCAAAACAAATTATAATATTATCAAAGAACTGCGTTACCATATAGGTTTGTTTGTCAGTCAATGCAGTTCCTAAATTTGCAATACAATTTTCTATTTCAAATTTGCTTAAACCAATTACATCCATATAACCCTCAACCAAAAAAACTTCATCGAATTTATGAGAAATTTTTCTTACTCTATCTAAGTTATATAAATTATTTCCTTTTTTAAAAAAGTTTGTTTCTGGGGAATTTATATATTTTGCATATTTATTTTTAGTATCAATTATTCTACCACCAAAAGCCATAGGTTTACCTGATAAAGAGTTAATCGGAAAAATTATTCTATTCCTAAATCTTTCAACATACATTTTTTTATATTCATCATAATAGAATAATCCAGACTCATTTAAAATTTTAATGTCATATTTTTTGCTTAATCTTTCATAAAGACTTGAATTAAAGTTTACAAATCCAATCTTAAATTCTTTAATAATTAAATTATTGATTTTTCTTTTTTTTAAATAATCTAAAGCAATCTTTGAGTTGGGATTATTTAATAATTCATCATGATAATAATCAGTATAGTCTGAATATATACCTGTATACTCATTCCACTCTTTTTCTCTTTGCTCATCAACTTTGGAAAATCTATAAGGTGCCATTCCAGCTAAGTTAGCTAAAAATTTTACGGCCTCTCCGAATTTAAAGTTTTGCATTTTCATTACAAAATCAAAAATATTTCCATGTTCTGAAGTGCTAAAACAATGATAAAAACCTTTTTCATCATTTACTGTGAAAGAGGGAGTTTTTTCATTTTTAAAAGGTGACAGTCCTACAAACTCTTTTCCTCTTTTTTTTAAAGATACGTGTTTTGAGACAACTGTAGAAACTTTTAGCCTAATTTTAATTTCATCAAGATACTCTTTTGGATATTTCATTGTTTATTTAATAGTTCCTTCAACATTGACCCAGCTTTAGAAAAATCTATGCTATCAGAATAATTCTTTTTCAACTCACCCATTACTTTGCCCATGTCCTTAATGCTTTGAGCTCCAACTTTTAAAATTACTTCTGAACATATTTTTTTAGTCTCCTCTTCGCTTAGTTGTTTAGGTAAGTATGTTGATAACAAATCTATTTCACCTTGTTCTATTTTTAACAAATCCTCTCTCTTATTTTTTTTGTAAATTTCAACTGATTCGTTTCTTTGTTTGATCATTTTTTTTAAAAGTTTTTTTATATCCTCATCGTCTGTCTCTTTCTTATTTGGGCCTGACCTATTTGAAATATCTAAATCTTTTATCCCAGACAGAATTAACCTGTAAGTTGATATCTTGTTTTTATCTTTCGATTTTAGAGCAGTTTTATACTCATCGTTAATTTTTTCTTTAATAGACATTTTAATCTAACTTAACTTAAAGATTTTTTCTTAAAAGAAAAATTGTTTTTTTTTTTAAATTTTGTATTAGTTCAGTTGCTTAACAAGAGCTTTTATTGTATTAACCTTTAACTCATGAGTTGTAATTGAACAAAAAACAAAAAGTAAACTCAAAAAAAAAATCGAATTTTAGCCCGGGTATTTTAGTTCTTGAAAATAAATCAATTTTTAATGGAATTGGTATTGGTTATGAGGGTACTGCTACAGGAGAAGTTTGTTTTAATACTTCAATAACCGGTTACCAAGAAATAATTTCAGATCCCTCTTATGCGGGACAAATTATTAATTTTACCTTTCCTCACATTGGAAATGTTGGAACCAATAAGCAAGATAATGAATCTGAAAAAGTCTGGACTAGAGGTGTGATTTTCAATTCAGAAATAACTAATCCCTCAAACTACAGATCACTCATTGAGTTAGATTTGTGGCTTAAAAAAAATAAAATTGTTGGTTTAACTGGTTTAGACACTAGAGGCTTAACAAATTTTATAAGAGATAAAGGCGCTCCAAAAGGAACTATTTCTCATAAAAAAAATGGCGTTTTCCCATTAAAAAAACTTATTAATACAACTCTTAAATGGCCGGGTCTAAACGGTCTAGATTTAGCAAAAACAGTTTCTACTAAAAATAAATTTACATGGAAAGGGCTTAAGACATGGACAAAGGAAGATGGTTTTAAAAAAACGAAAAAAAAGAAATTTAGAGTAGTTGCAATTGATTATGGAATTAAAACAAACATTTTAAGATATTTTTCAAATTTTTATTGTGATGTAATAGTTGTGCCGTGTGATGCTTCAGCTGAATATATCATGACACTTAAACCAAGTGGAATTTTTTTGTCAAATGGCCCTGGTGATCCTGCGGCGACAGGGAAATATGCAATTAAAATTATAAAAAATCTTATAAAAAAAGGTTTACCAATTTTTGGAATTTGTCTTGGACATCAATTATTAGCTCTTGCTCTAGGTGGTAAAACAAAAAAAATGAAGCTTGGACATAGGGGCGCGAACCATCCTGTCAAAAACATAAAAAATAATAAAGTTGAAATAACCAGTCAAAATCATGGATTTGAAGTTACCAAAAATAATTTGCCGCCTAAAATCGAAATTACACATAAATCATTATTTGACAGCAGTATTGAAGGCATCAAGTTAAAAAATAAACCAGTTTTTTCAGTACAGTATCACCCTGAATCAAATCCAGGTCCTCAAGACAGTCATTATCTATTTAATAACTTTATTATGGAAGTAAAAAAATATGCCAAAAAGAAAAGACATTAAAAAAATTTTGGTAATTGGTGCTGGGCCAATCATTATAGGTCAAGCATGTGAGTTTGATTATTCTGGAACTCAAGCATGTAAAGCACTTAAAGATGAAGGCTATAAAGTTGTTTTAGTCAATTCAAATCCTGCAACAATAATGACAGATCCAGAAGTTGCAGATCAAACATACATTGAGCCAATATCCATAGAAGTACTTGAAGAAATTATCAAGAAAGAAAAACCTAACGCTATTCTACCTACAATGGGTGGTCAAACAGCATTGAATCTAGCTTTGAAAGCAGAAAAAAATGGATTGTTAAAAAAATATAAAATTGAGTTGATTGGAGCAAATTCTAAAGCAATTGCTAATGCAGAGGATAGAAAAAGATTTAGAAAAAATATGTCAGATATTGGTATTGATCTTCCAAAATCTGAGATACTAAATAATTTTAAAAATGCCTCAAAGTGTTTAAAAAAAATTGGATTACCAGCAATCATAAGACCTTCATTTACCTTGGGTGGACTTGGAGGTGGAATAGCAAGAACAAAGAAAGACTTTTTTAAGATTGTAAAGGGTGGACTTCACGAGTCTCCTCAAAACCAAGTGCTCGTAGAAGAGTGCCTTGATGGTTGGAAAGAATTTGAAATGGAGGTCGTGAGAGATAAAAATGATAACTGTATAATAGTTTGTTCAATAGAAAATATAGATCCAATGGGAACACATACTGGGGACTCCGTTACAATAGCTCCTGCGTTAACATTAACAGATAAGGAATATCAAGTGATGAGAAACGCCTCGATTGCATGTTTAAGAAAAATTGGTGTTGAAACTGGAGGTTCAAATGTTCAGTTTGCAATTAATCCAAAAAATGGAAGAATGGTAATTATTGAGATGAATCCTCGAGTATCTCGATCATCTGCTTTAGCATCAAAGGCAACAGGTTTTCCAATTGCAAAAGTCGCGGCAAAACTTGCTGTTGGATACACCTTAGACGAACTTCAAAATGAAATTACAAAAGTTACTCCAGCATCATTTGAACCAACTATAGATTATGTAGTCACGAAAATACCAAGATTTACTTTTGAAAAGTTTCAAGATACTAAAGCAATTTTAGGCACCTCAATGAGATCAGTTGGGGAAGCAATGGCTATAGGCAGAAATTTCAAAGAGTCTTTTCAAAAAGCACTTGTGTCTCTTGAGATAGGTTTGAGCGGACTAGATGACATTTTTAATTATTCAAAAAAGGAAATAATTAAAAAATTAAGAGAGAATATACCTAACAAATTGTTACTGATTGCGGAAGCTTTTAGAAAGAAAGTATCTTTAGATAAAATTTATAAGTTATCAAAAGTTGATCCTTGGTTTTTAAATCAAATTAAAGAAATAGTAGATGATGAAAATAGAATTAAGTTTAATGGTTTACCAAAAAACTACATAGAATTTAATAGAATTAAATCATGTGGATTTTCGGATAAAAGGTTATCTAAACTTACAAAATTAAAAGAGGAAGTTGTTAAAAGAAAAAGGAAAGTTTTGAGAGTGGTTCCTGTTTTCAAAAAAGTTGACACATGTGCTGCGGAATTTAAATCATTTACTCCATATATGTATTCGACATACCAAAGAAATTTTGCTCTAAATTCTGAGTGTGAAGCTAATCCAAGTAATAAAAAAAAGATCATTATATTAGGTGGAGGTCCCAACAGAATTGGGCAAGGTATTGAATTTGACTATTGTTGTTGTCAAGCTAGTTTTTCACTTAAAGATGCAGGATATGAAACAATAATGATAAACTGTAATCCCGAGACAGTTTCTACCGATTATGACACAAGCGACAGACTTTATTTTGAGCCTTTGATAGATGAATATGTGGAAAATATAATTTTAAAAGAAAAATCAAAAGGGAATCTATTAGGTATAATTGCACAATTTGGAGGACAGACTCCTATTAAACTCGCAAAATTTCTTGATGAAAATAAGTTGCCAATTCTCGGAACTCAATATTCATCAATTGATCTCGCAGAAGATAGAGACAGATTTAGAGATTTATTGATTAAATTAAATTTAAAACAAGCAGAAAGTGGAATTGCTAAGAGTTTTAACTCTGCACTTAAAATAGCTCGTAAAATTGGTCTTCCAGTAGTCGTACGTCCCTCTTATGTCTTAGGTGGGAGAGCTATGGAAATTGTTCACGATGAGGATCAATTAAAAAAGTTTATTAAACAGGCTTTTGATGCGTCAGAAAATAATCCAATTTTAATTGATAAGTTTATTGATAATGCAATGGAAGTTGATGTTGATGCGATTGCAGATGGAAAAGATGTTTACGTTGCAGGTATTATGCAACATATAGAAGAGGCAGGAATACATTCTGGAGACTCTGCTTGCTGTTTGCCGCCAGTATCAATTAAAGAGAACATATTAAAAGAGATAAAAGTTCAAACAAGAAAATTAGCTTTGGCTATGAATGTTAAAGGTTTTTTAAATATTCAATTTGCAATTAAAAAAGATGAAATTTTTGTAATAGAAGTGAACCCGCGAGCGAGCAGAACTGTTCCATTTGTTTCAAAAGCTAACGGTATCCCTTTAGCTAAAATTGCCTCTAGAATAATGGCTGGAGAAAAACTTTCTAAATACAATTTAAAATACAAGAAAAATAAGAGATATGCTGTTAAAGAAGCTGTCTTTCCATTTAATAAGTTTCCGGATAGTGATGTCCTGCTTGGTCCTGAAATGAAATCGACCGGAGAGGTTATGGGCTTTGATGAGGATTTTGGAATGGCAGTAGCAAAAAGTCAAATCGCTGCCTCTAATTCTTTGCCAGTTGGAGGTATGGCATTTCTATCTGTGAAAGACTCGCATAAGCAGGAAATAATAGGAATAGCGCAAAGATTAAAAAAATTTGGTTTTACTATTTCAGGAACAAAAGGAACTTCAAAAGTTTTGAATAACAACGGTATTAAATGTAAAACAATTAACAAAGTAAGTAGTGGTCGACCACATATCGTTGATGTTTTAAATTCAAAAAAAATTTCTTTGGTAATTAATACTGGAGGAGGAAATAGCGAACACAGAATTAACGACGCAAAAGCGTTAAGAAGAGGAGCATTGGCAAACAAAATCCCCTATTGCACAAACATGTCAACTGCTTATTCTTTTTTAGAAGCCATTAAATCTCTGAAAACTAAAAAGTTAGGCGTTAAATCTATTCAGGATATCTAGTCGACTTTCCAGTCAGTTTTAAAAGTTACGTAGTTCACTTGTAAGCATCTTCTCTCTTTACGAATTTCTTTTTTTTCCATACCATGCCATGTACCTGGACCACTAGTGAAAAAATAACCATAATTATTTTTATAAGGCATTGTCTTTACTTTTTTCAGGTCGTTATTATAAAAGTCAGTTCCTAAGTCTTCACTTTCATTTGTTTTATTAACAAATAGCAAACACGACATTAATTTTTCTTCAATATCACAATGAGGTTTTAACCAAAAACCTTTCCTATCACATATAACTTCAACTCTTACATAAGAATTTGACAAATCTTTACCAACAAGTTTAGAGACTTTTTCATGAGTTTTCTTACTCTGAAGCTCTTTAATCAATTTCATTAAGTTAGGGAATTCATTTGAATTATCTTTTGTTATGAAGCATCTAAACTTAAGCGCTTGTCCACCATGAGACAACCCTTTCCTAAATTCTGGAGCTCCACCATCAATTGCTCTTGTCCCATCATAATTCAAATCATGTTCAATGGGATTTGCAATATCGGCTTTGACTATTTCGTTAATTTGTTCATCAGTAAGAGGTTTGTCCAATTCCCAATGTAAAAATGGGTCTTCAAATTTCTTCGATTTATTTTCTAGAGAATTTAAAAATGACATTATAATTTCTGTTTTATTAAATTTGCAATTCTATTAGTTTCATCAAGTTTTTCATATTTCCATATTTCTAAACTATTATTTAAATTTTTTATAATATTTAATTTACTAAACAAGTCCCTAAATTGCCTAAACCTATGATCGTCTCTTTTTGATGGTATTTGAGCTACATATATTGGTTTTCCAGTTAAAGCAGCTTCGGAAATCATTGACGTCGAGTCACAAGTCACCACTAAAAATTTAGCGATGGACAGACCACTTAAATAAGCTTTTTTGTCAACATTTTGAATAACAAGATTTTCACTTCCAAAGAATTTATTCGCGTAATCAATGGTGTCAGCTGGAGTTCTCATGGAGGGAATAATAATAATTTGAAGATTATTTTTTTCAGCTAAACCCTTAATATTTTCAAAAATCCTACTCATGTTCTTTTTATCGTATTTGTAGTACTTGTTAGGGCCTCCTAAAATAAGAAGTATTTGTTGTTTATTTTTATCAATCTTATCACTTAAGTACTCATGATTTTTTTCAATTTCTTTTAAAGTGAGATAATGCAAAGCACCTTTAGAGCTGATAATATTTTTACCGTTTAAGCCATCATGCTCAGGAACAATCACATAATCGAAATTTGACAATGATACTTTTGGATCTTGAATATGAATATTTACAATTTTTTTAGTTGAATTCTTTTTAAGATATAATGAAGGTATGACACTTTTTCTTCCACAAGAAATTACTAAATCAATTTCTGGTACAGTGAATTTTTTAAAAAATAAATTTGAAACAGGAGTTATTTTTGGGGGAAGAAGTTTTGCTAACAAGTTTATTTCAACTTTTTGGTGAATGTAATCAATGCCTAATGCTTTAGCCAAACCTTCGACTTGACTTATCATGCCATGCATTCCCTCTGTTAATAATAACCCTTTTAATTTAGACATAAATTACTATATAGCTTTTATATGAATCAAAATCTAACTAAACACACAAAAGTGTTAATAATTGGGTCTGGCCCAGCCGGATATACCGCAGCAGTTTATGCTGCAAGAGCTATGTTGAATCCAATTTTAGTTCATGGAATGGAACCTGGTGGACAATTAACTACAACTACAGATGTTGAGAATTATCCTGGATTTGCAAAAGTAATTCAAGGGCCTTGGCTGATGGACCAAATGAAGGATCAAGCTAAAGCTGTTGGAACTGAAATGATTGAAGATCATATTTCATCTGTTAATTTTAAGTCTAAGCCTTTTGAAGCTATTGGTGAAAGTGGTAAAAAATATACTGCAGATTCAATTATCATTTCCACAGGAGCTCAAGCAAGATGGTTAAATCTCGAGTCTGAAAAAAAATTTAGAGGCTTTGGAGTTTCTGCATGTGCTACATGTGACGGTTTCTTTTTTAAAGAAAAAACTGTTGCGGTAGTTGGGGGTGGAAATGCTGCCGTTGAAGAAGCAATGTTTCTCACAAAATTTGCATCAAAAGTAAAACTAATACATAGAAGAGATAAGTTACGGGCAGAAAAAATGCTTCAAAAAAAACTCATGGATAACAAAAAAATTGAAATTATTTGGGACTCAGTCGTTGAAGAAATTGTAGGAGATGAAAACCCTAAAAATGTTAAAGGCTTAAAAATCAAAAATGTTAAGAATAACAACATAAGTGATTTAAAAATAGATGGATTATTTATTGCCATTGGTCATGATCCTGCAACTCAACTGTTTAAAGATCAATTAAAAATGGATAAGGAGGGTTATTTGATTACAAAGCCTGACTCCACAGAAACAAATGTTCCAGGAATATTTGCTGCTGGCGATGTGAAAGACAAAATTTTTAGACAAGCTGTTACAGCGGCAGGTATGGGATGTATGGCTGCTTTAGAGGCTGAAAAATACCTGGCAAGTTAAATATTATTTTAGACTTTCACAAAAAGATTTTATTCTTTTCATTGCTATCTCAAGCTTTTCCATTGAAGTTGCATAAGAAATTCTAAAAAAACCCTCTAGCCCAAAAGCTGATCCTTGGACAACTGCTACATCATTATTTTCTAATAATGACTGAACAAACTCTGTGTCATTTGTAATTTTTTTTCCGCTTTTATCTTTTTTACCTATCAATCCTTTGCAGTTTGGAAAAACGTAAAAAGCACCTTGTGGTTTCAAACAACTTATTCCCTCAATAGCATTTAAAGAGTTTACAACAAAATCTCTTCTTTCCTGGAAAGCTTTTGCTCTAACTGGGATAAAGTCTTGTTTTCCATTTAGGGCCTCAACGGCTGCTGCTTGACTTATAGATGAAGGATTGGTTGTAGACTGAGATTGTATCTTGGCTATAGCTTTAATAATATCTTTATCACCGGCTGCATAACCTATTCTCCAACCAGTCATTGCGTATGATTTGCTAACACCATTCATGGTAATAACCTTATTTTTAATTTCAGGTATTTGAGCAATTGTAAAAAATTTAAAATTATCGTAAGTGATATGTTCGTATATATCATCACTAAGTATATTTACATGAGGATTTCTTTTTAAGACCTGCGATAAATTTTTAATCTCTTGCTCTGAATAACAAGCTCCTGTTGGATTAGATGGTGAATTGAGAATAAGCCATTTAGTATTATTGGTAATTTTCGCCTCTAAATCTTTTGCACTTAACTTAAAACCCTGTTCCTCGGAACACTCTATAACAATGGGATTAGCTCCTGCCAATAAAACAATATCTGGGTACGACACCCAATATGGTGCAGGAATAATTACCTCATCACCTTTGTTTAAGGTCGCCATCATTAAATTGTAAATTACGTGCTTACCCCCTGCTCCGACAGTAATTTGATCTATTGTATAATTAAGATTATTTTCTCTTTTAAATTTTTTAACAATTGCCTCTTTTAAATCTTTGGTTCCATCCACAGCTGTATATTTTGTATCGCCAGCTTGAATAGCATCAATTGCAGCTTTTTTAATATTGTCTGGGGTATCAAAATCTGGCTCTCCAGCGCCTAAACCTATTACATCTTTTCCTGCAGCTTTTAATTCCTTGGCTTTTTGAGTAACGGCGATAGTTGGGGAAGGTTTTATTCTTTTTAAGCTATCCGATATAATGCTCATTGAAATATAATTTTATTTTATTACTTTGTTTAATATATGCAAAATACATATCAAGATTTAATTACCGATTTAGAGGGAAAAAAACCACAAATCAGTGGAAAACTTGAGGGAGGTAAGAAGTTTAAAATAATTTCAAATTTTACACCCGCGGGTGATCAACCAGAAGCAATTAAAAAACTGGTCTCTGGGGCTAATAAAGAACAATTTAATCAAGTTTTATTGGGGGTTACGGGATCAGGTAAAACTTTCACAATGGCAAAAGTTATTGAAGCTACGAATAGACCAGCTTTAATATTAGCTCCAAACAAAACATTAGCTGCTCAACTTTACGGCGAAATGAAAACTTTTTTTCCTGAAAATGCTGTGGAGTATTTTGTTTCATATTATGACTATTATACTCCTGAAGCATATGTGCCAAGGTCAGATACATATATCGAAAAAGAAGCTTCAATAAATGAACAGATTGATAGAATGCGTCACTCTGCAACAAGATCTTTACTAGAAAGAGATGACGTACTTATTGTTGCGAGTGTGTCGTGTATTTACGGATTAGGTTCCGTTGAAGCTTATAGTAAAATGACACTGACGCTCCAAAAAAATTATGAATATAACAGAGAACAAATTATTAAGTCTTTTGTTGCTTTACAATACAAAAGGAATGATCAAAACTTTTATCGAGGCACTTTTAGAGTAAGGGGTGAAAATCTTGAAGTTTTTCCTTCACATCTAGAAGATAGAGCCTGGAGAATAAGTCTCTTTGGAAATAAACTTGAACAAATAGAAGAGTTTGATCCTTTGACCGGTGATAAGGTCAGAGATTTAAACTTAATAAAAGTTTATGCAAACAGTCACTACATTACACCAAAGCCTACTGTAGAGCAGGCAGTGATAAATATCCGAAAAGAATTGGAGCTTACTCTTAAAAAACATAAATCTGAAAATAAGTTATTAGAGGCACAAAGACTAGAGGAGAGAACAAAGTTTGACTTAGAAATGATAGAGGCTACTGGATCTTGCGCGGGAATTGAGAACTATTCAAGATTTTTATCTGGTAGAAAACCGGGTGAACCTCCACCGACTCTATTCGAGTACTTTCCAGATAATGCAATTATATTTGTTGACGAGTCTCATGTAACAGTACCTCAATTAAATGGGATGTATAAAGGAGATAGATCAAGAAAAAGTACACTTGCTGAATATGGATTCAGATTACCTTCGTGTATGGATAATAGGCCATTAAAATTTGAAGAATGGGATTTAATGAGAACACAAACAATCTTTGTTTCAGCAACCCCAGGACCGTGGGAACTAGAGCAGACAAAAGGTAAATACATAGACCAAGTTATTAGACCCACTGGATTAATTGATCCAGAGGTAGAGGTAAGACCAGCAAAAAATCAGGTAGATGATTTAATGCACGAGTGTAAAAAAGTTGTTGAAAAGAATTATAGAGTTCTAGTTACCACTTTAACAAAAAAAATGGCAGAGGATTTGACTGAGTATCTTCATGAGAATGGAATTAAAGTTAGGTATCTCCATTCAGATATTGACACACTTGAAAGGATAGAAATTATGCGGGATCTTCGCATGGGTGTTTTTGATGTTTTGGTTGGAATTAACTTATTAAGAGAAGGGCTTGATATACCTGAATGTGCATTGGTTGGTATTTTAGATGCAGATAAAGAAGGGTTTCTAAGATCTGAAACATCTTTAATTCAAACAATTGGAAGGGCTGCAAGAAATGTCGAAGGGAAAGTAATCTTATATGCAGATAAAGAAACAAAAAGTATTAAAAAAGCAATACTGGAAACAAAAAGAAGGAGAGAAATTCAATTAGATTATAACAAAAAAAATAAAATTGACGCTAAATCAATTAAAAAAGAAATAAGCGATATTTTAGAAAGTGTTTACGAAAAAGATTACGTAAAAATTAGTGAGGGATCAAATATAGGTGGCAATTTAAAAAAACACTTGAAGGGTTTAAATAAAAAAATGAAAGATGCCGCATCTAATTTAGAGTTTGAAGAAGCAGCTAAATTAAGAGATGAAATTAGAAAATTAGAAAGTACTGAACTTGAAATTACTTTAAATCCTAAAATAAGACAATATGATGTAAAAAATAAGCTTTATCCTAAAGGTAGATCCACTCTGGGAATGCCAGGAACAAAGGTAACTAAAAAAAGAGATAAAAAGTGGAAGCACAAAAAATAATTATTACTGGTGGGGCAACTAGAATTGGTGCCGCAATCGCTAGAAGTTTATCTGGAATTAATAAAGATATAGTCATTCATTATAATAAATCAAAATCGAAAGCTGAAAATTTAAAAAAAGAACTAATAAAAACAGGATCAAAGGTTTATCTTGTTAAGGGTGATTTGGGAAAAGAAAAAGATGTAAATAAGATAGTAAAATTTGCAAAATCGAAACTAAAATACTTTGATTGTTTGATAAATAATGCATCAATTTTTGAGAACGATAAACTAGAAAATTTCAATTCAAGTAGTTGGGAAAAACATTTATCTATTAATCTTAAAGCTCCAGCAATATTATCGAGAGAATTTGGAAAAAATATAAAAGGAAAAAATAACAACATAATAAACATAATTGATCAAAGAGTTTTTAAACTTACCCCATTTTTTTTTTCATATACTTTAAGTAAAACAGGTCTTTATACTTTAACTAAAACTAGTGCCATGAGTCTTGCGCCTCGTGTAAGAGTTAATGGAATAGCGCCTGGACCAACGATTAAAAATAAAAGACAATCAAAAGGTCACTTTAGACGACAATATCTCTCAACCCTTTTAAAAAAACAAGTAGACGTGGAAGAAATATGTAGTGCTGTTGACTTTTTTATCAAAAATAGATCTATTACAGGGCAAGTAATTTCAATCGATAGTGGTCAAAGCTTAAACTGGCAAACGCCAGATGTCTTGAAAGGTAAGGAATGAAAAGAAGTAATTTAAAAATAGTAAAAATTAATAAAACTAAAAAGCTTTTTAATTATGAAAAAAAAGTTCTTATAAAAGAATTACTACTAGATCTTAAAATTGGGTATTTTGACTTTGAAAAAGAAAAAAAACAAAAGGTAAAATTTTCACTTGAAATAGATTATGTAGATAAAAAACCATCAAGTGATAAGGACATCAAATCAATTGTAAATTACGCAAAAGTTGTAAGATTAATTAAAAAACTTGTTAAAAAAAAACATTACAATTTTCTTGAAACATTGGCAGAAGATGTTTTTGACGAACTTTTTAAAGATAAAAGAATAGATAAAATAAGCCTTCAAATAGAAAAACTCGAGATAATGAGAGATTGCTCTTCTGTTGGTATACAAATCTCAAAAAAAAGAAGTCATGATTAGTTCTGAAATTGGAAAAGAAATCATAAAGAAAGAGTTGCCTTTAATTCCAAAGCTTCCAGGTGTTTACAAAATGCTGAGTGATAAAGATCAAATTCTTTATGTTGGTAAAGCAAAAAACCTGCCTAACAGACTCAAAAGTTATGTATCGGAAAAAAATCATATTATTAGAACTGAGAGAATGCTATCTCAAACACGAAAAATTGAGATTACAACTACATCAAATGAAAGTGAGGCTCTACTTCTTGAAGCTAATCTAATTAAAAAACACAAACCAAAGTTTAATATTTTACTAAGAGACGACAAATCTTTTCCATTTATTTTTATAGGCAATAAAGACAAGTGGTCTCAAATAAAAAGACATAGAGGTAAAAAAACTAAGGAAGGTTTTTATTTTGGTCCTTTTGCATCTGCCGGATCTGCTAACTGGACTATAAAAATGATCCAAAAAATATTCCATCTTAGAGTTTGTGATGATACTGTTTTTAAAAATAGAGAGCGACCTTGTATTTTATATCAGATCAAAAGATGCTCGGGTCCTTGTGTTGGTTATATTGACGAAAGTGAATACAAGAGAACAGTTGATGATGCTATTGAGTTTGTCTCCGGTAAATCAAGAAAGATACAAAAAAATTTATCTGATCAAATGGAAAAAGCTAGCGAGAGTCTTGATTTTGAGAAAGCAGGAATTTTAAGAGATAGAATAAAATCGCTTAACATAATTCAATCATCTCAAAGGATAAATGAAGCAAACTTAGTTGAAGCTGATGTCATAGCAGCATATAAAGAGTCTGGACAAACTTGTATACAAGTATTCTTTTACAGATCTAAACAAAATTGGGGTAATCAAGCTTTTTTTCCAAAACATGATCCTGATGAAAATTTAGGCAATATTTTAAATTCTTTTGTTTCACAATTTTATGAAAATAAAAGTGTCCCATCCTCAATTATTTTATCCCAAGAAATTAAAGAGAAAATTTTGATAGAGCAGACGCTTTCACAAAAAGAGGGTAAACAAGTGAATATTTCAGTAGCCAAAAAAGGTTCTAAGTTAAAAGTAATTAATCAAGCAATTAAAAATGCAAAAGATAGTTTAAATAGAAAGCTTCATGAAACTCAAAATAACAGAGAGCTATTTGAGTCGGTTGTAGCTAAATTTAATTTAGAAACAAATATTAATCTTATTGAAGTTTACGACAATAGTCATATTCAAGGAACAAATAGTGTTGGAGCATTAATTTCTTATGGAGATGAGGGATTTATTAAAAAAAGATACAGGAAATTTAATATAAAAATGAAGAAAAATGAACAAGACGATTATGGTATGATGAAAGAAGTACTAACAAGAAGATTCAAAAAAGCAGTGCAAGAAAAAGAAGGTCATCTTTCATTTCCTGATCTTATTTTTGTTGATGGAGGAAAAGGTCAATATTCAGTAGCAAGAGAGACATTAAATGAACTTGGACTTCATGATATTCCATTAATAGCGATTGCTAAAGGGAAGTTTAGAAATAGTGGTAATGAAACTTTTTTTCATAATGGAAAAGAGTACAAGTTTTCAAAAAATGACCCTACTCTATTTTTTCTTCAAAGAATAAGGGACGAGTCTCACAGATTTGCGATTAGCGCTCACAGAGCTAGAAGAAAAAAAGGTATAAGTAAATCTTTATTGGATCAAATAGAAGGTATAGGATCAATTAGAAAAAGAGCTTTGCTTAACCATTTTGGTTCAGCAAGATCAGTGGAATCTGCAAGTTTGGACGAGATTAAGTCAGTGGAAGGAGTTGAGGAAAAAGTTGCAAAAAAGATATATAATTTCTTTCACGAATGAAAATTAAATTCCCTAATTACTTAACAATCGGCCGAATAATAATAGTGCCCTTTTTTGTTTTAGCATTTTATTTACCAGGATTTTATGGGGACATTATACCATTCACTTTATTTGTTGTTGCATCTTTCACTGATTTCTTAGACGGCTTACTTGCTAGACTATATAAAGAAGAATCAAAGCTTGGAGAACTTTTAGATCCTATCGCTGATAAAATCATTGTAGCAACTGCTTTGATTTTACTTGTAATGGATGGGACTATAAAAAATTACGAAGTAATAGCTGCAATAATTATTTTAACTCGAGAAATTTTAATTTCTGGTTTAAGAGAATTTTTAGCAAAAGGACAAGTGAATTTGCCAGTATCAGGATTAGCTAAATTAAAAACTTTCTTACAGATGTTTTCAATATCTTTACTTTTAACTGGAGAGACTGGAAATAAAATTTTTAATTTTCAAGATTATAACGCTCAAACTATTGGCATTATCTTATTATGGCTTTCAGCTTTTCTTACTTTATATACAGCTTATGACTATTTAAGAAAAGGTATTGATCATGCAATATCAGAAGACAACAAATAGTTAAGCTGCAATTTTTTTTCTAACGAAAGATTGATAACTATCTGATAAATCCATTATTGTTTTGCAAACTTTAAAAGAATAATTTGATATTTTCGAAACAGGTGTTACCTCTGCTGCGGTACCCGTTAAGAAGCATCCAACAAAATCTTTTAGTTCTTTGGGTGAGATTTTTCTCTCAATTACTTTGATATTTTTGGATTTTGCAATTTCAATCACAGTTCTTCTAGTAATTCCATCCAAGAATGAGTCTGGTACTGGAGTATGTAGTTCCCCTTTAGTATCCTTGAAAAAAATATTTGCACCAGTTGCTTCTGCAACATTTCCCTCGTGATCCAACATTAGAGAATCTGTATAGCCTTGTCTTTCTGCTTCGTGTTTTGACAAAGTGCAAATCATATAAAGTCCTGAGGCTTTTGTATCCCATGGTATAGAGTCAGGAGAAGGTCTTCTCCAATTTGATATATTTAATTTAATACCTTCAGTTTTAAGTTTAGGGTCGAAATAAGATCCCCACTCCCAAGTTGCAATGGCTACATGAATTTTTGTTTGTTGAGCTGATATTGCCATCATCTCGCTTCCTCTCCAAGCCACTGGTCTCACATAACCATTTTTTACATTTTGAGCTGATACAATTTTTTTTGTTGCGATATTTATTTCGCTTTCAGAATAAGGGATTTCAAAACCCATTCTTTTTGCAGAATAAAAAAATCTTGAAGTATGTTCCTCAAGTTTAAAAATATTTCCATCATAAACTCTCTCACCTTCAAATACACAACTTCCATAATGTAAACCATGACTTAAAACATGGAGCTTTACATCAGACCAATCAACTAAGTCTGAATTGTACCATATTTTACCGTCTCTTTTATCGTAAGGAATCATATTAAAAAGATTTATTTATAAAAAATATATTCCTATATATAATATGTCAATAAAACTTACCAATTATGAAAAATCTTCTTTACCTAAAAGATGAACAATTAAAAGGTTTTATTGAAAAAATCTTTGTTGGTTACAGGGAAACATTTAATGATTCAAAAAAAGTACTTAAAAAATACAATTTAGGAACTGCTCATCATAAAGCTCTGCATTTGATATCATTTTACGATGGGATAACTATTACTCAATTGCTTAACAAGCTAAACGTAACAAAACAAAGTTTAAATAGAGTTATAAATGATTTAAAAAAATTAAATTATCTTGAATTTAAAAAGGATACTAAGGACACAAGAGTAAAACATATTTTTTTAAATGATAAAGGTAAGAAAATATTTGATGAAATTTTTTTATCCCAAAAAAAAAGGATTTATAAAGCATTACTTAACTCAAGTTCGAAAGAAGTGATAAATTTTGAAATAGTTTTAAAAAGAATAATCGATGGAAAATTTTAAATCACATATTTTAGTAGTAGATGACGACGAAGGAATAAGGTCATTACTTAAACAATTTTTAAATGAAAACGGGTATCTAGTTAATACTGCTTCAAACGCATTGGAAGCAAAAGAAAAGATTTCAATTATAAAATTTGATCTTTTAGTCTTGGATATAATGATGCCTGGTAAAAGCGGGTTAGAATTTATTTCTGAAAATAAAAATAATTTAAACGCACCAATCATTTTGCTTACAGCTAAAGGAGAAGCGAGTGAAAGAGTTGAGGGGTTAGAAACAGGTGCAGATGATTATTTGCCCAAACCTTTTGAGCCTAAGGAGCTTTTATTAAGGATTAATAATATCTTAAAAAAAACTAAAAAAATTAATCTTAAACACGTCCTAGAATTTGGCTCAATTAAAATAGATTTAAATAAGTTGATGATTACCAATCAAAATAGTAATTTTAAAATTAACAATACTGAAAAAACTATTTTAGAAAAAATGATAAACAATCCTGGTAAAGTATTTTCAAGAATTGATATTGGTAATTTAATTAAAATCGATAAAGAAAGATCAATTGATGTAATTATTACTAGGCTCAGAAAAAAAATTGAGACAAATCCAAAAAATCCAAAATACTTACAAACAATTAGAGGTTCAGGCTATGTTCTCTGGGTTGAGTAGTTATATCAAAAAGTTACTTCCAAAAAGACTTTTTTATAGAGCATTACTAATTGTAGCTACACCAATAATAATATTACAAATTATTATATCGATTGTTTTTTTTGATAGCCTTTGGATTAAAACTAATAAAGGAATGACCAGGGCTTTAGTAGGTGAAATTAAATTTTTTATAGATGCATACGAAAATGAGGAATATGAAAAAGATAATTTGATTAAACTATTTAAAGAACATCATAATTTTAATGTGAAGTTTCAGACATTTGGGGATATTCCAGAAACAGATATGGAAAGATGGTTTAGTCCCATGGATAGAACTCTGAGAAGAGAATTGAAAAATAAATTTAAAAATTATTGGTTTGATACAACTACATATAAAGAATTAATTGAGTTGAAGATTGAATATCTTAATGGTTATTTTGAATTTTTAATTCCAAAGAATAGAGTTACTAACACATCAGCCAGATTATTTGCGTTATGGATAACATTCCCAGCATTTTTGTTAATTACAATCGCTTTAATCTTCTTAAAAAATCAAACTCGCCCAATAATTAATTTAGCAAAAGCATCAGAAAAATTTGGCAGAGGTGAAGATGTTGAGGAGTTTAGACCCTCGGGTGCTCTGGAGATAAGACAAGCTGGTTTTGAGTTTGAGAGAATGAGAAAGAGAATATTGAGACACTTAAACCAAAGATCTGAAATGCTTTCAGGTATAAGCCATGACTTGAGAACTCCACTCACTAGAATTAAACTTCAACTAGCTCTTATTAAAGACGAAAAGATTTCACGTAAATTATCTGAAGATGTTGAGGATATGGAAAAAATGTTAAATGAATACCTTCAATTTACTAGCTCTACGTCATCGGAAAAAACTGAACTTTTTGATATTTCAAAATTACTTAATCATTCAATTATGAAATATGAGAATAACAATATTACTACTAATATAGAGCAAGAGATTTTTTTTAATGGAAGAAAAAGTTTAATAAATAGATGTATAGATAACTTAATTAATAACTCTCTTAAATACTCAAATAAAGTTTTAATAAATTTAAAAAAGATTCATAAAAGCTTGATAATTACTGTTGATGATGACGGTCCTGGAATAGCTGAAAGTGAATATGAAAATGTTTTTAAACCATTTTATAAAATTAATAAGGGAAGAGGTGATTCTAAGTCTAGTGTTGGCTTGGGTCTATCAATCTCATCAGATGTAGTGAGATCCCACGGGGGTAGTATTACATTGGATAAATCTAGTCTTGGCGGATTAAGGGTTAAGATCTCTTTACCTTTTTAATTTTTTTTGACTTTAAAGTTTTGATTTCCTTTTCTAATTTTTCTATTCGTTTGATTAATACCTCAGTTTCCTCTTTGGTAGAAATCTTCATCCTTAAAACAATCTCGTCCCTTTGAGATTTTACAATATTCACGATTTCTTCACTTAAATCTTTATAAGATATAATTCCTTGTTCAAATAATTTTGCAAATTTTTCAATGATAAATTTAGACTTTGACATATTTTTTTTTTTTACGATAGTATATCTTATATTTCATTTTTATAATGTTTGTAAATAATCTAGATCCTGTCGCATTTGAATTTTTATCCTTTCAAATAAGGTGGTATTCATTAGCATATATTTTTGGTTTTTTAATAGGTTGGTTTTATATCAAAAATTTCTTAACTAAAGATTTAAGGGAAAAAACTTTAGTCGACGATTTTATCACTTATCTAATTTTAGGAGTAATTATTGGTGGAAGGCTAGGCTACGTAATTTTTTACAATTTTTTTTATTATTTAAGTCATCCTTTTGAAATATTTTTTATTTGGCAAGGTGGTATGTCTTTCCATGGTGGCTTGCTGGGTGTTTGCTTAGCCACTTATATATTTACTCAAAAATATTATTTAAATTTTTTTAGATATACAGATTTGGTATCTCTTGCAGCACCGATAGGAATTTTTTTAGGTAGGGTTGCAAATTTTATAAATTCTGAACTGTACGGGAGAGAAACTGATTTTATTTTTTCAGTTAATTTTAGTAAGGTAGATAATCTTTTTAGACATCCTTCGCAATTATACGAAAGTTTTTTTGAAGGTATTGTTTTGTTCATAATTCTAAATTTCCTTTGGAAAAAATTTTCAGGAGTTCCTGGAGTCATATCGTCACTATTTTTAATTTTTTATTCTCTTTTTAGATTTATAATTGAGTTTACAAGGGAACCAGATGCTCATCTAGGTATCTTAATGGATATTTTTACATACGGGCAAATGTTATCAATTGCATTTTTTATTTCTGGAGTAATACTTTTTAAATTAGTAAAAAAATGATCGCTAAGGCTCAATCACTAGATAATTTTATTGATAAATCTCTTTATGAAAAAAATAGAGGTTATTATCAAAAAAAAATGGAATTTGGTCGAAGAGGAGATTTTATTACATCTCCAGGAATTTCAAAACTTTTTTCTGAAATGATTGCTATTTGGGTTGTATCATTTTGGGAAAATTTAAATAAACCAGAAAAAATCAATTTAGTAGAATTGGGTGCAGGAAATGGAGAGCTCATAGAAGTCTTAATTAATACGTTAAATAAATTAGAAATTGTAAAAGATAAGTTCAAATTTTTTATTTTTGAAAAAAGCGTGTCTCTTAAAAAATTACAAAAAAAAAAATTTTCAAAGAGTGTAAAGTGGTTGGATAATTTTGATAAACTACCAAATTCTCCAACTATATTTTTGGCCAACGAATTTTTTGATGCTTTGCCAATAAAGCAGTTTATTAAAATAAATGAAAATTGGTATGAAAATTTTGTATTATTAAATAAAAGTGGAAAATTCTCTCTTGAAAAGAAAAAAGTTACTAAAAAAAAGATGAGGAAAATTTTTAATCAAGGTATCGACGAAAATCAAAATTTCATAGAATTTTCACCATTAATGGTCAAATATCTAAAAAGTATTTTTAAAAAAATCAAATCTTCTGCGGGGGGAATTTTATTAATTGATTATGGTACCTCTGACAAAAAAATGTATGATAGTTTACAAGGGATTAAAAATCATAAAAAAGTAAATATTTTTGATGACTACCAAAATATTGATATAACTCATCATATAAATTTTAACTTTATCAATCAAATTGTTAATTTAAATGGATTGAAAGTTGGTGGTATTACTAATCAAGGAAGTTTTTTAAAAAACATGGGAATAGATTTAAGAGCTGAAATATTATCGAAAAAAATGAGTTTCCTAAAAAAAACAGATCTTTACACAAGAATAAGAAGGCTAACACACAAAGATGAGATGGGTGAATTGTTTAAAGTAATGTTTGTAACTACGAAGGATAACAATTTTAAGACAGGATTTAATGACATTAAAATCTAAAAAATTAGTAAAGATTAAAAATATTTCACACGGTTTTTTTGGAAAAAAAGGAGGAGTATCAAATGGAATTTATAGTGCCTTAAATTGTGGCCCTGGTTCTAATGATAAAATTTCTAATGTTAAAAAAAATTTAAAAATTGTTTCAAAAAAGTTTAAAGTTTCTCCAAAAAACCTAATATTGCTCAAACAAACACACAGTAACAAATGTCACTTTATTTTGAAAAGACCCTCAAAAAAACTTGTCGGAGATGGCTTGATTACAACAAAGAAAAATTTAGCTTTAGGTATTTTAACTGCTGATTGTGCTCCAGTTCTTATTTATGACAAAAAATTGCCAATGATTGCAGCTATACATGTTGGCTGGAAGGGCGCTTTTAAAAATATTCTAAAAAAGTGTATAAAATTTATGATTAAAAAAGGCTCTGAAAACCAAAATATATCTGCAGTCATAGGTCCATCAATATTTAGGGAAAACTATGAGGTAAAGAGGAATTTTATGGAAAAATTTTTAAACCTTAATAGTCGAAATCGTAAATTTTTTTACTTTAAAAAAAGTAGAATTTTTTTTAATTTAAAAGAATTTATCAAATCTCAGTTAAGATCATTAAAGATTAATAATATAGATATAATTAACAAAGATACTTTCAAAAATAGGACTGAATTCTTTAGTGCAAGGAGAGCTTTAAAAAATAAAGAGAATGATTATGGTAGAAATATATCTATAATTATGCTTAAATAACTTTTTCTAAAAAATGAAACTTCTCACCGGAAACAGCAACAAAAATCTCAGCTCAAAAATTGCAAAATATTTAAAAGAAAAACTTGTAAATTCTAATATAAGAAAATTTAAAGACGGTGAAATTTATGTAGAGATAAACGAAAATATAAGAGGTAATAATATTTTTTTCATTCAGTCAGTTTCTTCTCCAGCTAATGACAATTTAATGGAAATGTTGCTTTGTATAGATGCTCTCAAAAGATCATCTGCTAAAAATATCACAGCAGTAATTCCTTATTTTGGTTACGCTAGACAAGATAGAAAAGTGGTGCCTAGAACCTCTATTTCTGCAAAATTGGTTTCGAACTTAATCACACAAGCAGGGGCGGATAGAGTTGTTACTGTAGATTTGCACGCTGGTCAAATTCAAGGTTTTTTCGATATTCCGGTAGATAACCTTTTTACAACCCCATTGTTTGCAAGACATATTAAGAAAAAAATTAAAAGTAAAAATATAATTTGTGTTGCGCCGGACGTCGGAGGAGTTGAAAGATCAAGAGCCTTAGGTAGAATTTTAAATGTAGGACTTGCAATTGTTGATAAAAGAAGACCTAAGCCTGGTCAATCACAAGTCATGAATGTCATTGGAGATGTGAAAGGAAAAACTTGCATAATCGTTGACGATATAATCGACTCTGGTGGAACAATCGTTAATGCAGCCAAGGCACTTAAACAAAGAGGTGCCAAAGATGTATATGTTTACATTTCTCACGGTGTCTTAAGTGGAGATGCTGTGAAATCTATTAAAAATTCTCCAATCAAAAAACTTGTTATTACAGACACAATTAACAATGAGAATAAAGTAAGATCCGCTAAAAATATTGAAATTTTGTCAATTTCTAACTTAATGGGTGAAGCAATTAGAAGAATATCAAATTCTACATCTGTTTCATTTTTGTTTAAATAATTTACTTGTTTTATTAACTAACTTGAGTTAAAACGCTTTTTCTTTATGAATACGATAGATGCGAGTTTAAGAAATACCAAAACTTCTGGTGAAGTAAATAAACTAAGATCAGAAGGTAATGTTCCTGGTATAGTATATGGTGGAAAATCTGAAACTCAAAAAATATCTATATCAAAAAAATTATTGAAAAATTTAATTGAGAAAGAGAACTTTTTATCAAGTATATTAAATTTAAAAATTGACGGTAAGGATGAAAATGTTTTACCTAAAGAAATTTCTTACGATATCTTAACTGACGATCCAATTCATATTGACTTTTTAAGAATTGTAAAAGGTTCAAGTGTAATAATTGAAATACCAGTAAATTTTATCAACACAGAAAAATCTCCTGGTTTGAAAAGAGGTGGTGTATTAAATATAGTTCGTAGGAAAGTAGAACTAAAATGTCCATCTGAAAACATTCCAAGTGAACTGATTGTTGATTTAGATGGAGTTGATATAGGACATTCTTTTAAAATTTCTTCAATTAAACTTCCTGAAAATGTTGAACCAACTATTCGTGGAAGAGACTTTGTGATCGCAACTGTAGCAGCACCAACAGTTATTAAAGAACCAGAAAAACCAGCAGAGACAGAAGAAGGAGCAGAAGGTGCGGAAGCAGCTGCTGCAACTGATGAAGGAGCCGCAGAAACTGGTGATGCAAAAGATGCTAAAGGGGCTGAGGGTGAGAAAAAAGAAGCTGATAAAAAAGAGGACCCAAAAAAAGGTCAATCAGAGAAAAAATAATTTACAATTGAAGAATTTAATTAAATAATGTTACTTTTTGTTGGCCTAGGAAATCCTACACCGAATTCTGAAAATAATAGACACAACATCGGTTTTAAAATTATTGATGCAATAAATAATAAATTTAAGTTATCAAAACAAAAACCAAAATTTAAAGGACTTCTTACAACCGGAAACATCAATAATAAGAAAGTTTATGCTATAAAACCTCTAACCTTTATGAATAATTCGGGGATATGTATCAGAGAATTAATGGAGTACTTTAAAATTGATGCAGAAGATGTAATTGTTTTTCATGATGATTTAGATATTGATTTTGGGAAAGTTAAAGCAAAGTTTGGGGGCTCGGATGCAGGTCATAATGGTATTGCCTCAATTGATAAGTTTATTGGAAAGGAATATTCAAGAGTTCGAATTGGTATTGGCAAACCGAAAAATAACATAGCAGTAAATGACCACGTCCTGAAAGATTTTGATGAGGATGAGAAAACAGAACTTGAGTCAATAAAAGAAAATATCACAGATAATTTATCAATTCTGATTGAAAAAAAACTGGACTTATTTTCAAGTACCGTAAACAATAAATAATTAAATGGGTTTTAAATGCGGTATCGTAGGTTTGCCTAATGTTGGAAAATCAACTTTATTTAATGCATTAACAAACTCTACCAAAGCACTTTCTGGAAATTTTCCTTTTTGCACAATCGAACCTAATGTTGGTATGGTACCTGTTGTAGACACAAGGCTCGATAAACTTGTTCAGATCTCAAAATCCAAAAAAAAAATTTATACAAGTATTACTTTTGTGGACATCGCAGGACTTGTAAAAGGAGCCTCGAAAGGTGAAGGTTTAGGAAATAAATTTTTATCCCATATAAGAGAAGTTGATGCGATTATACATCTTTTAAGATGTTTCGACTCCACTGATATTCAAAACGTTAATCCTAATGTCGATCCAATTAGAGATTTAGAAATTATAGAGACTGAAATGAAATTAGCAGATTTAGAGTCAATTCAAAAAAGAATTGATAAAAAAAATAAAAAAAATTTAAATGAAAAAGAATTTGAATTACTTAATCAAGCATTAGAATTAATTAATAATGATAAGCCAATTGATAACTTAAAGCAGAATTTCGATAAAAATGAGATATCCTCTTCTGGTCTTCTCTCATTAAAACCAAAGTTATACGTGTGCAATGTTGATGAAGACAGTATACAAAATGGTAATAAATATACCGAACAAGTAAAAAAATCTGTAAATATGGAAAATGTTTTAATTATATCAGCTGATATCGAAAACCAAATTAATCAATTAAATAATGATGAAAAAGAAAATTTTATGAAAGTTATGGGAATTAAAACAACAGGTTTAAATAACCTAATTAATAAAGGTTATAAATTGTTAGAATTAAATACTTTTTTTACGTCAGGCCCTGAAGAAAGTAGAGCTTGGACAATTGAAAAAAATAGTTTAGCGCCCACTGCTGCAGGAAAAATTCATACAGATTTTGAAAAAGGTTTTATTAGAGCGGAAACTATTTCGTATGATGATTTTTTAGATAATGATGGTTGGGTCAATTCTAAAAATAATGGTAAAATGAGGTTAGAGGGAAAGGATTATATTGTAAAAGACGGTGATATTTTAAACATTCGTTTCAACTCTTGACCATATTTTTTTCATACTAAAGTAGACTAGCACAGTAAGTATGATCAAATAAACAATTGCCCTAAATCCTGTTTTGTGCCTTTGCTCTAAATGAGGTTCTGCAGTCCACATAAGAAAGCTTGTAACATCTTTTGCCATTTGTTCTTCAGTAGCATTTGTCCCGTCAGAATATTCTACAAGACCATCAGAAAGTTGTTTAGGCATCTTGATTTTGTTTCCGTACATGTATTTGTTGTAATAAACCCCATCATCTAGTTTTATATTTTCTGGTGGGTCCACATAGCCTAGTAAAACTGAGTATATATAATCTGCACCGCCTGCTCTTGCCTTCACTAAAACAGACATATCTGGTGGATAAGCACCTCCATTAGCTGATTTAGCTTCCTCTTCATTACTGTATGGCATCACAAATTTATCAGAAAGTTTGGCTGGTCTTGTAAACATTTCACCGTCTTGATTTGGACCATCAGTAATTTCAAAGCTTGCAGCAATGGCTTTTGCTTCTTTTACAGAAAATTCTGGCCCACCTTTTTCAGACAAGTTTCTATATGAAACATATTTTAAAGAGTGACAAGAAGCACAGACTTCATTGTAAACTTGATAACCTCTTTGAAGTGAAGCTCTATCGAATTTACCGAATGGACCTTTGAAAGACCAGTCAGTTGTCAATAATTTACTTGTGTTTTCTGCAGATATTGAGTTTGCAAAATTTGTATTCAAAATTAAAAGGAAAAAAAGAATTTTAAATATTCTTTGCACTATAACTTCTCTTTTCTTACATCCGTATTTTTTGCCATTGCAAGATCTGCCGATCCTCCTAAAACTGGACTAGTAATACTTAAAGGTAAAGGTGTTGTTTTTTCAATTTTACCCAAAATTGGAAGTATCAATAAAAAATGTAAAAAGTAATATGCGGTAGCTACTCTTGCAATTAATAAATATAATCCCTCTGCTGGCATTGCCCCTACATAACCTAATATTAAAACATCGATTACAAGTATCCAGTAAAATTGTTTGTATAACGGTCTAAATACTGCTGATCTTACTTTTGAAGTGTCTAACCATGGTAATGCCGCTAAAATAAATATCGCTGATAACATTGCAACAACTCCTAATAGCTTATCAGGAATTGATCTTAGGATTGCGTAAAATGGTAACAAATACCACTCTGGTACAATATGAGCTGGGGTTACTAACGGGTTCGCTTCTATATAATTGTCTGCATGTCCAAGAATGTTTGGAGAGTAAAATACAAAGAAGGCAAATACAATCATAAATAAAAGTAATGCAAATAAATCTTTTATTACAATGTAAGGATGGAAAGGCACAGTATCTTTTGAGGGCTTTTGAATATCTATACCTACAGGATTATTATTACCTGGAACATGAAGTGCCCAAATGTGTAAAACAACCAGACCCAAAATTAAAAAAGGTATAAGATAGTGTAGTGTAAAAAATCTTGTTAACGTTGGATTGTCCACTGAGTAACCGCCCCATAACCATGTAGTTATACTTTCTCCCACTAAAGGAATGGCACTAAACAAATTAGTAATAACTGTAGCTCCCCAAAAACTCATTTGTCCCCAAGGTAATACATAACCCATAAAAGCTGCGGCCATCATTAATAAGTAAATCATAATTCCCAAAATCCATATAATCTCTCTTGGGGCTTTATAAGACCCGTAAAACAAAGATCTAAATATGTGAATGTAAACTGCTAGGAAAAACATTGAAGCTCCGTTTGCATGAATATATCTTATGAGCCATCCATAGTTTACGTCTCTCATAATGTGTTCAACGCTACTAAAAGCTAAGTCTGCATGAGCTATGTAATGCATAGCCAAAACAAGACCTGTTATAATTTGAGTAATTAAACAAAATGTTAAAATACCCCCAAACGTCCACCAATAGTTCAAATTTTTAGGAGTTGGGTAATCTGTTAAATGATTTGCTAGAGTCAGCAAAGGTAACCTATCATTAAACCATTTTCCAAATTTTGATGATGGTGTGTAATTGTGATCGCTCATTTTAACCTATCTTAATCGTGTTACTGTTTACAAATTCGTAATTTGGAATTTCTAAATTGGTTGGGGCTGGACCTTTTCTTATTCTTCCAGATGTATCATAATGTGAACCATGACATGGGCAAAACCAGCCGCCATATTCACCTTTGTCACCAAGTGGCACACATCCTAAATGAGTACAAACACCTAACATAACTAACCACTCTGGATTTTTCGCTCTGTCCTCATCTTTCTCAGGATGTTTTAAATCAGAAATGTTTACGTTTCTTGCTTCGTTAATTTCATTTTCTGTTCTTCTTTTAATAAATACAGGTTTGCCTCTCCACAAAACAGTAACTGACTGTCCTGGCTGCAAACTACTTACATCTACTTCTGTGCTAGCAAGAGCCTTAACCGAGGCATCTGGATTCATTTGATCAATTAAAGGCCATGCAGCAGCGCCCGCACCAACTGCTCCTACAGCAGCTGTAGCTGTAAAAATAAAGTCTCTTCTATTAGGTTTTTTTTCGTCTGACATTAATACTTAATTTATTTATTATATGATTTCATATAATATAAAAGTGGAATTTTTCTATAGCAAGAATGACACATAATAAGACAAAATTAACAGCTAAAATTGCTCTCTATCAGCCTGACATTCCTCAAAATACTGCATCCATAATAAGAACTTGCTCATGTTTGGGTGTAAAATTGGAGATTATTGAGCCATGTGGCTTCACTTTTCATGACAAGCGTTTTAGAAGAGTGGTAATGGACTATTTAGATGAAAAAATGATTAAAATTTACGAGAATTCAGATCAATTTTTTGAAGCAAAGAAAAATTCAAGAGTGGTTTTAATGACCACAAAAGCTAAAGATTCGATCAAATCATTTAAAATAAAAAAAAATGATACTTTTTTATTTGGTAGAGAAAGTGCAGGTGTACCAAAGAATATTCATCATGAAGTAGACAAAAGAATAAAAATACCTCTTCTTCAAAAAAAAAGGTCATTAAACTTATCGACCACTGTATCTATGGTGGTGTCAAAATTAATATTATAATCAAACTAATCTATGGAAGAAAATATTAAAAAAAAGTTAGCGCGAAATTGGTTTTTAACAATTCAAGAATTAATTTGTCACGAAATTGAAAATATTGAAAATGGATCCTCTTATTTTAAAACGAAGGTGTGGTCTAGAAGCGAAACAAAAGATGAGGGAGGTGGAAAATCAAAGCTTCTTAAAAACGGAAATATTTTTGAGAAAGTAGGTGTAAATTTTTCTGAAGTATATGGCAATTTTTCAAATGAATTTAAAAAAAAAATACCTAGATTTAACAACAGTAAAAATTTTTGGGCATCAGGAATATCAATTGTTATGCATATGAAAAATCCTTATATCCCAGCAATGCATTTTAATACGAGATACATAATTACAGATCATGGATGGTTTGGTGGAGGTATGGATTTTACTCCTTGCTTTAAAGATTCAGCGCTAGAAAAAATTGTTGAGAAAAAATTAAAAATGATGTGCAATAAACATGGCAAAAACTATTACAAAAAATATAAAAAATGGTGTGATGATTACTTTTATTTACATCATAGGAATGAACCGAGAGGAATTGGAGGAATATTTTTTGATTATAAGAAGGAAAATTGGGACAGAGATTTTGCTTTTGTAAGAGACGTAGGTATAACTTTTTCATATTTATTTAAAGAAATAATTGCAAAGAAATTTAAAAAAAGATGGAAAAAAAAGGACAAACTAATCCAAAATAAAAAAAGAGGTAGGTACGTTGAATTTAATTTGCTACATGATAGAGGTACAAAATTTGGATTACAAACAGGAGGAAATGTCGAAGCTATTTTGATGTCTTTACCTCCTACAGCTAATTGGGAATAAATTAATTTATGAAAGAACCAATAACAGTAAACGGACTAACTAAACTAAAAGAAGAATTAGTTTTTTTAAAAGAAAAAAAGAGGCCAGAAATAGTAACAGCTATTTCGGAAGCTAGATCTCATGGCGATTTAAAAGAAAATGCTGAATATCACGCAGCAAAGGAACAGCAGTCACATAACGAAGGTCGTATTCAACAAATTGAAGATATTATTGCAAGAGCGAATGTTATTGACGTGACTAAAATCGAAAATCTTGGAAAGGTAATATTTGGTTCAACTGTTTACCTAAAAGATTTAGACTCGAACGAAAAATTAACATATAAAATTGTTGGCAAAGATGAGGCTGATCTTAAAAAAAACCTAATTTTTTTTCAATCACCAATAGGAAAAGGATTAATAGGAAAAAATAAAAACGATTTAGTTGAAATAAAAACTCCTTCTGGTGAAAAAAATTTTGAAATTGAAGATGTTAAATATCTTTAATTAAGAACAATTTTCTTAATTTCTTCTTTAGAGATTTTAAAATCATTATCAACCCAAAGTGTCTCTAGTTCTTTAAGTTTTTTTCCCATTTTTTTTCCAGGTTTGTAATCAAAATTTTTAATTAAAAAATCTGCATTATAAGGAAATTTTGGCAAATCAGTTTTTTTAGTAATTTTAATCAGATCATTAAGTGCTTTCTCGTTTTTATGAAAAATTAATAATTGCAAAGTTATAAGATCTAAAAGACTTTCTTTTTCACCAAAATATATTCTTTTTTTCAACTCTCTATCAAAAAAACTTTTTTCTAAACTCATTTGATAATTATCGTGAATATAAAGAAGTCTCTGTTTATCTTGGTTAGAAAAATTGAACTTATAAAGTAAATAATTAATACTATTTAAATCTTTGATCATCATAGCACTTAACAATACAATAAAATTCTTGTTTAATTGTATATCCTCAATAAGAAGTTTGTTTTTGTCAGTTAAAAATGAAGTATTATTTAAACTTGGGAAAACAAGTTCAAGAATTTCTTTTGAAAAATCGTCCATTTTAAGATTTATGAACCCTTTGGAAAAAATGATCTTTTTTAATTCATCTATTAATCTTTCTTTAGAAATTTTAAGCAAGCCATCTAAATTTTGTTTGATAGTTTTTTTTATTTTTGGCTCGTGGTCTTTTTTTGAATAGTTTAAGAAAAATCTTATATATCTGAGTATTCTAAGGTAATCTTCTTTGATGCGTTTTGACGGATCTCCAATAAACGTGACACAACCATTTTCTAAATCTTTTCTTCCATTAAAGGGATCAAACACCTCACCATAAATGTTTGAGTATATTGAGTTAAAAGTAAAGTCCCTTCTCTCCGCATCTTCTCTCCAATCTTTTGAAAATAATACTTTCGCGTGCCTTCCATCGGTAGATATGTCCTTCCTTAAAGATGTAATCTCAAATTTTTTGTCTTCAATAATTGCAGTTATTGTCCCATGATTTTTTCCGGTTTCATAAAAGGAAATATTATTTTTCTTTAACGATAGTATAACTTCGTCAGGATTTATGTTTGTTGCCAAATCAATATCATCCACAAGCTCATAGCAAAAAATCTTCCTAACACATCCTCCTACATAATAAACATCACTTTCATCTGAAAAAGACTTAATTGCATCAAATATTTTTTTTACTGGAAAATTTTTCTGAATATCCAATGTATTCTTTTTAAATAAATCGTTTTTACTGTGGTTAAAAAAGTTATTAATTAATTTAAACATAACTGGCTGGGGCGCTAGGATTCGAACCTAGGAATGGCGGTACCAAAAACCGCTGCCTTACCACTTGGCTACGCCCCAAAATTAAATTCTTATAACACAACTAATCGAAAATTATATAGTTTTAGACATTACAGACCAATATTTTTTGTATTTATTGGTGAATAATTTAGACGCATTTAGTAAGTTTTTTTTAGACTTACAATAGGCAACAAAGCTAGAACCAGACCCTGTCATTCTTACAAATTCTATCCCTTTTAAGCTTTTCAAAAAAAATAGTGGCTCGCTAATATTTCTAAATTTTTTTAATACAATTGGCTCCAAATCATTCTTTTTATTATTTAATTTAAGCAAATTTTTTTTATTTGAAGATATTTTCTTTGAAAAATTTTTAAATTTTGAAAAAATATGTTTTGTAGAACATCCAATTTTTGGTTTAAATATAAGCAAATGATAATTCAATCCTTTTTTTAATAATTGAATTGAATTGTTTGAGTTCAAAAAAATTGGACCCTTATGTAACCCTATTTTTACGTCATTACCTACCATCTCACAAACCTCCAAAATTCTTTTTTTATTTAAAATTATAATTTTTCTTTTTAAAAAAAAATTTAGAATTGAGGCAGCATTCATAGAGCCCCCTCCCATACCTGACTTTTGAGGAATATTTTTTGTAACTTTGATATAGTATTTTTTTTTAATTAGTCCTTTCTGGTCTAAAATTTTAAGTAAAGTAGAAATAGAATTTTTTTTACTTATTCCTTTAGAGAATTTTCCATCAAATTTTATAAAATGTTTTTTACGATTAATTGTCGATATTTCTATTCTATCATGTAGGTCAATAAAGCTAAAAAGAGACTGAATTCTATGAAATTTTTTTTTTTTTGAAACTACGTTTAAAAAAAGATTAATTTTTGCAAAAGACTTTATTACTTTTCTGTGCATGTGAAATTTAGGTTTTTTCTATACCATAAATAATCTTTTTTTTAACATCAATTTTCATTTCATCGTCTGTTTCATCTAAATTTAATACATTGTTCCAAAAATATCTTGCTTGTATTTTTCTATTTAACATCCAAAGTATGTCCCCGTAATGATCATTCACTATCGGATCATATGGCATTAATTCCACAGCTTTCTTCAAATATTTTTCTGCATTCTCAAAATCGTTTATTAAATAATATCCCCATCCCAAAGAGTCGGTTATATAAGGATCGTTCTTTCTTAAATCATATGCTTCTTTTAACATTTCCATTGAAAGTTCAATTTTATAGTTTCTCTCTAACCAACTATATGCAAGGTAATTTAATACGTAAGGATTTTCTCGAGTAATATTTAAAGACTCTAATAAATCTTTGTCAGCAGTTTCGTAATCTCCAATTCTTTCAAAGCTGCCTCCCCGCCTATATAAAATATCAGCATAAGCTTTTGATCTGTTATCTAACAAGTCTAATAATTTCGAGTAAATTTTTATAGCCTCATCATATTTTTCAAAACTTTTGTAAATTCCACCCATGTCATACAAAATTTTAATATTATTAGTTTTTAATCCATCAAATTTTTTTTCTAAAAAATTGAGTGCTGCTGTTTCATTTTCCTGTTTTTTGATAATTGAAGATTTTTTTTTATTTTTATACCAACTAAAAATAAGATCTTCCTCTGAAATAAAATTCAAAGATTTTAAAGCTAAATCAAATTTTTTATTACTTATATAATTTTCAGCTAGTAAACTATTGTTAAAATTAAATTCAGGATTTAAATAATTTGATAAATGAATATAGAAATTTGACTTTTTATAAAGTTCTTGTGAAGAATATAAGTTAGAAATCAAAAACAAGAATTCAGATACAATGTGATTTTCATTTTTACATGAGAACGTTGATGTAATTTTATCGTATCTTTTATTTTCAATCCACTGTTTTGCTTGAGCAATTAAAATGCTGCTGTTCGTATAATCAATTTTATTTTGTAACTCGTTTATTTTATTAAAATTTTTGATTTGAGCTAAATAATTAATGTAGAAAAAAATATACCTTGAAAAATCTTCGGTATCTTTAATTACAAGCTCTTCAAATAAAAGATCTGTGTTCTCTTTGCCTAAGAAACAAGACTGAAAAATCTTTTTTATTTTATCTATTTCACCGAACTGGACATCTTCGTTTTTGTCCATCCTTTTAAATATGATTGTATCTAGATAATCTTTTAACGTCTCTTTGATGATAAGCTCAAGAGTATCAAGCGGTACTTCGTCCATTTGCTCCAAGGTTAACATCGCTTTTGAGAAATCTTTTTTATTTATCGAATTTAGAGCTAGCAGTACTTTTGCTTCAAAAAAATTTGTTTCGTTGACCTTTAATTGAATAGCTTTATTAAAAGCGATATCAATCTTATTGTTTAGAACTAATGAGATAAGATAATTTTCCAAGTAACTCTCATGAGTTTTAACAAGACTCTTCGAGTTATTTAAATATTTTAACGAATCTTTATCGTCTTGATTATTAATGGATATTATTGCTGAAAAATAATTTGATAAATACTTGTGGTTGAATTCAATATTTTCAGTTGTTTTAGCGTAGGAAAAAGTTTGATATAAAAAAATTATTAAAAAAAAACAGATTTTTTTCATACTTAAAGAATATGATTTTTTTTTTTAAATAAAAGAAATAAAATGCAAAAATACAACTTTATCAAATCTACTTTTAACTTCTCAAATGCTCCTATTAAAAGATTTGTTAAAATCGAAAAAAAGGAGGATTTACTTAAAAAACTAAAGGACGAAATCTCTAATATTCAAAATTGTACTCTAAAAAATAATTCAAACAATTTAGTTTTTGCTGATGGTAATCATGACAGCAGCATTATGCTGATAGGTGAAGGCCCTGGTCAAAAAGAAGATGAGCAGGGAAAACCATTTGTAGGCGACGCAGGCTTACTTTTGAATAAAATGTTAGCGGCAATTAATATTAAACGAAATAAAGTTTATGTAACAAATATAGTAAATTACAGACCACCTGAAAATAGAAAACCTAATGAAGTTGAGATTAATACTTATGCTCCTTTTATAAAAAAACATATTTCTATTATAAATCCTAAGTTGATTATATTGCTAGGAAGCACAGCGATGGAGGCCTTTTTTGGAAATAAAGAGAAAATTTCCAAATCGAGAGGAGTTTGGAAAGAATTAATTGTTAATAATAAAACTTATTTGACTATGGTTACCTTCCACCCTGCTTATTTGTTAAGACAGCCAGATCAAAAAAAATTTTCTTGGGCAGATTTAAAAGAAATAAGAAATAAAATTGAAGAATTGAAAATTGGAATATAAATCTCAAAAAAGTGTAGCTGGGGTAGATGAGGTTGGTAGAGGTAGTCTTATTGGGCCTGTATATGCAGCGGCAGTAGTTTTTAAAAAAGGTTTTGATAAAAAAAGAGTAAAAGACTCAAAAAAATTATCTCCTAAGAAGAGAGAATTTTTGGAAAATTACATAAAAAAAAATTCTTATTGGGCTATTGGGACTGCTTCAAAGAAAGAAATTGAAAAAATTAATATTTTAAATGCATCTCTTTTGGCGATGAAAAGATCAATTTTAAAATTAAAATTCAAACCACAAATAGTAAAAGTTGATGGAAATAAAAAACCTAATATTAATAAATTAAATATAAAATCAGTTGTTAGAGGTGACCAGAAAATTCCTGAAATTTCTGCAGCGTCTATTTTAGCAAAAGTCTCAAGAGACCGATTGATTAGAAAGATGTCAAAAAAATTTAAAGCTTATTTGTGGGATAAAAATGTTGGCTATGGGACTAGAGATCATCTTTCAGCAATTAAAAAATTTGGAATTACAAAACATCATAGAAAAACATTCAAACCAATACACAATATATTGAGTCCCAAATAATCGAAGGCACAATTAATCAAAATTAATTCAATCATGAGTTGACCTGGACTCCGACCTAGAGTCTAATTGTTTCTTTTAAAATGAGAGAGTTAGATTTAAAAAATAAAATTATTAACGGAGACAGTCTTAAAGAATTGAAAAGAATTCCAGATGAGACTTTCGATTTAGTTTTTGCAGATCCGCCTTACAACCTTCAACTAAAAAATAAACTAACTAGACCAGATAGATCAAAAGTTAATGCAGTAAATGATAAATGGGATCAATTTGAAAGTTTTAAGAAATATGACGAATTCACATATTCGTGGTTAAGTGAGTGTAAAAGAATTTTAAAAAAGAATGGAGCAATCTGGGTTATAGGAAGTTATCATAATATATTTAGAGTTGGTGCAGCTATTCAAAATTTAGGGTTTTGGATTTTAAATGATGTAATTTGGAACAAAAAAAATCCAATGCCAAATTTTAGAGGAACAAGATTTACTAATGCTCATGAAACTTTAATTTGGGCTTCAAAATCAGAGAATTCAAAATATACTTTTAATTATCAATCATTAAAATGTTTGAATGATGATTTACAAATGAGATCTAATTGGGATTTGCCCATTTGCAATGGAACAGAACGTTTAAAAAAAAATGGAAAGAAGGTTCATTCTACACAAAAACCAGAAGCTTTACTTCATAGAATTTTATTAGCAACTTCAAATAAAGATGATTTAATTCTTGATCCATTTTTGGGATCAGGCACAACTGCAACGGTTGCAAAAAAATTAAGTAGAAATTATTACGGTATAGAAAAAGAAAAATCCTATTTCAAAGCTGCCGAACAAAGATTGAAAAATACAAAACCAATAGAAGATCATTATTTAGATACACTTAAAAACAATAAATCCAAACCAAGAATACCTTTTGGTTCACTGGTTGAATTGGGAATAATCAAGCCTGGCACTATTATTTTTGATAATAAAAAGAAAATCAGTGCAAAAATTATGGTTGATGGGAGTATCAAACATGCTCAAACTGAAGGTTCAATTCATAAGGTTGCAGCTACAATTTTAGGAGCAGAAAGCTGTAATGGATGGACTTATTGGCATTGCGAATTAGGAGATACTTTCGTGCCAATAGATAATTTAAGACAAAAATTCTTGTCAAAAAGTTACCTATAAATTTTTCCTAAATAACCTTCTAAAAACTTTTTATTTTTTACTAATTTTTTTAAAAAAATATTTCTAAGATATACAGTTAAAGGATTTGATAGATGAAAAGCAAACTGATTCAATTTTGATCTATTATTTACCATTTTTGTTTTATTAACCCTATTTTTAAAAAAGTTAGCATTGGAATTATTTTCTATACTAGCAAATAGTTCATGTGCGCCCTCTATAGACTGAGATGCACCTTGAGCAAATGATGGTGGAAAAGCAAAAAAAGCATCTCCTATTAAATAAATGTTCTTATTTTTTACTTCAAAAAAATTATCACTAACAAACACAGGAAATATTTTTAATTCTTTAAGATTATTAAAAAATTCTTTGTTCTCTTGAGGAATATTTTCCAAAATTTTTTGTATAAATAATTTATCATTAAACAATGAGTAATTTTTCTGTTCGTCTGCTGAAAGTTTATATTTCATTATAGCTATTAAGTTTAAATCTCCACATGGAGAAAT
The DNA here is from genome assembly GCA_902562205.1 of uncultured Pelagibacteraceae bacterium. GTDB lineage: Bacteria > Pseudomonadota > Alphaproteobacteria > Pelagibacterales > Pelagibacteraceae > Pelagibacter. The sequence goes on along the minus strand of CACESO010000001.1, from coordinate 82,900 downwards.
AGGATAAATTACATGATGAAAATCAGAGCCTAAAAATAATAAAATATTCTTTTTATCAATTATATTTGAATTTGCCGGTATCGTTCCCCTTATAGCTAAAGTATTATTATATTTTGGTTGAACTTGTTTATTTGAAACAAGATTTCTACTTTTTGAAAAAACCCCTTCAGAAATAATTAGATAATCAAATTCGTGAGTTTCTTTATTTTCAAAAGTAAGTTTTATTTTTTCTTGCTCTTGATCAATTTTCGATACACTATAATTTGTTTTGATCAAATCCTCTAAATCTTTTTTAAGAAAATTGATCAAAGTAGATCTTTTCAAAGTAGTATACTTGCAATCATTTGAGTTAAATTCAGATATATCTAGTTCACATATTTTATCTTCATCTTTTTTTGAATAAAAATTTATTTTTTCTGGATTAAATTTTTCGTTTTTTTCTAATTTGTTAAATCCAATTTCATTTAAAAGTTTGACACTGTTTGTAGATAATTGTACGCCGTACCCCTCATCTAGATTAAGTGAGTTTTTTTTATCAAAAATTGATACTTGATATTTAGGGTTTTTTTTAAAAAGATTAGCTATGTATAATCCTGATATCCCTGCTCCGATAATTCCAATTTTTTTCATACATTACTTGAAGCTACTCTAAATAATTTTTTTGTAAAAGATGGTATTACTTCACTTACTATTTTTTTTCGGTTTAAAATTAAGCCTTTATTTGTTGATTTAATTTTATTTTTATTAATTACAATATTCATATCTATATTAGATATCTTAATTTTTGTTTTTACTTTTGGTGAAGAGTTAAATTTTGACTTATCTATTTCGTTCATCGGAAAGATTAATAAATTTTTAAGAAAGTTAAATTTATTATTTCTAACTAATAACATTTTATTTTCATTCATATAAATATTTGCCTCAAAATATTTGATCTTATTTTTTTTTGTTTTTTTTATTAAAGAAAAATCTTTTCGTTTATATGAAATACAATTTATTCTTATTGGACACTTGTCGCATAATGGAGAGGTGGGCCTGCATACTAAAGCACCTAATTCCATTAAAGCTTGAGCATAATCACTTGCTCTTTCTGATAAACCAAAAAATTTTTTTGAAATTTGCATATTTTCTTTTGATATAGCTTTTTCGCTTCTAAGATATAGAACCCTTTTAAGAATTCTTTCAACATTTCCATCCAAAGGAATAAATTTTTGATTGAAAGCAATAGCCATTATTGCAGTAGACGTATAGTCACCAACTCCAGGCAAAGATTTTAAATCTTCAATATTGGATGGTAAAGTTCCACCAAATTTACCATTGATCATTATCGCAGATTTTTTTAGATTTCTAGCTCTTGAGTAGTAACCCAGTCCTTCCCACAACTTCATTAGTGTTTGGTCATTTGCTTTAGACAACTTTTTAAAGTTTGGAATTTTTTGCACAAATCTTTTGAAATAAGGAATTACAGTTGAAACTTGTGTTTGTTGCAACATAAACTCACTAACCAACGTGAAATAAAGTTTTTGTTCCTTAGAATTATTTTTTCTCCATGGGAGAATTCTCTTATTATTATCGTACCAAAATAAAATTTTTTTTGATATAATTGATTTAGTCATGAAATTTAATTCTAATCAGAGATTTAAAGTCATTCAAGGATTAAGATCTTTTAAAGACACTTTGCCCACAAAGGTAAAAAAGTTATTGAAACAAAAAGGAGAGGTTTATTCTGAACTTATAGAAAATTGGAGAATGTTTGTTGGTGATGAGCTATTTTCTTTAAGTTATCCAAAAAAATATTTGAGTTCTAATAAATTTAGAAAATCCGTTTTGGAAGTAATGGTTAAGAGAGGTCACGAAGTCGAGTTAGAGTATTCGAAAAAAAAAATAATAGATAAGATCAATTCTTTTTTTGGATATGATTTAATTTCAACATTAAAAGTGTATACCTTTGACAGGAAAGATGAAAAAGTAAAAAGTGTTAAAAAAAAAAATTCCAAATATAATTTAGGGGAAATTAAAAATAAAAAAATTGAAAATTCTTTAAAAGAATTTGCTAAAGTGTATAGAGAAAAAAATGATTAAGAAAATTTTTGTAATAATAATTTTTGTTCTATTTCAGACAAATATTAACGCATCTTCTTTCAAACCAATAATTGAGGGAAGAGAAGATGCAAAAATTAAACTAATAATTTACGAGTCTCTTACTTGTTCATTCTGTGCGGATTTTCATAATAAAGTTTATCCTGAATTAAAAAAAGAATTTATTGATACTGGTATTATAAATATTGAATTTAGAAATTTCCCATTAGACATGGCAGCATTAAATGCATCTAAACTGGCTCATTGTAACAATGATGGCAAATCAGACTTACTACATTTTTTATATTCTAACCAAAAAAAGTGGGCTAAAGGATCAACAATTGAAGAACTTAATTCAAATTTGTCTTCAGTTATAAAATTATTTGGAAAACCTCTAGATGAAAAAAAGTGTTTTTCTAACACTGAGTTAGAGGCCTTTATATTAAACGAACGAATCGAGGGTGTAAAAGAATTTGACATAAATTCAACCCCTACACTTATTTTAAACGACCAAAAGTTTGAAAAAACGCTATCGTTTAAAAATTTAAAAAAAGCCATAGAAAAACTGTTATAATTCCTTAATGGAATTTAAAAAAATTCAACTAAACGGTTTTAAATCTTTCGCAGATAAAACAAGTTTACTTATTGAGAACGGTCTAACTGGAATAGTTGGTCCAAACGGTTGTGGTAAATCAAATATCGTTGAGTCTTTAAGATGGTGCATGGGTGAAACATCAGCAAAAAGTATGAGAGGCTCAGGTATGGAAGATGTAATTTTTTCCGGTACTTCAAACAAACCTTCCAAAAATATAGCTGAGGTAATTGTAAACCTATCGAATGATGGAAGTTTAGGATCACACAATTATAAACACATTCCCGAAATAGAAATTAGAAGAAAGATTGAAAAAGATAAGGGATCAAAGTTTCATATAAATGGGAAAGAAGTAAGGGCAAAAGATGCTCAAATGTTTTTTGCTGACCTTTCAACTGGGGCTCACTCTCCATCATTAATAAGCCAAGGTAGAATTGGATCGTTAGTAACAGCAAAACCGAGTGATAGACGGGCAATTCTTGAGGAGGCTGCGGGAATTTCTGGTTTACATGCTAGAAGACATGAAGCTGAAGTAAGATTAAATGCTGCAGAAAATAATTTAAAAAGAGCAGATGAATTAAGGAGACAACAAGAGAAACAACTAGCAAATTTACAAAAACAAGCAGAAGAAGCTGGGAAATATAAGATGATCTCAGAAGAGATTAAAAAAATCGAGGCTGGATTATATTTTCTCAAATTGCAGGAGATAGATAAAGAAATTACTTTAGAAAAAGAAATTAATAAAGACTCTGATCAGGAATTTGAGAATATTTCAAATAAAATAAATGAAATTGAAAAAAATATAGAAAGTGAAAATGCAACAAATAATCCAATCAAAGAGAAAAATTTTGAAATACTTTCTAAAATCCAAAGATTAAACTTGGAACTTAAAAGTTTGGATGAGGAAAATGATAGAATACAAAAAGAGATCGAAAATTTTAAAAACAGCCTTGTTGAAATCGATAATGATTTAGATAGAGAAAAAAGTATTACGATCGATGCTAATTCAAATGAAAAAAGATTAAAAGAAGAAAAAAATGATTTAATTGATATTGATACAAAATACTACGATACTGAAAAAAAATCTAATGACGATCTTTTTTCCGTAAAAGATAAACTTAAAAACAATCTTGAAAACGTAAAGACTTTAATCAGTCAGAACCAAAATGATGATGCTATAAAAGCTATTGAAGAATGTAAAAACATAATTGAAGAATATGCTGAAAGCTACAGTAAAAATCAAAACATAAAAAACGATTCTATTAAAAGAAAAGAAAGAATAAAAATTATTGATACTGAAATTGAAAGTTGGAAAAACCTACTTGAAAACTCCAACAAATCAATAAAACAACTAAATGAAAGAAGACAAAAATCATCTAGTCAATTAAATCTATTAGAAAATAAACCAAACACCCAAGCAGAAAAAAAAGGGCAATTAACTGAAAATTTAAGACTTTCTGAAATTGAGAAAGAAGAGAATGAAAAATTAATTGAAATATCAGATAAAAAATCTAACGCCCTAAATCTTGAGCTTTCAGAGATCAGAGAAAATTCTATAGAAATCAGAGAAAGAAAAGCGAGTTCAACAGCAACAATTGATGGTCTGTCAAAAAGAAGAATTGATTTGTTAGAGAGAATTGAAAATGAATTAAATCTTGCAGAAAAAGATATTCTTGAATTCTCAAACTTGAAAGATCAAAGTGATCTCCCGGACGCACTCACACAAGAAGAATTGCTTGATGAAAAGAAAAGAGAGAGAGACAAACTAGGATCAGTAAATCTAAGAGCAGATGAAGAAACAAGTAAATACGAAATTGAAATTAAAAAAATGGAAAAAGATCGATCAGACTTAGTGACAGCTATTGTCAAACTTAAAGAAAGTATTAATGAACTTAATCAAAAAGGTCGAGAAAGACTCCTTGAGGCATTTGAAAAGGTTAATAGAAAGTTTAATGAAGTTTACACAAAATTATTTAACGGTGGAAGTGCGAAACTGGAATTAGTTGACTCTGATGATCCGCTTGATGCAGGTTTAGAAATGTTGGTAAGTCCTCCAGGAAAAAGACTTCAGTCAATTACTCTTCTTTCAGGTGGAGAGCAAGCACTCACTGCTTTATCTTTAGTCTTTGCAGTTTTCTTAACTAACCCTTCGCCAATATGTGTTCTTGATGAAGTAGATGCACCTTTAGATGACGCAAACGTTACTCGTTTTTGTAATCTCTTGGATGAACTCATAAAAATTACTAAAACAAAATTTATTATTGTTACCCATCACGCCCTTACGATGTCAAAAATGAATAGACTTTATGGTGTAACCATGCCAGAGAAAGGCATAAGCCAGCTAGTTTCAGTTGACCTTGAAAAAGCTGAGAGCATGGTTGCCTAGATGGGTAAAGAACGGCTAAAAGATCGCCTAAAAAATGCACGTAAAAAGTTAAAAGTAGAAAAAGAAAATCCCCAAACATCTAATATTGGACAAGCTTTCAAATTGAGCACTGAATTAGTAGCGGCTGTATTAGTAGGGACAATTATAGGGTTTATTTTAGATAATTGGTTTGATACTAAACCATGGTTAATAATAATATTTTTTTTTGTTGGTGTAGTTGCGGGTATATTAAATGTAATCAGGTCAGCAAAAAGACTACAGAATTGATTTTATGGCAGCAAATCCGATGTACCAATTTAATGTTTATAGAATTGGTCCAGAAATTAAAATAGGGGAAATAGATTTATCCTTTACTAATGCTAGTTTATTTATGGTCATAAGCTCATTAGCAATATTGATAATTTTTAATTTAGGTGCACAAAAGAAAAATATAATTCCTGATAAAATACAATTGCTCTCAGAACTTAGTTATACATTTGTGTCTAAGATGATAAGTGATACAGCTGGTTCGAAAGCAAAACCATATTTTTCATTTATATTTTCACTTTTTATGTTTGTTCTTTTTTGTAACATGTTCGGTATGATCCCCTATTCTTTTACAGTTACAAGCCACATAATCGTAACATTTGTTTTAGCAGCATTTATTTTCATTGGAGTGACAATTATTGGATTTATTAAACATGGATTTGGCTATTTAAAACTTTTTGTACCCAGCGGAGTGCCAGCTGTCTTGTTACCACTAATAGTAGTTATAGAAATTATTTCTTATTTAAGTAGGCCCATCAGTTTATCTGTAAGATTGTTTGCAAATATGATGGCGGGACATACAATGATGAAAGTATTCGGAGGCTTTGTAGTAAGTCTTGGAATTGTCGGTGGATGGCTTCCACTGAGTTTTTCAGTTGCATTAACAGGTTTGGAGATATTAGTTGCTTTCCTTCAAGCTTATGTTTTTGCAATTTTAACATGCATTTATTTAAATGATGCATTAAATTTACACCATTAATCATAAGGAGGATAATATGGAGTTAGAAGCAGCAAAAATGATTGGAGCGGGATTAGCGGCAATTGCTCTAGCAGGAGCAGGAGTAGGAATAGGTATTATTTTTGGTAACTATCTATCTGGCGCTATGAGAAATCCATCTGCAGCTCAAAAACAATTTCCAAATTTACTTTTAGGTTTCGCATTAGCTGAGGCCACTGGGTTGTTTGGACTTGTTGTAGCTTTGATAATTTTATTTGCTTTTTAAGTAATTGTGAAAAAAATTATTTTACTTAATATTTTTTATTTCTCGTTCTGCACTGTAGCAGTGAAAAGTGCAGAAAAAGGAGGAATGCCTCAATTGGATCCTGAATTTTGGGTATCGCAAATTTTTTGGTTAACCATAACTTTCGGTACCCTTTTTTTAGTCCTTTCTAAATTTATCTTGCCTAGAATAAGTAAAAATCTAGAACAGAGAAGATTGCAAATTTTAGAAAATATTGAGACAGCTGAAAAGCAAAGAGAACAAAGTGAAAAAAATCTCAAAGAATTTGATGAGATAATTTTGAAAAGTAAAAACAAAGCTAAAGAAGTAATGTTAGCCGCAAGAGAGAAGGTTGTCTCTGAAATAACAAAAAAAAAAATGAAACTTGATGAAGACTTAAATTCAGAAATTCAAAATGTTGAAAAAGAAATAATCGAGTTAAAATTATCTTCACCAAAAAAGATAAATTCAATAGCTTCTAATATAACCAACGAAGTCATAAAAAGATTAATTGGAACTGATGTAAATGAAAGCAGTGTTTCTGCTTTAGTTGAAGAAGAACTTAAAAAATTGAGCAGGAGCACAAATGGAATTTGATTCAACTTTTTGGGTAGCTATATCTTTTGTTATTTTTTTTGGAGTTCTAATTTATTTCAAGATCCCAAGAAAAATAAATGAGGCTTTAGACACAAAGATCTCTGAGATAAAAAATGAATTAGATGAAAGTGAAAAGTTAAGAATAGAAACAAAAAAATTATTAGAAGACTCTCAATCAAAATTAAGCTCAGCCGTGAAGGAAAGTAAAAAAATTATAGATCAAGCAAAAAATGACTCTGAAAAAATGGTGAGTGAATTAGAGCTTAAGTTTGAGAATTCGGCTAAAATTAAAAAAGAACTATCTTTAAGCAAAATTAAACAAATGAAGGATGAAGCTGTTAGAGAAATTAAAAATACTTCAGTAGATGTTGCATTCTCTGCTTCAGAAAATTTAATTAAAAATTCAATTGAAAAATCAAAGCTCGACAATTTATTTCAAAAAAATTTAGAAGATGCTAAAGATGCTTTGAAAAAAGCTGGCTCAAATTAAAATAAATTCTTACATTTTTAGAAAAAAAATATAAATTATTGTTATGAAATCCATAGTCATAGGTTCAGGTTTTGGTGGTATATCTGCAGCTCTTAGGCTGAGAGCAAAAGGCCACGAGGTGACCTTAATTGAAAAACAAAATGATTTAGGTGGTAGAGCAAGAATTTTTAGAAAGAATGGGTTTTCATTTGATGCTGGACCGACAGTAATTACCGCACCTTATTTGATATATGAGTTGTTCGAATTATTTGGAAAAGATCCAAAAGACTATTTAAACATAAAACCTTTAAATATTTGGTATCAATTCGTTTTTGAAGATGGAACAAAATTCAATTACTCAGGAAATGAAGAAGAAATGGAAAAGCAAATATCTGCAATTTCTCCAGATGATGTGAAAGGTTATATCAAATTAGTAAATTTCACAAAAAAAATTTTTGAAAAGGGGTATTTAGAACTTTCAGATGTTCCCTTTACGAAACCTTTTTTCATGATGAAACAAATTCCATCTTTATTAAAATTAAAAAGTTATAAATCTGTTTATTCTCTTGTGTCCTCATATGTTAAACACGAAAAACTAAGAAGAATTCTTAGCATGCATCCTCTACTTGTGGGTGGTAATCCTTTCACAACAACTTCGATTTATGGCTTAATACTTTATTTAGAAAAGAAATGGGGAATTCATTACTCAATGGGGGGAACCGGAAATATAATTAAGGGTCTTGAAACATTAATGAATGAGGAAAATATAAAAATAAAAAAAGGCTTTGAGGTAAACAAAATTATTTCAAATGGAAAAACAATTAAAGGTATTCGACTAGAAAACGGTGATGAAATTTCTGCAAATAATGTGGTTTGTAATGCTGATCCGCCTGATGTCTATGAGAGATTATTAAATAAAAAAGACCTGAATTTTTTTTTCAACTTTAAGAGAAAAAGAATGGATTATTCAATGGGTTTATTTGTTTATTATTTTGGAACTAAAAAAGTTTACAAGGATGTCGCTCACCACACGATTAAATTTGGTAACAAATATAAAGAACATTTGGATGATATTTTTGATAAAAAGAAACTTAACGATGATATAAGCTATTATCTGCATCGACCTACAGCAACAGATAATTCGATGGCACCCGATGGATGTGATTGTTTTTATGTTCTAGTCCCAGTTCCTAATAATCAATCAAATATAAATTGGTCGGAGAGCGGTGAAAAAATTAAAAATTTAGTAATTGATAAAATGGAAAAGGATTTGCTTCCAAATTTAAGAGAAAACATAATAGAGGATTTCTACTTAACGCCCGACTACTTTGAAAAAGATCTTAACACAAAATTTGGATCAGGCTTTTCAATTCAACCAAAATTTACGCAATCTGCTTATTTTAGATTTCACAATAAGTCTGAAATTTATGATGGATTATATTTTGTTGGTGCTGGAACACATCCTGGTGCTGGTGTGCCTGGAGTTTTATCATCGGCAAAAGTTTTAGATAAAATTCTTTAATGGTGAATAATCTTTTATCAATTCATGCAAAGTCTTTTAGCTGGGCTGGATTTTTCTTGCCTAGCGATGTTTATAAAAATGGATCTGACCTGTATGATTTTTGTAGAGTATTAGACGATATTGCTGATGAAGAAATATCTTTAGAGATTAAAAAGAAGAAATTCCTTAACTATAAAAATGACTTTATTAACCACAACTTCGAAAACGATAGTATCAAAAAGATACATCGCATTATTAAAAACTTCGATGTATCAGAAAAAATTGTTCTCGATCTTTTTGATGGCATTGAGTCTGATCTAAAAGAAAAAATAGAATTTAAATCTAAAAGAGAGCTACTTGTATATTCTTATAGAGTGGCTGGAACGGTAGGTTTGATGATGGCGAAAATTCTTAGAGTAAAATCTAAAACAGCTCTGAAATCTGCAATTGATTTAGGGATAGCGATGCAGCTTACAAATATCTCTAGAGATGTAATAGAAGATAGAGAGAAAAATAGAGAATATATTAAGCATGATATTTCAAATATAAAAAATACAATTACTACTGCAGATTTGTTTTATAATAGTTGTTTTAATTCAATCAGAGAAATTCCAATTAGGTGCCGTTTCGCTATATTAGTCGCTCGCAGAGTTTATAGGGAGATTGGTTATAAAATCATTAAAAAAAGAGACATTGAGGAATATAATCAATCTGGAAAAATTTATGTTACTAAATCTGGCAAAATCGTTCAAACTATTTTAAGTATTTTTGATTTTTTTAGATTATTATTTATTCAATCAGATAATTATTACAGAAATGAAGAGCATAATGAGATTGGTTTAGAAATTAATATAGATGAAAGAATTTGATTATACAATAATTGGTGGCGGTTGCGCTGGCCTCTCCTTAGCTTACGAGCTTGAAATCAATAACAAGTTAAGTGATAAAACCTTAGCTATTATTGAGCCTAGGACTGAATACCAACGAGATAAAACATGGTCTTTTTGGAAAACATTTCCACATAATTTTGAAGATTGTGTGATTAAAAGTTGGGATTCTTTTTCAATTAATATTCCCAATAAATCAAAGCAGGTTGAGTGTGAAAGTCTACCGTATCAATCTGTTGACAGTGGTCTATTTTACAGAAAAACTTTAAACAGACTTAAAGCAAATAAAAATATTCATTTCTTCAGAAATAAGGAGGATGTGAATACAGAAAATTCGTACGTATTTAATAGTGTTCCTAAAATAAATTCAAATGAAAATGATCTTTGGCAACATTTTGGAGGTTATGAAATTGAAACGGATAAGAATATATTTGATGATTCTATAATTAATTTAATGGATTTTGATTGTGACCAAAAAAAAAGCGTTCATTTTTTTTACACTCTTCCGTTTTCAAAAAATAAAGCTTTAATTGAAACAACTTGGTTATCAAATATGAAAGATCCCTCAGAAAAAGACTATGATTTTCAGATTAAGGAATATATTGAAAATATTCTTAAGATTAAAAATTACAAAATTATTTATAAAGAAAAAGGACAAATTCCATTATTTTATCCTACAAATTTAAACGGTAAAAAAAAAATTAATATCGGAACAGCAGGTAAAATGACGAGATTAAGTACTGGATACACTTTTTTAAATATTCAAGAACATTGTAAATATATTGTTAAAAATTTAGATAATTTAAAAACTTACAATATCGGAAAAAAATATGAAATTCTTGATAAAATATTTTTAAAAGTGTTGAAAAGGAATGCAAAAAGAATGCCAAATATTTTTTTTGAAATCTTTAATTCTAGCGCAGAAACAAGTGTAAAATTCCTCTCAAATAAAAGTAATATTTTTCAAGACTTATCAATAATATCAAAAATGCCAAAGTGGCCTTTTATAAAGGCTTTATTCAATTAATGGATTTATATAAAATAAATAAAAAATATTCGTTTTTTTTACTTCTATTCAACATTATTTTTTTAATTTCAATTTCAAAATATTTTGAAAATAAGCAAATAGAATTTCAATATCAAACTATCATCTGTTTCTTTTTAATATCTATCATAGGTGTTTCTCATGGAGCTCTTGATCACCTAAAAGGTTATAAATTAATGAAAATCTATAAAGTTGAAAATGAGTCATACTTTTACTTAGCTTATATAGCTGTCTCGTTGATAGTAATTTTTACTTGGATGATAGTTCCAGAAATTGTTTTAATAATTTTTTTAATGGTTGCTTCATATCATTTTGGTAAAGAAGATAGTTGCGTAGGTCAAAACATAAAAAGTTTAGTTTACGATTTTCTATATTTGTTTAAAGGAAGTGTAATCATTATTGCACCCCTTCTATTTCATAATGAAAAGACCAATGAAATTTTTCAAATCTTAAACTTAGACTTAGGTTTTTTAAGCAGTAAATTTTTAATACTTATGATATTTCTTAGTTTTATTGCAAACATTATTATAACAGTTCAATCAAACAATGGTGGATTCTTAATTGCAGATTGGACAAATATTATATTGCTTAATGTTTTTCTCTCTCCATTAATTGCTTTCACAATTTATTTTTGTTTTTTACACTCTGTAAGACATTCTCTTTCTCTAATATATGAAATTGATAGTAATGATTTTAAAGTTGGTTTTTATAAGTTTATAAGAAAAGCATTACCGCTTACATTAATGACTTTATTACTATTTATAATAAGTCTTTATTTTTTGGCTAAATATTATGTTTTTGACGATGCAATTTTAAAAGTAATATTTATAGGTTTGGCGTCTTTGACCTTTCCGCATATATTATTGGAGTATCTTATTGAAAAAAATGAAAAATAAAGATTTAAAAATATATTTAGCTGCTCCAAGAGGGTTTTGTGCTGGAGTTGATCGAGCAATAGAAATTGTAAAAAAAAGCATAAATAAATTTGGGTCACCAGTTTATGTGCGACATGAGATAGTTCACAATAAGCAAGTAGTCGAAAATTTAAAAAAAATTGGTGCAATATTTGTAGAAGAAATTAGTGAAATTAAGGACAAAACTAGACCAGTAATTTTTTCAGCTCATGGAGTTCCAAAAAAAGTTCCAAAAGAAGCTCAAGATTTAAAAATGGAATATATAGATGCTACTTGTCCTTTGGTTTCTAAAGTACATAGAGAAGCTGAAAATTTAAATAAAGCTGGTTTCCATATCTTTTTAATTGGTCACAAAAATCATCCTGAAGTAGTTGGCACTATGGGTCAAATTCCAGAAGGATCAATAGAATTAGTTGAAACGATTGATGATGTTAAGGATATTGATACTCTATCAAATAAAAAATTAGCTTTTGTAACTCAAACAACTCTTTCTGTTGATGATACAAAAGATATTATTGATGCTTTAAAGAAAAAATTTCCACAAATTAAAGAGCCAAATAAAGAGGACATCTGTTATGCCACGACTAATAGACAAGCAGCCGTTAAACATATTGCATCAAAGTGTGACATGTTCTTTGTAATTGGGAGTAGGAATTCATCTAATTCAAAAAGACTCGTGGAGGTAGCCAATAAAGCAGGATGTAATTATTCAGAGTTAATACATTCTGAAAGTTCAGTTCCATTAGAAAAAATTTCTCAATGTAATACTATAGGTATTTCATCAGGTGCATCAGCGCCTGAAGTTTTAGTTCAGAATTTTATAGAAAAAATTAAAGAAAAATTTAATGTCGAAATTCAAGAAGTCGAAATAGTAAAAGAAAACGTAACTTTTAAAGTTCCAGGAAAACTCAATTAATGGCTGTATTTACAAAGTTAAATCAAGCTGACATTTATAATGTCCAAAATATTTTTGGATTTAAAAAAATCACAAGCTTTAAGGGTATTAAAAAAGGAATAGAGAATACAAATTATACTGTTGCCACAAAAAATAAAAAATACGTCTTAACGATTTTTGAAAGTAGAGTTAATAATAAGGATTTGCCCTACTTTATGAAGTTGATGGATGCACTTTCAAAAAAAGGTATTAAATGCCCATCTCCAATCAAAAATAAATTTGGAAAGTACATATTTAATTTAAAAACAAAAAAGGCTTGTCTAGTTTCCTTCTTAGAGGGTGACGATAAAAAAAAGCTTTTGGAAAAAGATTTATTAGTCATTGGAAAAAAAATTGGTTTAATGCATAAAAAATTAACAAAGATAAAACTTAAAAGAAAAAATAGCTTTTCACCCCTCAAAATAAATAGTCTTATAAATAAAATTAACTTAAAAAATTCGAAGTTACCTAAGAATCTTAAAGAAGAAATGAAGGAAAGTTTTCGTGATATCAGCAAAAAATGGCCAAAAAGAATACCAAGTAGTGTAATTCATGGTGACTTATTCATTGACAATATTTTTTTTCACAAGGGAAAATTCGGGGGGTTTATTGATTTTTATTTTTCAGCTTATGATTTTCAAGCTTATGAACTTGCTATTTGTATAAATTCTCTTTGTTTTAATAAAACAAAAAATAGATTTAAGTTTGATAAGAAGAAAGCTTCTAAGCTTTTCAAGGGTTATGAAAGTATAAGAAAACTTAAACCAGAGGAAAAAAGGAGTATGAAAATTCTTTGTAAAGGATCTGCCTTAAGATATCTGGCAACAAGAGCTTATGATTACGTAAATACTCCTAAAAATATTTTAATAAAAAAAAAGGATCCATCAGAATATATACAAAAACTTAGGTTTCATGACTCTATAGAAAAATTTGAGGAATACTTAAATGATTAAAATTTATACTGACGGGTCCTGTTTAGAAAATCCTGGCAATGGTGGATGGGCAGCAATAATTATAAACAATGGACAAAAAACTAATATTAAAGGAAGTAAAAAGAATACTACAAATAATCAAATGGAGTTGCTAGCTCCTATTGAAGCATTAAAAAAAATTCCCAAAGGAAGTAAAGTTCAAATTTTTACAGACTCTAAGTATGTAAAGTCAGGAATTACAGAGTGGATTTATAACTGGAAAAAAAATGGATGGAAAACCGCAAATAAGCAAGAAGTTAAAAATAAAGATCTTTGGACAGAGCTAGATATTTTAGCCAATGAATTTGAAATAAGTTGGAATTGGGTAAAAGCGCACTCAACTGACGAGTTAAACAATGAAGTTGATTTAATTGCTAAAGAAGCTGCAAACTTATAAAATTTTGCTTTTAATAAATTTTTTTACTTCATCCGTACTATTCTTTAGTACTTGAAAATTCTCATTTTTATTAAGTACGTGCTGAAGTTCTTTTGGTAGTTTTTCATGTTTATTAATCGCATTGTTTGTGGCGTCTGGAAATTTACACGGATGTGCAGTTGATAAAACTACACAATCATTCAAAGATAATTTTTGTGCAGCGCCCACTCCAATGGCTGTATGTGGATCTAAAACCACACCATTTTCCTCGTAATTTTTCTTAATAATTCCTAAAGTTTCTTTTTCATTGCAGCTTTCTGATAAAAAATCTTTTTGAATTATATCTAAATCTCTCTTTTCAATTTTATAAGAATTCTTTTTCACTTTTTTCATAATTTCTGCTGTTTTTTCAGAATTGGAATTATTCACGTAGTAAATTAATCTTTCAAAGTTACTTGCTAATTGGATATCCATACTAGGGGATAATGTTTCTCTAACTTCTTTAGAAATATAATCTCCTTCTGTAATGGCTCTATGCAAAATATCGTTTTCATTTGTTGCAACAATTAATTTATCAATTGGTAATCCCATTTTTTTTGCAAGATATCCTGCAAAGGCATCTCCAAAATTTCCTGTTGGAACTGAAAAAGAGATATTGTCTTTTTCTAATTTAAAATGTGCATAAAAATAATATACCGCTTGAGCAATTATTCTCGCCCAATTTATTGAGTTTACCCCTGACATATTTATAGATTTTGAGAACTCAAGATCAGAAAACATTTGTTTTACAATATTTTGACAATCATCAAAGTTTCCATCAATTGCAATATTAAAAACATTTTTTTCCTCTACTGTAGTCATAATTTTTCTTTGAACAGAGGAAATTCTATTATTTGGATGTAAAACAAATATATTTAAATTAGATTTTCCTTTAATTGCATCAATGGCTGCTGCACCAGTATCTCCGGATGTTGCAACAACTATATTTATAGTTTCATTATTTGATTTTAAAAGATGCTCATACATATTTCCAATTAACTGCATTGCAATATCTTTAAAGGCCAGAGTGGGTCCATGAAACAATTCCAAGATTTTTAATTGATTTAGCTCAACTATTTTGACAACATCCTCTTCTCTAAAATTAGAATATGATTTTTTTACAATTTCATTTAATTCTTTTTTGCCTAAAAAATCACCTGTGTATAAATAAATAATTTCAGTAGCTAAATCTATATAATTTAATTTTTTTAGAGAGTTCATTTTACTCTCATCAAATTTTTTAATATTCAACGGTATAAAAAGGCCTCCGTCATCAGCAAGACCTTTGAGAAATACTTCACTGAAGGAAAATTTCTTATTATCACCTCTTGTACTTATATATTCCATTAATAATTCTTTTTTCTAAAATATAGATATATCAAAAGAATTGATATCGCTATTGAAAACCATGTTAAAGAGTATTTAAGGTGATTATTAGGCAGATCTGATGAAATTTTTTTTGGTATTGGAAAAGAGTTTGTTTGTTCTCCATTTTGGATAAAAATTATAAAAGGTGAAAATGTTTTACCAGTATGTTTTTTTAAATCTATATCATCAAGTTTAAACCAATAATTTTTTATTAAATCGTTATTAGGTTTGAAATAATTTTTACTTGATTTTAACTTTGTAATTCCAAAGTATTCTGATTGTTTTAGTTCAAATGAATTACCTTTCAAATCTCTTGGTATCCATCCTTGATTAATTAAAAAGTTTTCTCCTTCAATATCAACTTCTTTAATTATATTAAAACCTGGTTCCCCATTATCGCTGAGTCCATATAAATAAATTAAATTCTTATTATTGATTTTTCCTTTGAATTTAATTTTTTGAAAGTTTCTTATTTTCTGAGCCTCAAATTTTACTGGATTGTTCATGAGAGAAGAATTAATTTCTTCAATTAGATTGTTTTTCCAATTAAGTCTGTATAGTTGCCAAAATCCAAGAGCAAGAAAAAGGGTAATAAAAAAAGAAACAAATATTGTGAAAAGAAACTTATATCTCAATTAAATTAGCTTCCCCAAACGTAGATTGCTGCAAATAAAAACAACCAAACTACATCAACAAAATGCCAGTACCATGCTGCAGCTTCAAATCCAAAATGATGATCTTTATTAAAGTGACCAAGTTTTCCTCTCCACAAACAAACAGCTAAAAAGATAGTTCCAATTACCACATGAAAGCCATGAAAGCCTGTGGCCATATAAAATGTTGCACCGTATATGTGCCCTGAAAAATCAAAACTCGCATGTTGGTACTCATAAATTTGAAGAAGTGTAAAAAAGAAACCTAGTAGAACTGTTGCCCAAAGACCTTGTATAAAACCTTTTCTGTCATCTTCTAATAAAGAGTGGTGAGCCCATGTAACAGTTGTTCCGGACAATAATAAAACTAGAGTGTTGATTAATGGAATGTCCCACGGGTTAAAAACTTCAATATCTTTAGGCGGCCAAACTCCACCAACAAAAGCGCTTGGATACAAACTAGCATCAAAGTAAGCCCAAAACCAAGCAACAAAAAACATTACTTCAGATGCTATAAACAATGTCATTCCATAACGATGATGTATCTGAACAACTGGTGTATGGTGACCTTGATGTTCAGCTTCATTAACAACATCTCTGAACCACATGTATGCCCCATAAATTAAAAGAGCGAAACCAAGTAGCATAGCCCACATAACTTTTGAGTGAAAATAGTAAACTGATCCCACAGCAGTAATTAAAGTAGCAAAAGATGTATAGATTGGCCACGGACTTGGATCAACTAAGTGGTAGTCATGTTTTTGATCTTTAGAGCTCATAATTAATTAACCTTTGATTGTTTGTAATAGTCAGAAGAAAAAAATGTATATGACATTGTAATATCGTCAATGTTTTTAGTTTTTGGATCATTTACCATTTCAGGATCTAAATAGAAAGTTAAAATATAACTCATTTTTTCCCCACTTTTAAGAGTTTGCTTTTCAAAACAAAAACATCCTAGTTTATTAAAATATTGTCCAAAAGTTGATGGAGATACATTATAACTTGCAACTCCACTTGAAGGTTCTTTTCCAAAGTTTTCTACTTCAAACTCAACTTTATATACTTTGCCTGGTTTAATATCATATAAAGATTTACTTGCTTTAAAATTCCAAGCCAAGTCTGTTTGAACATTTGTGTCAAATCTTACTCTTACGGGTTCATCTATAACTATTTTTGGAGCTTCTTTTGAGATTTGAGTAGTGCCCCCAAATCCTGTGACTCGGCAAAATAAATCATACAGTGGAACAGCGGCAAATGATAATCCTAGCATTAGAAAGAATATTAAAGATAAAATTAATGGCGTTAGGTTTTTTTTACTAATCATATGACTCTTTCAAAAACTCCAACATTGTAAAGTGTAAAAACAAAAAGCAACAAGATAAATACTATTAGTCCAATAGCAGTAAATATATTCTTTTTTTTAATTTTTTTGTCGACTTCCATTAGAATAATTTATCAATTAAAAATAAAACAAATATAAAGAACAAGTAAAAGATTGAATAACCAAAAACTCTTTTGGCTTTTTGTAAATCAAAGGAGTCTTTTTTTGTTTTTAATAAAGCATAGCATAATAAAATATAATAAATTGTTAGACCAAAAGTGCTAACAAGGAATAATTCTCCAACAAAACCTATTACGTAAGGTAGAGCCAACGTTGGGAGCATTAAAAGTGAGTATACAAAAATATTTTTTTTTGTATTTTCTATACCATTAGTAACTGGCAACATTGGAATTTTGGCCCTTTTGTAGTCACCTACTTTATACAAGCTTAAAGCCCAAAAATGTGAAGGTGTCCAAAAAAATATTATCAAGAAAAATGACAGTGCTTCCAAACTCAAAGAATTAGTAACAATTGTCCATCCAATTACAGGAGGCAACGCACCAGATGCTCCACCAATTACTATATTTTGTGGCGTTCTTCTTTTAAGCCAAATTGTATAAACAAATAAATAAAAACTAATTGTAAAAAGCAAAACTAAAGCAGATAGCAGGTTTGAAAAATAGTAAAGTCCTAAAACTGAAACTACTGATAGGACTATTCCAAAAATAAGCGCGTGTTTCTTTTTTAATTTTCCTGTTGGAAGCGGCCTTAAACATGTTCTGCTCATTAATTTATCTAAATCTGCCTCATACCACATATTAAGAGTCCCTGCTGCTCCAGCACCAAGTGTCACAAAGAAAATGTTTGTTATTGATTTAATAAAACTGATTTCACCCGGAGCAGTTAATAAACCAACCGCACAGGTAAATATCACCAATGACATTACTCTAGGTTTCATTAGTCTTAGCAATTCTAAGAAAATGGATGCATCAAATAGTGAAATACTTTTTGCTCTAGAATTATAAGTTGTCATCTAATGCCAATAATTATGTACTTGTTTTTTCAGCTTCCCCGTACTCATTTACTTTAGGTAATTCCTCAAATGTATGAAAGTTTGGTGGTGATGGCACTGTCCACTCTAAAGTAGTTGCGCCTTCTCCCCATGGATTTTGAGCTGCTGCTTTTTTCTTCATAAATGCGTAAGCTAAATTAATCAAAAATACGGCTAATCCCACAACTGAAATATATGAACCAATTGAAGAAATATAATTCCAATCTGCAAATGCATCTGGATAATCAGCATATCTTCTCGGCATACCAGCTAGTCCTAAAAAATGTTGAGGGAAAAATATTAAATTTACTCCAATAAATGTAAGCCAAAAATGTAGTTGTCCAAGCCATTCTGAGTATTCATAACCAGACATTTTTCCAAACCAATAATAAAACCCTGCAAAAATTGCAAAAACTGCTCCGAGTGATAACACATAATGAAAGTGTGCTACTACATAATATGTATCGTGTAAGGCTGTATCAACACCAGCGTTGGCTAAAACTACACCAGTAACACCTCCGACTGTAAATAAGAAAATAAAACCAAGAGCCCACATCATTGGAGTTTTAAAAGATATAGAGCCACCCCACATAGTTGCTATCCAAGAGAAAATTTTTATTCCTGTAGGAACAGCAATGATCATTGTTGCTGCTAGAAAATATGCTTTTGTATCGGTGTTTAATCCTACCGTATACATGTGATGTGCCCAAACTACAAAACCAACAATACCAATCGCGACCATTGCATAAGCCATACCTAAATACCCAAAGACTGGCTTTTTAGAAAATGTTGAAACAATATGACTAATCATTCCAAAACCTGGTAAAATCAAAATATAAACCTCTGGATGACCAAAGAACCAAAATAAATGTTGAAATAAAAGTGGATCTCCACCTGTTTGCGCATCAAAGAATGCTGTTCCAAAATTCCTATCTGTTAACAACATTGTTATTGCTCCAGCTAAAACTGGTAAAGATAAAAGTAATAAAAAGGCTGTTACAAGAATTGACCAAGCAAACAATGGCATCTTATGCAAAGTCATTCCTGGTGTTCTCATATTTAATATCGTAGTAATAAAATTTACAGCACCGAGTATTGAAGAAGCTCCAGCTATATGAAGACTAAGTATTGCTAAATCCATTGCAGGACCTGGTTGACCAGTTTTAGATGACAGTGGTGGATAGATTGTCCAGCCTCCTCCTACACCTTGCGCACCTGGAGGTCCATCAACAAATATTGATGAAAGTAATAAAATGAATGACACTGGTAATAACCAAAAAGATATATTATTCATTCTTGGAAAAGCCATGTCTGGGGCCCCTATCATAATTGGTACAAACCAATTTCCAAAACCACCAATCATTGCCGGCATGACCATAAAGAAAATCATTATCAAACCGTGACCAGTAACTAAAACATTATATAAGTGATAATTACCACCAAGTATTCCATCGCCTGGATGCATCAACTCCATTCTCATTAAAACTGAAAAAGCAGTTCCAATTATTCCGGCAATAATCGCAAAGATTAAATACATTGTACCTATATCTTTATGATTTGTTGAATAAGCCCATCGTTTCCATCCTGTAGGATGGTGATGTGAATGATCTTGTGAAGCAACTGTTGTCATATTAATTTTTTGCTAATAATTTATTTTTATTAGTTTCTATCTCCTCTTTTGCAAACTTTATTTTGGCTTCTTCTAACCAAGCGTTATATTCTTCATCTGTTACAACTCTAACTGTAATTGGCATGAATGCATGTTTAATACCACATAATTCTGAACACTGTCCATAATACGTTCCAACTCTATCTGCCTTAAACCAAGTTTCGTTTACTCTCCCAGGCATCGCATCTCTTTTTACTCCAAATGATGGTAGCGCCCAAGCATGCAAAACATCATTTGCTGTTATTAAAACTTTTACAACTTTGTTTACTGGTACTACAACTTCATTATCAACTGCTAAAAGTCTAGGTTGACCTGGTTTTAAATCTTCTTCTTCTACCATGTAAGAGTCGAATATTATATTTTCGTCAGGATATTCATAACCCCAATACCATTGATAACCTACGGCTTTAATCGTGACATCAGCTTTAGGGATTGTATCTTGTGAATAAAGAATTTTAAAAGATGGAACTGCCATTACTATTAAGATTAAACATGGAATAAGTGTCCAAAGTATTTCAACAGCAACATTGTGCGTTCTTTTAGATGGATTAGGATTTCTTGAAGCTCTGAATCTTATACATGTGTAAGCCATCAAAAATAGTACAAATCCACTTATCGCAACAATTATTGGCACCAACATATAATCGTGAAATTTTACAATTTCATACATAGATTGAGAGGCTGGTTTTTGGAATCCTAACTGCCAATCTTTTGGCTCATTAGCATACAAGGTAGATGGTATTAATAAAGCAAATGTGTATAATAATTTTTTCAGCATTTTTATTTCGTTTTTATACAGTTTTTAATTCAATTAACAAATTCAATTAATGCGACAATTACGAATTGAAATAGACGAAATTCACTAATGAAATAGCGGTTATAACGGCAGTATCTGACCTTAAAATATTCTTTGATATAGTAAAAGATTTCACATCAGGAACTGTCAAAATCGACTCGCGTTCAGCTGGTGAAAAATCACCTTCGGGTCCTATCAAAATACTTAAAGCTTCTCCTTTTTTGATATTATCATTTTTTAAAATAGTTTGAGAATTCACATCGGCAAATAATAGTTTAGTGGAACTATCTAAGTTTTTTAGAAAGTCTTTAAGTTTTTCGACTTCTGAAATTTCTGGAGGATTTAATTGATTGGATTGTTCTGTAGCTTCAATAACTATTTTTCTTGCTCTTTCATAATTTAAGTCTTTAACTTCTGTTCTCTCAGAAACAATTGGAATTATTTTACTCACACCTAGTTCAGTAGATTTTTGTAAAATTGTTTCCATTGAATTTTTTTTGACTAAACAAATTGCAAGTTCAATTTTAGATACATTGCTTGCTTGTTTTATTTTTTTTCTAAATTTTACTTCAACCTTATCTTTTTGAATTAAAGTTATTTCACTTTCCCACTCTCCATCTTTATTAAAAAGATTTATACGAGAGCCTAATTTAAGTCTCATTACGTTTGATACATAATGACCATGTTCCTTTGAAAGCAACTTGGTTGTATTTTCGACTATACTGTTTGGGTGATATAATCTAATATTCATAAAATATAGTATAATATAAAAAATTAAATTTAAGTATGGATTTTAAAGCAATAGTATTTGATGCTTATGGAACATTATTTGACGTAAATTCAGCGGCAGAGAAATGTAAACATAAAATAGGAGATAAATGGGAAGCCTTTGCAAATTTTTGGCGAACTACACAACTTGAATATACTTGGTTGAGAAGTTTAATGAAAAGACATAAAGACTTTTGGCAAATAACTGAAGATAGTTTGGATAAATCTATGAATGTTTTTGACATAGATACAAGCATGAAAAATGAATTACTTAACCTTTATAAAGTTTTATCCCCTTACCCAGAGGTAAAAGGGGTTTTAACAGATTTAAAAAAGAAAAACCTTAAGCTCGCGATACTTTCAAATGGCACTCCGCATTTGATTAATGAATTAGTAAACAACAATAAATTAGACACTACTTTTGATGATCTTTTTTCAATTGAGGAAGTGAAAATTTATAAGCCTGACTCAAGGGTCTACGATCTCCCGGTTAATAAATATAAAATTCAACCCAAAGAAGTTGTTTTTTTGAGTGCTAATACTTGGGATGTGTCAGGTGGTGGCAATTTTGGTTACAATGCTGTCTGGGTAAATCGTAATAACTCTCATTTTGATAATCTTGATTATAAACCAAAAAAAGAAATTAAAAATTTAAAAGGACTACTTGAAATAGTTTGAAACATAATTAAACTAAAAACATGTCAAATATTGAAATCAAAAAAATTGTTAAATCTATTGAAACATCAGATGGAGCGGGTGTAAAACTAAAAAGAAGTATAGGAACACCAGAGGCAGATTATATTGATCCTTTTTTAATGTTAGATGAATTTGGTTCAGAAAATAAAGATGATTATGTTGCAGGTTTTCCGCCTCATCCTCACAGAGGTATTGAAACAGTCACTTATATGCTTAAAGGAAAATTTGAACATGAGGATAGCACTGGTGCTAAAGGAATAATGTCATCTGGAGATGTACAATGGATGAAAACTGGAAGAGGAATAATACATTCTGAAATGCCTGCCATGTCTAATGGTCAATTACTTGGGTTTCAATTGTGGATTAACATGCCCGCAAAATTAAAAAAAAATAAACCCGAATATATTTATATTAAAAACAATGAGCTTGGAACTTATAGTGATGATGAAAAAGTAGTTAAAGTAATTGCAGGTAAGTATAGAGATATTGAAGGTCCTGAAAAAAACCATAATGTTGAACCAATCTATTTTCATATTGTATTAAAGAATGGAAAGGAATTTTCTTGCGAGGTTCCAGAGGGACATAATTCATTTATATATTTACTTAAAGGTCAAGTTAAAGTCGGTGAAACTGATCATGAAAAAACAAATGACTCAAATTTAATACTATTAAAACAAGGAAAGAGTCTTCAAGTCAAAGCTGAAAAAGAAAGTGAATTTTTATTTATTGCAGGTAAACCAATCGGAGAACCAATAGCTAGAGGGGGTCCATTTGTTATGAATACTAAAGCTGAAATTATTGAGGCAATAAATGATTATCAAAATGGTACTTTCGCAAAATATTAAATGTATTCTGTAAATTTTTCAAAAACTGGTGGTCCTGAGGTTTTAAAATATGAAAAGCTATCAATCCCAGAACCTAAAGAGAGTGAAGTATTAATAAAGCATTCAGCTATAGGTTTAAACTTTATAGATACATATCATAGATCGGGATTATATCCTGTTCCTCTTCCATCAGGAATCGGACTTGAGGGTGCGGGGATTATAGAAAAAGTCGGGCCAGGTGTTAAAAATTTTAAAGAAGGTGATAAAGTGGCTTACGCAGCTGCACCTCTTGGTTCATATTCAACACATAGAATTTATCCAACAAAAAATTTAGTTAAAGTACCAGATGGAATAGATCTTGAGATTGTAGCTTGTTTAATGACCAAAGGTTTAACAACTTTTTATCTACTCCACAAAACGTATCCAGTTAAAAAAGGTCAAACAGTTTTATTCCACGCTGCAGCTGGTGGAGTTGGTCAAATTTTTTGCCAGTGGGCTAAAAGTTTGGGCTGCAAAGTAATAGGAACAGTTGGATCAGATGAAAAAATCAAACTAGCAAAAAAATATGGATGTCATGAAGTAATAAATTACAATAAAGAAAATTTTAAAGATATAGTTTTACAATTAACCAATAACGAGGGTTTGCCGGTAGTATATGATGGGGTTGGAAAAAACACTTTAGAGGACTCATTGGGGTGTTTAAAAATGCGTGGGACAATGGTCTCATTCGGAAATGCATCTGGAAAATTAGATCCTGTTGATGTTGGAAAACTTATTGCACCAAAAGGCTTATATTTAACAAGACCTAGTATTGCACACTATACTTCTACAAGAGAAGAATTAGACGAAGCATCAAATAAGCTTTTTGAAATGGTTAAATCAGGAGCAGTAAAGGTTGAAATATTTAAAAAATATGCTTTGAAAGATGCATCAATTGCTCATCAAGATTTAGAAGGAAGAAAAATTTTGGGGCCTGCAATAATTACTCCTTAAACTGTACATCCATATCTGAAATATGCAATTTAAGAGCTTTTGTAGAAATTTGAATTTCTCTTATAAAAAAAACGATAGAGATCATCATTGACAGACAACAAGATCCAAAAATAATTCTTGCGACTAGTATTTTATCTAAATAAAGCGCAAACACTGTTAACATATTGAATAAGAAGCCAAATGCTGAAAACATAATTGTAAGCTTCAAAACACTTATTCTGTTATTTAAATTTATTAATTGGTTTTTCCATTCAGGTGGAGTGTGCTTTTCAAATACATGCTCGTCATGTATTTTTCTTATCAGATTACTTAATGTATGAAATCTATTACTGTAAACGCCCATTATAAGTGGTATTGCGGGAAACATTAGCGCTGTAACTGTGTAATCGATATCCATAACGAATCAATTTGATTATGAAACGATGCTTTGTTATTTACAAGTAAATTATCATGAAAAATTTTGAAATTTTTTTGACCCTAACAAGACTCAACAAACCAATAGGTTTTATGTTGTTATTTTGGCCATGCCTTTGGGGTTTAACAATCGGTTACGAATTTTCAGAAAATAATTTAGTATTTTACAAATTCTCTTTTTTATTTTTTCTTGGTGCAATATTAATGAGATCAGCTGGTTGTATAGTAAACGATATTTTGGACAGAAAAATTGACTTAATGGTTGAGAGGACTAAAAATCGACCTTTAGCTTCTGGGCAAGTATCTGTAAAAACAGCTTTGGTATTAAGTGCAGTGCTTTGCTTATTCGCCTTAGTAATTTTGATACAATTTAATCAGAAAACTATAATTTTAGGTTTAGCCTCAATGCCTTTTGCTTTTTCTTATCCATTAATGAAAAGGTTTACATATTGGCCTCAATTATTTCTCGGATTTACATTTAATTATGGATTGATTATGGCCTGGGTTTCATTAAATGATAATTTAAGCTACTATCCAATTGTTTTTTATCTAGGGGCCATATTTTGGACACTAGGTTACGACACAATCTATGGGTTTCAGGATATTAAAGATGATGAAATTATAGGAGTAAAATCAACATCGATTAAGTTTAAAAAAAACCCAAAAATTTTTATATTTTCATGTTACTTTTTTTTCTACTTGTCTCTTATATTAGTTGGATTATTAATGGCATTTAGTAAATACTATTTTATTTTCTCGCTGATATTGCTTTTGCAATTATTTTTTTTTCAAGCTTACTCCTTAAATGTGGATAAACCTGAGGATTGTATTAAAAAGTTTAAAAGCAATAACATTTTGGGCTTCTTGGTTTTTATAAATATCTTAATAGGAAAAATTTTATAAATGACAAACATTGAAATGTTAAAGAGATTATATAGAGACTATACAAAAAAGTTCCTACCTAAAATTTTAATAGCTTTTTTGTTTTCTTTAGTTTTGGCTGGCAGCACATCATCTATTGCTTACTTATTAGATCCAGCAATAGAAAAAATTTTTATTAATAAAGATCGAACTCTAATAATAATAATTCCAGTTGTAATAATTATTGCATTTGCAGCAAAGGGAATATCACTTTATGGGGCAAAAGTAATCATGATAGGTATTTCTGAAGAAATTCGTAAGACTTTGCAAATGGATATGATGAAATCGCTAATTAAAGCAGATACAGATTTCATTGAAAAAAAACATTCTGGAAAAATCATAGTAAATCTTCTTAATGATGTAAATTATATGACGGGTCTTGTCAGTGTTGCAATTTTAAATTTATTTAAAGACACTTTGACTTTAATTGGTCTTATGTCGGTTATGTTTTATCAGAATTGGAAATTGTCTATTGTAGCCATCATTATGATACCTCTAGCTAGTTTTTTTGCCAGACTATTAGGTAAAAGAATTTCAAAAGTAACTACGCAATCGATGGATAAAGCTTCAGAAATTTTTACATATCTAATTGAGATTTTTAAAAATCATAAATTAATAAAAATTTTTCAAAAAGAAACATATGAAACTTCAAGAGCGGATAATGCATTAGAGGGTTATAAGGATAGAGCAAAAAAACTTCAAGAAATTTACGCGAGATCTTCTCCTATAATGGAGGTTTTAACAGGTATCATGATCGCAATACTAATATATTACTCTGGAAATTTAATTATAAAAGATGAGCTGGGTATTAATAATTTTTTTTCATTTTTAGCAGCTATGATGCTTGCTTACCAGCCAGTAAGATCTCTTGCTACTTTAAATATTACTATCAATCAAGGCTTAGCAGGTGCTAGAAGAATATTGCCAGTTATTGATTTAAAAGAGAAAATTTTTGAGGATAAAAAATTAGATAATATCAATTTAAAGGATGCAAACATTGAATTTTCAAATGTTAGCTTCAATTATGGCGGGGAAACAAAGATAGTTCTCAAAAATATAAATTTAAATATTTCTGGCGGTAAGATGACATCGTTAGTTGGATTAAGCGGTGCAGGAAAATCTACAATTTTAAATTTAATTCCGAGATTCTATGATCCTTCAGATGGTGATATAAAAATTGACAATCAATCAATTTATACAAAAAAACTTTCTTCATTAAGAAAAAATATTTCACTTGTAAGTCAAGAAACAACTCTCTTCGATGATACCGTACTCAATAATATTAAATACGCAAATTTAGATGCTACAAACGATGAAATTACCGAAGCTGCTAAATTATCATACTCTTCAGAATTTATAGACAATTTACCAAAAAAAATTGACACTTTTATAGGTGAAAATGGTGTCAGACTTTCAGGTGGAGAGAAACAAAGAATTTCTATTGCTCGAGCAATTTTAAAGAAAAGTAAGATTATTTTACTTGATGAGGCGACATCCTCTTTAGATGCTGAAACTGAGAACAAAATTCAAGATGCGATAAATTTTTTGACCAAAGGGAGAACTACACTTGTGATAGCTCATAGGCTTTCAACAATATTAAATTCTGATAAAATATATGTAATAGATAGCGGTAAAGTCATTGGTGAGGGAAAACATGAAGATCTTTTAAAGAATTCTGAAACTTATAAAAATTTCTACGAAAAACAAATCCAAAAGAATTCATGAGAGTAATCTATAATTTTTTGGTATATGTAGTTTTAATAATCTCTCCATTTATAATCATCTATAGAATATTTAAAAAGAAAGAAAATCCCAAAAGATTTTTAGAGAAGTTTTCTCTAAAAAAAGATAAAAGAAAGGCGGGTAAATTAATTTGGTTTCATTGTTCAAGTGTCGGTGAACTTTTAAGTATTGTTCCATTGATTCAAGAATTAGAAAAAAAAAAAACTTTAAAACAAATTTTAGTTACAACCTCGACATTAAGTTCATCAAAAATATTTGAAAAATTTAAATTCAAAAAAACTTTGCATCAGTTTTATCCTTTAGATAACAATTATATAATTAATAACTTTCTGAATTATTGGAAACCATCTTCTGTCATTTTTGTAGAGTCTGAAATTTGGCCTGCAATGATCTCTGAATTAAAAAAAAGAAAAATTAAACTTGTATTAATTAATGCTAGAATGAGTGAAAAATCTTTTAAAAGATGGTCCTCTATAAAATATTTCGGTAAAAAAATTCTTGAAAAATTTGATTACATATTTCCTCAAAATAAAGAAACATTTTTATATTTTAAAAAATTAGGATTAAAAAAGATTAAATTTCTTGGGAATCTTAAATTCATCGATGCACACAATGATAAATTTAAGGAGATAAATAAAAAATACTTTAAGAATAAAACGATTTTATGCACCGCAAGCACTCACCACAATGAGGAGGAAATTTTTGCTGACCTGCATATTAAATATAAAAAAAAGATTCCTAATTTAATAACAATTATTATTCCGAGACATATTGAAAGGACTGATGAAATTGCAAAAATGTTAGATAAAAAAAAATTGAGATATGATAAACATAGTGAAAATAAAAAAAACTTCAAAAATTGTGATATTTATATAGTTGACAGTTATGGAGAAAATAAATCATTTTACAAAATAAGTAATGTTGTCTTTTTGGGTGGTTCTTTAGTTTCAAAAGGAGGGCAAAATCCGCTGGAAGCCTTAAGGTTTGGTTGTAATGTTTTGCATGGAAATTATACTTTTAATTTTAAGGATGTATACAAAATGCTAGAAAAAGAAAAACTATCCTTAAAAGTTCATAATAGTAAAGATTTAGAAAAAAAAACACTAAGCTTATTTAAAAATAAAAAAAATAATTATAATAAAGTTAGAAAGTTAAAAAAAATTGGAAATATAATTTTGAAGAAAAATTTAACTGAATTAAGAAAAATTATTTCATGAAAATTCATAAACCAAAATTTTGGGACAATAGAGGAAATATTTCAATATTTTCAATTTTATTATTGCCACTATCACTGATAACTATAATCAAAAATTATTACGAAAATAGTAAAATAAAAAAAAACTATTATGATTTTAGAACAATTTGTGTAGGAAACATTTATATTGGTGGAACCGGAAAAACACCACTTGTTAATAATTTGGCAAGTTATTTTAAAAAAAAATTTAAAACATTAATTATTAAGAAAAGTTATATGTCGCATATAGACGAGAAAAAACTTTTGGGATCAAGACATAAAGTAATTTTCGAAAAAACTAGAGAACTATCCTTAGCAAAGGCAATACAAGAAAAAGCTAAAATAGTAATATTTGATGATGGTTTACAGGAAAAAACGATTAATTATGACTTAAAAATTGTTTGTTTTAATTCTATTAAATTAGATGGAAATGGA
This sequence comes from uncultured Pelagibacteraceae bacterium, assembly GCA_902562205.1. GTDB lineage: Bacteria > Pseudomonadota > Alphaproteobacteria > Pelagibacterales > Pelagibacteraceae > Pelagibacter. The sequence goes on along the minus strand of CACESO010000001.1, from coordinate 53,974 downwards.
CTTGTAATTCCGGCTGGGCCTTTAAGAGAAAGTTTAAAAAATATAAAAAGTTATGACATAGTTTTAATTAACGGAAATATTAACAAAGAATCTAAAAATTTTATAAATAAGATTAAAAATATAAATGCGGATATAAAAATTTTTATGGGTAAATACACTCCAAAAAATTATTCTAAGTTAAAAAAAAAGAAGTTTCTAGCATTCAGTGGAATAGGTAATCCACATACATTTTCTGACACTCTTAAAAATTTAAAAATAAAATTTTATGAGTATGTAAAATATCCTGATCATTACGAGTATAAAGAATCGGATTTATTAAAATTAAAAGAATTAGCTAAAATAAAAAATTGTGAATTGTTAACAACTGAAAAAGATTATTTTAGAATAAAAAAATCATTGAGAAAAAATATTAATTTTTTAAAGGTTGAATTATCAATTGATAATGAAAAACAATTTTATAAATATTTAAATCAGAAATTATGAGAATTATAAGATATTTCTTTGAATATATTGCAATTAAAATTCTTTTCAGCATATTTAAATTACTGGGATATAGAATTGCATCAGAGCTTGGATATTTACTTGGAAAGACATTTGGACCATTATTTAGGTCAAAAAAAATAATTACAAATAATTTAAATAAATTTGATTCTTCTTTGACTTCTGAAAAAATAAAAAAAATATCACAGGAAATGTGGGGTAACTATGGGAGGATTTTATCTGAGTATCCTTTTATTTCAAATTTTAGAAAAGGTGATTTAGATAGATATATTAAAATTGAAAATGTAGAAAGATTAGAGGAAGTCAAAAAAGGTCAACCGGTAGTTTTCGTTTCAGCCCACTTTAGTAACTTTGAGCTAATGGCCATGGCCATAGAAAAGGCAGGCATCAACTTATCGGCAATTTATAGACCTTTAAATAATAAGATGGTGAATTCAATAATGGAACCCCTTCGTAGAAAATATATTTGTAAAAAACAAATAAAAAAAGGGCTTAACGGAGTTAGAGAAGCTTTAAAATATTTTAAGCAAGGTATCAGTATTGCAATTATGATAGACCAAAGAGTAAGTGAGGGAGAAAGAATAAATTTTTTTAATTATCCAGCACACACAACAACTATACCAGCACAATTTGTAAAGAAATTTGGATGTAAAATTCAACCAGTTCACATAGAAAGGTATGATAAAATTAACTTTAAAATTTCTTTTGATGAGCAAATAACTATGGATGATAATGCAGATGATGCTTTTATTAGTCTTAGATTAAACCAATGGTTAGAAGAAAAAATAAGAAAAAATCCTTCTCAATGGATATGGTCTCACGATAGGTGGAAATAATTAGTCATTTTTTTTCTCTTCTCTTTTTAGTTGGGCCTCTTTATAAGAGAAATATGCTTCTTGAAGTTCAACATTCCAATAATTGAGATTTTGAAGATATATTTTCTGCTTAGATACCGCGCAAATAACATGATCTCCTGGTTGAATTATTTCAAATTTATTTGGTAAGTATTTTAATTTAGCTAATTTATTTTTCATTTTTTAAGTTATAAGATTATTATAGATGAATGTAGGAATTATTGGAAGTGGTGGTAGAGAGCATGCTATTTGCTATATGCTGAGTAAATCAAAAAAAGTTTCCAAAATTTTTTGTTTTCCTGGTAATGCGGGCACTAGTTCAATTGCACAGAATGTAGATTTGAATCCTGATAATTTTTCAGAGCTAGAAAAAAATTGCATAGAGAAAGAGATAAAACTATTAGTTGTTGGGCCAGAAAAACCTTTAGTAAATGGAATTGTTGATTATTTCAAAGGAAAATCAATTAAAGTTTTTGGTCCAGATAAAATATCTTCAAAACTTGAGGGTTCAAAAATTTTTACTAAGAAAATTTGTCAAAAAAATAACATTCCCACATCAAAATTCAAAATTTGTGAAAGTTTAAAAGAAACAATAAGTTATCTTAAATATAGTAATTTTCCTCTTGTTATTAAGGCTGATGGTTTAGCTTCAGGAAAAGGAGTTTATATCTGTAGAAATTTTGATGACGCAAAAATAGCCTCCGAGGAAATTTTTAATGGAAAATTTGGACGCGCCGATCAGATTTTAGTTGAAGAATTTTTAGATGGTGAAGAAATGAGTTATTTTATAGTAACTGATGGAAAAAATTTTAAATTTTTCGGTTCAGCTCAAGACCACAAAAGAGTTGGCGAAGGTGATAAAGGTAAAAATACAGGAGGTATGGGTTGTTACTCCCCATCAAGACTTCTCACTAAGGACTTGGAATTTAAGATTCAAACAAAAATAATCGAGCCTACTTTAAATGCAATAAATGAGAGAAGAGGAGTCTATAAAGGTTTTCTATATGTGGGTCTAATGATTAAAAATAATGATCCCTTTTTAATAGAATTTAACGTAAGAATGGGAGACCCAGAGTGTCAAACAATCTTGCCAACTCTTAATACCGATTTATTTGATGTGTTAATTTCATGTTGTGATGGTACATTAAATCAAATAAATATCAATTTTTCTAAATTAAAAAGTATTTGCGTTGTTTTGTGTTCAAAAGGTTATCCAGAAAAATTTGAGAATAATATTAAAATAAAAGATTTAGACCAAATAAGTCTACTTGAAAACCAAAATATTTTTCATGCAGGTACATTAAAAACAAAAACTGGTATAGTTTCTAATGGTGGAAGAGTACTAAACTTTGTTTCAACCTCAGATAATTTTTCAAAATCTAGGGATGAGACAATTAATTTGATTAAAAAATTAAATTGGGAGAACGGTTACTTTAGAAGAGATATTGGTCATAAGGTAATTTAATAATGAGAATAATTTCAGGCTTAAATAAAGGTAAAAAACTAATTATGCCTAATGATAAAACGACGAGGCCTTTAAAAGATATGGCCAAAGAATCAATTTTCAATATTTTGACTCACGCCAATTATATTAATTTTCATATCAAAGATAGCAAAGTTTTGGATTTATTTTCTGGAATTGGCTCGTTTGGACTAGAGTGTATCTCTAGAGGTTCAAAATTTGTTTTTTTTCTTGAAAATTATCCCCCAGTTTTGGAAATTTTAAAAATTAATATTTCAAATCTTAAATATGAAAATAAATCAAAAGTAATAGATATTGATGCATTTACAATAAATAATAGTATATTTAAAGATGATCAAAAATTTCAGATAATTTTTTGTGATCCACCTTATAAAGAAAAAAAAATAGAATTATTAATAAAAAATATTATTGAAATGAATATTTTGGAAAAAAATGGAATAATCATTATTCATAGAAAAAAAGGTGATTTAGATACTTATCCAAAAAAGTTTAAAATAATTGATACAAAGAATTATGGTTTATCAACTTTCGTTTTTGGGAGAAAATCTAACTAAGTGCTTTTTTTGTCTCTTTTTTTATCGACTCGACTGCTGGCTGATCGAATGGATTTAATTTCATTAATTTTCCTAATAAAATTGTTTCAAGCATAAAATACGTGAAAATTATCCCCAAACTTTCTTCATCTTTATTAAATATTTCAAAATTTCTAAATTTCAGGCCTTGTTTTTGAAACACTTTTTTAACTGCTTTCTTCTGCGCAATCATTACTGATTTTATACTTTTATTTTTTAAAAAGTTATAACCCTTTACTAAATTTTGATTCTTAATTTTTGGAGTATTGTGATCGACAATATCAAAGATTGTATAAAAATTATTTTTGTTTCCATCTAAGTATAGCTGCATTAAGCTGTGATTATCCTTAGGTAAATTCGAAATAATTGGAAAAAAACCTTTCCCTTTTTTACCTAAACTCTCTGATAATAATTGTTGATACCACTCGAGTAAACTAGTTAAGCTCCTATCAAAATTAAGTATTACAGAATTAGTTTTTCCTAAAGAATGAAATTTATGCATCATATCGACATTGTTTATCAAAGTGTTCATAAATTCTTTATTTTTTATAAGATTGTCGAACTTTTTAAATTTTAAACTTTTTAAACCTAAAAGTTCTGCTGGCAACATACCGACCTCAGATAAAGCTGAATATCTTCCCCCAACAAAATTTCGATGCTCAACAATTTCTGATTTCAATTTTTTAGCTAAATCGTACAAGTAACTTTTTTTATTTTCTGTTATAAACAACTTTTTGCTCTTAGAGAAAATATTCTGATTTACAATTGTCTCAAGAGTTGAACCTGATTTTGAAATCACGATATCTAAATTTTTATTTTTATCTATTTTTGGAACTGCTATATTTAGGCTATCATAAAAATATACTTTTTTCTTAATCTTCAATCTTAAGAAATTATAAATGGCTTTTATGCATAAAGATGAGCCACCTAATCCAAAAACACTTAATGTTTTATACTTTTTAAATCTGGCAATATCTTTTTTATTATAAGAATACTGATAGTTATTCGAAAAAGAATCAATTACTCTATAGCTTGATTTTTTTTTTTTTAAAATTTCAAAAAAAAGCTTTTTTATTTTTTGGTTATTTTTTTTTTTAAAATTAAAACAAGTAATCTTTATTTTTTTAGAAAACATTAATCTTTAATTTTTTCCAAAACAAAACTTTCTGTATCATTAGAGGATGATTCTGAGACCTCATCACTATCTTTGATTGAGCTTATAAGATCTTCAATTTCATTTTCTATATTTTCGATTTGGGTTGTATCAGCTACGTCTTTTGGTGTTGGTAGGTCATTAAAATTTGGTGGTAAAACTAATGGATTTTTTTTGATAACAAGGAACTCATCACTATCTTCATATTTCTTGCCGGATAAGGCATCTTTAACATTTTGGCATGAACTTAGAAAAAGCAACATGATTAAAAAAAAATAATTTTTATTCATTTGTTTCTTTTTTATATAATACTTCAGCTAAAATAAGGCAAGTAACACCCATAGTAATAAAGATATCAGCTATATTAAATATAAACCAGTGAAAATTGCCTATGTGGAAATCAATAAAGTCTGGCACAGATCCATAAAAGAGCCTATCAAAAAGATTTCCAAAAGAGCCACCTAAAATTAACAAAAAGAAATATTTTCTGAAATCTTTGGTTACAACCGCTAAATAAATGATAATTAAATTTATTAGTGCTATTAGTGCAGTGAATAAATCGTAAGTTAATTCGTCAGAAAGTGAAAATAATCCAAAAGCTATTCCTGTGTTCCAAACTAAGTATGAGTTTAGAAATGAAGTTAAATATATCTCTGTAACACCAGTTTTTTCATAAAGTTCAATAATATAAATTTTAGAAAATCTATCTATACAAAAAAGAACAAGAACAAATATTAAGTTTAGTAAAAATTTATACACTTTAACTTTTATTAGAGCATGAATGTCTTTCACATCCATTTTTATTTATTTTCCAACAAACGGGGCATTTTTGCCCCTCTGCTTTGATAGTCTTTACTCTAATTAAGTTTTCCTTTTTTTTTGTATTAATTATTTTTGCTGATGAAGTGATACATATTTCTGAAAAATCATAGTTTTTTCCTAAATTATAATTATCCTCATCCAACTCTATTTCTATATTTGCTTCTAAGCTAGATCCAATAATTTTTTCAGCCCTCATAGTTTCAATACTTGAGTTAGCTTCATTTCTTATATCAACTATTTTTTTCCAATTTTGTTCTAGATCAATATTATTCCAAGCCTTTGGAAATAAATTGAATTTTTTTAGATGAATACTTTTTTCACTATTATTTTTATTTACCAATTTAAATATTTCTTCTGTAGTAAAAGATAATATAGGTGCGAACCATTTTAATAAACTATCTAAAATCACATTAAGTAGTAACTGACAGTCTTTCCTTTTTTTTGAATTTTTCTCATCACAATACAAAGTATCTTTTCTAATATCAAAATAAAAAGATGAAAGATCCACAGTGCAAAAATTTAATAGTTCTTTATAAATTAGATGAATATTATAAGAATTAAAATGTTTCATAAAGCTTTCATTCAAATTATATAATTTGTGAAGCATTAGTTGCTCAAGTTCTGGTAACGTATCAACTTTAATTTTAACTAAATCGATTTCACTTAATTCATCATTCAAATTGCCTAATAAATATCTAAATGTATTTCTTAGTTTTCTGTAAGCATCTGCATGTTGCTCTAAAATTTTATGATCTATCCTCAAATCTTCAGCATAATTTGATGCAGCAACCCAGATTCTAAGAATATCAGCACCGTATTTTTTTAATATTTCCTCTGGCGAAATGACGTTACCTAAGGATTTTGACATTTTTAAACCTTTGCCATCTACAACAAAACCATGTGACAGAATAGCTTCAAAAGGTGCCTCACCTCTTGTGCCACAAGACTCTAAAAGAGATGAATGAAACCAACCTCTATGCTGGTCAGACCCTTCAAGATAAAGAGACGCTGGCCATTTTAAATCATCTCTTTGTTCTAAAACAAAAGAATGGGTAGAACCACTATCAAACCAAACCTCTACTATATCGGTGGTCTGGTAAAAATCATTTTCATTATATTTCTTTCCAAGAAACTTTTGTTTGTTATCTTCAAACCAACAATCTGAACCTTCTTTCTCAAAAATATTGGCAATGTTATTAAAGACTTCATCATCAACTAAAACTTTCTCATTTTTTTTTGAAATAAATATAGGCAGTGGAACTCCCCAAACTCTCTGTCTAGAAACACACCAATCTGGTCTGGTTTCTATCATCGATTTAAGTCTATCCTTGCCCTTGTAAGGATAAAATTCAGTTTTATCAATTGCAACTAATGCTTTTTTTCTTAGTCCGTGGCTTTCCATAGATATAAACCACTGAGGAGTTGCTCTGTGAATTAACGGCGCCTTTGATCTCCAAGAGTGGGGGTAGGTATGGTTAAATTTTCCATTATAAAGTAACTTTTTATTTTTTTTTAAACTTTCAATTACGATTGGGTTAGCTTTGAAAACATGTGTTCCTTCGAAATTCAAAATATTCTTAGTATATTTTCCGTCATCATCTACTGTTTCAACTGCTTGAATTCCGTTATTAATACATAAGTTAAAATCATCAGGTCCATGACTTGGGGCACAATGAACTATTCCAGAACCTTGTTCTGTTGTAACAAAATTCGCCTCTAACATTGGAATATCGTAAGTGTAACCTTCTTTTTCCATAGGGTGGCTGCAAATTGTACCTTTAAATTCTTTACCTAATAACTTGTCAAGTTTCTCAAATTTTTTAATCTCACATTCCTTCAAAACTGTCTCTAATAAATCATGAGCGATAACAATTTTTTTATTTTTGAAATCACCATCATCTCTAATATTAATTATTTGGTAGCTAATATCTTTATTATAAGCTAGAGCCTTGTTGGCTGGTATAGTCCATGGAGTTGTGGTCCAAATGATAATTTCACAACCCTGAAGACTTTTGTTTGTGGTTTTCTTAATTGGAAATGAAGTGTAAATAGTATCAGAAATATGATCCATATATTCTACTTCGGCATCTGCTAAAGCAGTTTTTTCAACAGTAGACCATAAAACAGGTTTATAACCTTTGTACAGGCTCCCCTCTTTCAGGAACTTCGCTAATTCCCTAACTATTTGAGCTTCAGCTTTGAAACTCATAGTCGAATAATAATCTTTCCAATCTCCAATGACGCCTAATCTTTGGAATTGTTTTTTATGAACATCAATCCATTTATTTGCAAAATCTCTACATTCTTTTCTAAATTCAACGATTGGAATATCATTTTTATTTTTTTTATTTTTTTTATATTGTTCTTCAATTTTCCATTCAATTGGTAAACCGTGACAATCCCATCCTGGAACATACACAGAGTCTTTTCCTTTCATTTGATGAAACTTTGTAACGATATCTTTCAAAATTTTATTTAAAGCAGTCCCCATGTGTATATTTCCATTTGCATAAGGTGGGCCATCATGTAAAACAAATTTTTCATTTCCCTTGCTATTTGCTCTAAGCTTCTCATAGAGCGATATTTTGTTCCAATAATCAATTAGATCAGGTTCCTTTAAGGGAAGATTCGCTCTCATTGAAAATGATGTTTTCGGAAGATTTACTGAACTTTTACTCATTTGATAATATTGCCTTTGCTTTTTTACAATCTATTTTAATTTGTTTTTTCAAGTTAAGTATTCCATTAAATTTTTTCTCACCTCTTATAAATTCTATAAATTCTATTGATAAATTTTTATTATAAAGATTTCCAGAAAAATTAAATATATTTACTTCTAAAACTAATTTTTTTTGATTAAATGTTGGTCTGTATCCAATATTTGCAATACCTTTTAATTTTCTCCTATTTTTAGAAGATACTTTTACCGCATAAACACCAATTTTTGGGATTTTATAATTCTTTATATCAATGTTACATGTTGGGAATCCAATTTTTTTACCAAGTTGTCTCCCCTTCTCAACTTTGCCCTCTATACACCAATTCCTACCCAAAAATTTTTTTACTTTTTTCAAGTTTCCCATTTCAAGATTTTTTCTTATCAAGGTTGATGAGATTATAAACTTCTTACTCTTAAGAGGTGATGGATTAATTATTTTATAATCATAATCTTTCTCTAATGACTTAAGGAGTTTTATGTCTCCAGCTCTTTTGTATCCAAATCTAAAATTGTCTGAAACAAAAATATATTTTGGCTTAATCTTATTAAATAAAACTTTTTTTATAAAATCGTAACAACTAATTTTTGAAAATCTTATATTGAATTTTTGATTTACAATAAAATCTACATAATTTTTTTTTAAAAGTTGAATTTTTTGATCAAAATTTGAAAGCCTATAATTATTAAGCTTTTTAAAAAACATTTTTGGTATTGGGTCGAAAGTAATTACTCCTATTTTTAACTTGAATTTTTTTTTGAAACTTTTTGCTTTATTAAAAAGTTTTTGATGACCTCTATGAAGACCATCAAAGTTTCCAATCAAAATTATTGCTCCTTTGTCCTTTTTGGACAAATTAAAGTTTTTATAAATTCTAAAGTTATTTACCATTTAAGCTCTGTTTGAGTGTAGTTTATATTAACATTGTATTTTTTTGTTAATTCTTTAATACCATTGCTTATTTCATTTTTGTGAATTCCATTATTTATTAGAAGAGAGTCAAAATTTTGTAAATTTGCACCTTTAATATCTGTATTAAGATTATCACCTATGCAAATCACTTTTTTTCCTCTTAAATTTTTAAATGCTTTTTCATAAACTTCTGGATAAGGTTTGCCGAAATACTTTACATCGCCTCCTAACTTTTCAAAAATTTTTGCTATGGTGCCCGCACAAAATTCTCTGACATTGCCCCGATCAACAACAAGATCTGGATTGGTGCAAATCATTTTTTTTTTTGTATGATCTAAAAGTAATTTTTCATAAAATTTTAAATCTGTTTTATGATCATCAAATAGTCCTGAACACAATAAAAAATCACTGCTGTCTATTTTTTCAGATTTTTGACTCTCAAACGTTTTGAATAAATCAAAATCTCTTGGTGGCCCTATATGAAAAAAACTTTTAAAGTTCATTTTTTTGAGTTGATCTAAAGCAGCTTGACCAGACGTATAAACTTGTTGAGCTTTTTTTTCATCTAAACCCATCTTTTTTAAATATTCAATTACAGTAAGATTTGGTCTTGGTGCATTTGTAAGCAATACATATTGTTTTTTATTTTTTTCTAGCTTTTCAAGAACCTCAACTGAATTTTCAAATAGATTAAGCCCGTTATGTAACACTCCCCAGATATCTATAAAGAACACGTCGTATTCCTCAACGATTGATCTAAGTCCATTTTCATCTAAATTTGAAGTCATTTTTAATGATATAACTCAAAAAGATGCATATTTCTTGGTTTTTTTTAAAATATATATTTTATCCTTTGTCTTGAAAAATTATCTTTTGGTCTTTATATGAATTCCATATTTAAAGGAGTTTTTATGAAGTTTAAACCGTTACATGACAGAGTTTTAATAGAAGTTTTGGATAGCAGTGAAAAAACTGCAGGTGGAATTATAATACCAGATACAGCTCAAGAAAAACCTCAAGAAGGAAAAGTTGTTGCAGTTGGTAGTGGAGCTAAAACTGAAGATGGAAAAATCATTCCAATGGATGTCAAAGTTGGAGACAAAGTATTATTCGGCAAATGGTCAGGTACCGAAGTTAAAATTGGTGGGAAAGAATACAGCATTATGAAAGAATCTGACATAATAGGAATATCAACAGGAAAATAATTTTTAAATAAAGGAGTGAAAAATGGCAAAAATAGTAAAATTTGACTCAGATGCAAGAACAGCGATGCTTAAAGGCGTTGATATACTTGCTAACACCGTAAAAGTAACACTGGGTCCAAAGGGTAGAAATGTTGTTATAGATAAGTCTTATGGTGCACCAAGAACTACTAAGGATGGAGTTTCAGTAGCTAAAGAAATAGAGCTAGAAGATAAATTTGAAAACATGGGTGCTCAAATGGTTAAGGAAGTAGCAAGCAAAACTAATGATGAAGCTGGAGATGGGACAACTACAGCCACGATATTAGCTCAAGCAATCGTAAAAGAAGGTTGTAAGTACGTTACAGCCGGGATGAATCCAATGGATGTTAAAAGAGGCATAGACACAGCCGTTGATCATGTAAAACAAAAACTAATTTCTTCAGCCAAAAAAGTAAAAGATAGTGACGAAATTGCTCAAGTTGGTACAATTTCAGCTAACGGTGATAAAGAAATTGGTAATATGATTTCTAAAGCTATGCAAAAGGTTGGTAATGAGGGTGTTATTACTGTTGAAGAAGCAAAAGGTATTGAGACCGAACTTGATGTTGTAGAGGGTATGCAGTTTGACAGAGGTTACCTGTCTCCTTACTTCATTACTAATGGGGATAAAATGACAACAGAATTAGAAAATCCACTAATATTATTACATGAAAAGAAATTAACTAATCTTCAGCCGATGGTTCCGCTTTTAGAGGCAGTTGTTCAAGCAGGTAGACCACTTATGATAATTTCTGAAGATGTTGAAGGTGAAGCTTTAGCTACACTAGTTGTAAATAAATTAAGAGGTGGTCTTAAGGTTGTTGCTGTCAAAGCACCTGGTTTTGGTGATAGAAGAAAAGCAATGCTTGAAGATATTGCAATTTTAACTGGTGGTCAGGTTATATCAGAAGATTTAGGTATTAAACTTGAAAATGTTAAACTTAATGATTTAGGTTCAGCAAAAAGAGTAAAAGTTGATAAAGAGAACAGTACGATTGTAAGTGGATCAGGTAAAAAATCTGACATTGAAGCTAGATGCGCTCAAATCAAACAACAAGTTGAGGAAACTACTTCTGATTACGATAAAGAAAAACTACAAGAAAGATTAGCGAAACTTGCTGGAGGAGTAGCTGTGATAAAAGTAGGTGGGGCAACAGAAGTTGAAGTAAAAGAGAGAAAAGATAGAGTAGAAGATGCACTTAATGCAACAAGAGCAGCTGTTGAAGAAGGAATAGTTGTTGGTGGTGGTTGCGCATTGCTTTATGCATCACAAGATCTTGATAAGGTAAAAGTAAAAGGTGATGATCAAAAAGCAGGTGTTGAAATTGTAAAAAGCGCACTACAGGCACCTATCAGACAAATAACTAAAAATGCCGGAGTTGACGGATCTGTTGTGGTTGGAAAATTGTTAGAGACTAATAAAAGCTCAAACGGTTACGATGCACAGTCAGAACAGTATGTTGATATGTTTAAAGAAGGAATTATTGACCCTGTCAAAGTTGTAAGAACTGCTCTTCAAGATGCAGCTTCAATCTCGGGTTTACTTGTCACAACTGAAGCAATGGTTGCAGATAAACCAGAGGAAAAAGATTCAACACCAGGTATGCCGGCTGGCGGCATGGGTGGAATGGGTGGAATGGGTGGAATGGGAATGTAAAATTCCACTAAAAGTAATTTAAAAAAAACCCTCGAAAGAGGGTTTTTTTTTGTCTAATTTTTAAAACTTTGCTTAATTCATGGTGGATGAAAGGTTAGTCTTACAAATTTATGTAGCCTGATTCTGATAAACCACATATTAAATTTTAACAATAAATTGGGTTGTATTAAATATTTATTTTCTTTTTTTCTTTTTAGATAAGCCTAATTTATCACTGTGCCTTAATCTTAATACTACTATGGCGAGAGCGATTAAAACTATTGCAATTGACTCATACAGAAGTTGAGAAGCGTCCATCTGTTTACCTTGCAAAATAATAAATCTACTTAGCGCAGTAATTGCAATCAACAACGGTAAAGAAATACTAATTGATTGTTCTTCCCAGAAGACTCTTACCATTGCCATAACTTCTAGATATAGAAACATTAATAATAAGTCAGCTAATGTAACAGTTTGATTTAAAAACATCGTTCTTATCTCGAGAATTACAGCTATAATTGTACTAAGCAAAATTATTCCTAGTAAAAGTAACTGAAGATTTTTGACAAGATTTTTCACTTCATTAGATATAACTGATTTTATTCTTAAAATATATGACTAATCTTTCGATTTTTTTTGGGTAAATGGCAACCATTTTTCAATAGCGGACTTATCTGGTCCTCCATAAGGTATTTTATATGAATTCGTATTTGTTAGAACCTCTATACCCTTAGAAAAAACAAATATAAAAACTATCACAAAAACTATAGCCATTATTTTAAAAGGGTTGAAATTTTTAGTTTCAAAAACGCTTGCTGACTTTTCTTCAGCTTTATGAAACTGTTTAAAAGTATGATAAACTGCAAAAATTAGTCCTAGGTGAGCAAGAAATACTCCCGCCCAACCAAAAATAAATGTTGTGTATGTAAAAATGTATAAACTAAATACTACAGACCAGATAAAACTTAAAACTAATAAAATTTGAAGTCTTACAGTTTTCGGTAGAGCTCTTAAATCATTTTTACTATCATCAAACAATATGTTTGCCGACTCGATCATAAAATTTTTCAATGACATTAAAAATTAATAGTTTTTTTTAAGAGAAAAATCAATTAAAGAATTTTCCTACTAAATAAAGACCAAGTGCTACAGCAGGGCCAATTCCAAAAGCAAATAATAAAGTTCCTACTCCTACTGTGCCTCCTAAGTACCAACCAATTGATACAACTGTTATTTCGATTCCCGCTCTGACTGCAGCTATTGGAAAATTTGTTATTCTTTGAATTCCTGTCATTAATCCATCTCTTGGTCCAGGACCTAAATTTGCAATTAAATAAAAACCACTTCCCAAGCCAACCAATAAAACTGCAAATACTGCCATTAGCAATTTTCCTAAGTATGTTTCAGGAGTTACAAACAGAAAAATTGTTAAATCAATCATGGCTGCAATAATTATGATGTTGAAAACTGTTCCGATGCCGGGTTTTTGTTTCAAAAAAAACCATAAAGATAATGTACAGACACTTACAATAAAAGTCACAACGCCAATTGATAAATCAATATTTAATGAAATTCCTTGAGCAAAGACACTCCAAGGTGATGCGCCAGAATAAGATACGATTAATAGCCCCTCGCCTAAACCAAAAATTGTTAATCCCAAAGTAAGATAAAAAATTGTTAGCGACTTTGGTTTTAGATTAAGGGGTTTTTTTGAACTCCAATAGTTTTTAGGGATTTTTTTAATTGTTAAAAACATGTATTTTGACAAAATGATATAATTATAAATTAAAAAAATTAATCAAATATTTATTTTTGATATGTTTAAACTATTAAAGTTTCAAGAAAATAATTTACTTTTTTATTCTGTAATTTTTCTAATAATATTATTTGGGTTTATATTTAGATTTTACAATATAAATTATGAAAATCTTTGGTTGGATGAAATTTACTCTTTTTGGGTTACAGATCCCAGTTTAAGTTTTGCGGAAACTCAATTAAGAGTGCAATCTGCAGAAGCTATTCCTTTTTTATATTTCTATTTAGTAAAAATATGCAACAAAATTTTTGGTTATGATCCAATAGTTGGTAGATGCTTTTCAGCTTTTTTTGGATTTTTAAGTATTTTTTCTGTTGGAATATTATGCAAAAAATTTACTAAAGACAAAAGCTATCTATTCGCTACTTGTTTAGTAAGTTTAAACATTTTTTTGATTGTTAATTCACAAGAGATGAGAGTTTATATTTTTACTTTTTTTTTAATTTCACTAAGTTTAATTTTTTTTTTAAATCTTTATAAAGAAGATAAAAATAGAATATTTACAAAAAATTTTGTTCTGTTCCCCCTTTTTACTTTCATAGCTATTTTAAGTCACCCGTTTGCTATAATTGTTTTAGCATCAATGATAGTTTTTTTAATTTTGGACTATTTCCTTTTTTTAAAAAACCATATCAAAGTAAATATTTCGTTAATACTTGTATCCATTCTGACAGTTGGTTTTTTATATCATTATCTTAATTATCTCTCTCACAACGCCGGATGGATAGAACAACCAGGTATTAAATTTTTTACAAATTTTTATTTTTCAGAATTTTTTGGTTCACGATTATTGGGGTTAATTCATTTATTAACTTTAGTCATCTTATTGATTGGTTTAAGAAAAAAAATTGAAAGAAACAAAGAAATTATTTTTCTAATTATTTTATTGGCATTTTCATACTTAATTCCGTTAGTTTATGGATATTTTATTAAACCAATTATTTTTCCAAAATATATAATATTTGTTTTAATACCAATAATTCTGATTATCTCTATTCTTGTTTTTCTTATAGAGAGAGAAGCAGTAAAAAAACTATTGATCTCATTCTTGATTTTAATTAATTTCGCCAATCATTTTACGGAGAGTACCTTTAAACAGTTTTTTTTAGAAAGACAAAGATTCAATCCTAATTTTGAGGAAGCATTTACGACCATTGAAAAATCTAAAATCAAAAAATTAACTTTTTACACAAACAAAGTTAACGATGAAAATGAAAACTTTATTAATACTGTCATATCAAACTATTCACAGTTTATGTTAAACAAAAAAGGTTATGAAATCGAGATTTTAAAAGATGGTCCAAAAAACGTTGGAGGTAAAATCTGGAATATCTGTTTAACCATTATCTCCTGTGATAAACCACCAGATAAATCTGATATTTTAGAAGAAACTCTTTTGGAGGGCGGGCTTAAGTTGAGTCTGTGGGAAGTAAAATGAAAAAGGCTAAAACAATTCTTTTTTTAATTTTTTTTATTTACCCCTTTTTCTCCTATTCGCATGTAAATCATTATGGCAAACTGAAGATGATTGAAATGGATGTTTTAAGAAATGGAAAAAAAATAGGATATAATAAATATTTATTTAAAAGCCAAAATAATTTATTGATAGTTAGCAACGAAATTAATTTTGCCGCAAAATTTATGGGTATTAATTTATTAGTTGTAAATGGTTCATCCACTGAAACTTATAAGAATGGAAAATTAATTGAATTTAATTCTGACACAATTCAGAATAAGAAAAAAAAATATAATAAATTAATTTTAGATAAGGACAAAAAAACCTTTGAAATTAATGGCTCTTCTTTTAAGGGTGCTCTTCCATCAACTGCATTAGTTGGAAATTGGTGGAATCATGGCATTCTTCAGTCAAAAATGATTATAAGCCCACTTTCTGGAAGTTTAAAATTTCAAGAAGTTTATTTTTTATCTAAAGAAACACTAAAAATTAAAAATGACAACTACATTACAAGTAAGTTTAAAATTATAATGAAGAAAAGTATTGATGATAAAAAAAAAGAAGAATTTAATATTTGGTTAGATGATAAATCGAAGATTATCTTGAAAGTATCTTATTCTAAATTTGGAAATTGGGAATATATTGTTACAAATGTAGAAAAATTTTACTAAACAAAAATTTTTAATAATACTTGGCTTATAAAATTCATTAGTACAAAAAAACCTAAAAAGAAGATCCAATACATGCAAGTTACAGCTGTATTTCTTCTTCTTCTTAACGCAACGAATTCTGGATCATCTATATTTGAAATATCTTGTTTTCCTTTAACAGGATAATCGTAAGACCATCTCCATAAAGAATTTCCAAATCTATCATCTATTTTATTAAAATATTTAATACATTCAAAAGCGTACATTAGCAAAAAATATAAACCGATTAAAATTAATCCACTTGTAATCATCTAAAACTGCTCAGACTCAGTTGATCCTTCCATTGCTGTTGTTGAGCTTTTTCCAGAACTTATTGTATTTGAAACTGCATCGAAATAGGATGTTCCTACTTCTCTTTGATGTTTAACGCTAGTGTATCCATCCTTTTCTCTTGCAAACTCACGTTCTTGAATTTTTGAATAAGCTGTCATACCTTCAGCTTTGTATTTTTCTGCCAATTCAAATATTGCAATATTTTGAGTGTGGAAACCTGCTAAAGTAATAAATTGAAATTTATAGCCCATTTCACTAATCTTTTTCTGGAAGGTTGCAATTTCAGTATCGGATAGATGTTTTTTCCAGTTGAAAGACGGTGAACAATTATACGCTAATAATTTTCCAGGATATTTTTTTTGAATAGCGTCAGCAAATTTTTTCGCTTCCTCTAAATTTGGTGTTGCAGTTTCACACCATATAAGATCTGAATATGGTGCGTACGCGAGACCTCTCGAAATTGCTTGATCAATTCCCGATTTAACGTAATAAAATCCCTCTGGAGATCTTTCGCCTGTCAAAAAAGGCCTATCATTTTCATCGTGGTCGTTTGTAATAAGTTTAGCTGCATTAGCATCTGTTCTTGCGAGAATTATTAAAGGTACATCAGCAATATCTGCTGCTAACCTTGCTGCTTTCAAATTTTTTACTGCTTGGCTTGTTGGTATTAAAACTTTACCACCCATATGGCCACATTTTTTTTCACTTGCTAATTGATCTTCAAAGTGAACTCCGGCTGCTCCAGCCTTTATGAATTTCTTGGTCAATTCAAAAACATTTAATGGTCCCCCGAATCCAGCTTCGCCATCAGCAATTATTGGAAGCATGTAATCTATTCTTTTTTCTTTCTTTTGATCACCATCTTTAATTTCCATATGCTGAATTTGGTCAGCTCTTAGCAAAGCATTGTTCATTGCCTCAACTAATTTTGGTGCACTGTCATATGGATAAAGAGATTGATCTGGATACATTTCGCCAGCACTATTAGCGTCAGCTGCAACTTGCCATCCACTTAAGTAAATTGCCTTTAAACCTGCTTTTGCGTGTTGAACTGCGTGATTACCTGATAAAGAGCCGAGTGTATTAACGTAAGGCTCAGAATTTAATAAATTCCACAACTTTGTAGATTGTTGTTTACATATTGAATATTCAATTTTTATTGAACCTCTTAATCTTTCAACGTCTTCTTGATTGTAATCTCTTTTGATACCTGCAAATCTTTTTAAGTCGTAAGAAACCTTTTTTTCAGCACCCATTAAATTGCCCTTTGTTGATGTTGTCAGATTTAAGCGAAATTAGTTATTTTCACCAAATTCTTGAGTGAACTCGTTCATCCCGCTAGAACCCCAATCACAGTGATCATCTCTTAAATAAATACCTGAGCTGCTGTTCGAGGGCATATTCTCTGATGTATTTTCTTGGCTTTTTAAGTAGTTTTTTTTGTTTTTGTTGTCCATGTAAATCTTATAATTTACAAAATTTACAAAATCAATTAAATTAAATAAAACTCTTGTAAAACAAAGAAATTTGTTGTAAATAATAATTTACAAAGTTTACAAATAGAAAACATGAGTCAAGTTGATCTTAAAATAGGGCCAAAAATCAAGTCATTTAGACGTCAATTAGGGCTTCAAGCGAATAAATTAGCAGAACAATTAGGAATTTCTGCAAGCTATCTTAATTTAATTGAAAGTGGAAAACGAAAAATTGACGGAGATTTATTACTAAAAGTTTGTGAAGAATTAAAAATTGAGCTTTCAGATTTAACCAATAAATCTGACTTAAACCTCGTTAACGACATATCAGAATTGCTGGATGATAAGTTATTTGAAGATTTAGATATTGTGGGACCTGAGGTTAAAGACCTTGTAAATACAAATCCAAAAATTGCAAAAGCTCTGATAAAATTAGGAGATAATTTTAAGCAAAAAGACCATGAAATAATTAACAAGGTAGAAAATTTATCTGGAAAGATTATTGATAGCAGAAAGACCGCTTTCCCCGGTGAAGTAATTTCTGATTTTTTACAAGAAAAGAAAAATTATTTTCCAAAATTAGAGGAATTTGCAAATAATGTTTTTGAAAAAGTTCAAAAGAATAATCGTACAAGATACGTTGCGTTGTGTGAGTTTTTAAAAACAGAATATTCTATTACAGTAAAAGATGTAATTCCTGATGAGGGAAAGCCGTTTTCAAAAATTTTTGATAAAAATAAAAAAGAACTTTTATTAAGTGATTATAATTCACTAGAAACTAAAAAATTACACGCGGCAGCTCAAATAGCTCAAGAAGGAGCAATGAAAGAAATAAATGATTATTTATCTGAATTTAAATTTCCAACAGAGGAGTCCAAAAGACTTACTCAAATTGCGTTATTGAATTATTGTGGTGCAGCAATTTTGATGCCTTACAAATTATTCCATTCTGAATGTAAAAAACTGAAATACGACTTAGAATTACTTCAAAATACTTTTGCAACTTCGTTTGAACAAGTCGCGCATAGGGTAACAAGTTTGCAGGATCCTAAGTTACCCGGTATTCCATTTCATTTTTTAAGGGTAGATGTTGCTGGAAACATCTCGAAAAGGTTTTCTTTGTCTGGTATAGAGATTCCAAGATATGGGGGTGCTTGTCCAAGATGGAATGTATATTCAGCATTTTCAAGACCCGGCGTAATACAAGCTGCTGTAAGTAAAATGACAAATGGGGAAAAATATGTCTGTATTGCAAGAACTGTTGAAAAAGGTGTTGGAAGATACGGACAAAAAAAAAGTATGCTTTCAATAGGTCTAGGTTGCGAAGCCAAGTATGCCAAAGATTTTGTTTACACTGAAAATTTAAGTTTAAGTGACAAGAAAACAGAAATTCCAATTGGTGTATCCTGCAGAACTTGTGATAGACTTGATTGTTCACAAAGAGCTTTCCCTCCTCTTCACAAAAAATTTGATGTTGATGTAAATGCTAGAGGTGTGTCTGTTTACGTAAGCGATTGATTAACATTCTTACTTCGCTCACGATACAAAAGTTGAGTGAGTGAGTCTACCATTTTATCCGATGCCTTAAATATTTCATTTGACTGATATTCATCTGAAAAATATTTTTCATGATTGCATTTATCCTCAATAATTATTTTTCCCTCTGGTGAATTATCTTTAATATAAATCAGTATAAGCCACTCATCGTCATTAGATTCATCCCACTTTATAAATATCTCACCTGTTTCAAACCTTCTATCAATACATCTGAATATAGACATGTCCCTTGTAAGGTGTCTTTTGTTTAATTGAAAAACTAAACTTGAGGCACTTCTATAAAAGCTCTCTAAAGATGTTTCTACTAGTTGTCTTGCAGCAATATAATTTTTTTCCTTTTTTAATAAAGTTTCTCTGTCATCTTCATCTAGAGTTTTTATTCCTAAAGCTTCTAGTCGCTCACGAATTTTTTGATCTCTAATTAGTCTATATTTTTCTTTTAACTTATCTATTCTCTCTTGAATTTCGCTATAATCGTCCCTTTTTTCTTTTAATGAAATTCGCTCTAGAGTCTCCAGCTCTTTTACCTCTCTTATTCTAAATTTTTCAATTTGTTTTTCTAATTTAATTTCTTCAAGAAACTTTCTTTGAACTTGTGCCTGTTCTTCTCTTAAAAGTGCCTGCTCTTGTCTTAAAAATTTCTTAAGATCTCTTGCTCTCTCTATTTGTAGCTTTTTTTCCTCTTTTAATTCGGTTTTTTTAAGCTCAACCTGTTTCTTTAATAAATCTATTTTAGCTTTTTTCACCGCTCTTTTTTGTTGTCTTTCCCTCTCAACCTCTCGTATTTTAAACTTCTGCTTTTCTTCAATAATTAATTTCCTCGTATCAATAATTTTCTTTTCAATTAAATCAAAAAAACCCTGAATTTTTTTTTCAGGATTAAGGTTAATTTTGAAACGTAGTTTACTTTTTATACTTTCTTGTAAAAAAATGAATTTTGCTAAAAATCCTGTCTGTTTTTGAGACCTTTTTTTGGTGATCTTTTTTATTTTTTTTTTACTTTTTTTTCTTACTTTGGCTCGCCTAAAACTTCTTTTGACTTTTTTCTGAGATTTTTTTTTCTTTATGATCTTTTTTTTTCTTTTATTTTTATATTTTTTCATCAGGGGATTTCAAAATTATCAGTAATTTATTTATAAATATAGTCTCTTGTAAGTGGTATTGTGATTTTATCCTTACTTAATTGTAATTGAAATACAACCTGATCTCCCCATTTAAAAGACATCTCACAACCAGCTAAATAAAATTCCCACATTCTTAAAAATCTTTCATCAAACATTTCTAATACTTTATCTTTTTTATTAAGAAATCTTTCTCTCCAATTTCTTAAAGTATTTGCGTAATGCAACCTTAAAACCTCTAAATCATTTAGAATTAAGTTTGAGTCCTCTATCGGTCTTGCAATTTCGCTTAAGCTAGGTGTGTAGCCACCTGGAAAAATGTATTTAGAAATCCAAGGTTGTGGATCTCTAGGCCCATCAATCGAACCAATAGTATGAATTAATGCAGCTCCATTTTCATTTAAAAGATCGTTGATACATTTAAAGTATTTTCTATAAAATTTTTTTCCAACATGTTCAAACATACCAACACTTACAATTCTATCAAATTTTGATTTTAATTCTCTGTAATCAATTAGTTTGAACTCTACTTGGTTTTCAAGATTCATTTCCTTCGCTTTTTGTCTGCTATACTTGAGTTGGTTTTCTGATAAAGTTATACCAAGGACTCTGGCCTTTGTTTTTTTTGCAATTTCTATTGCCATTCCGCCCCACCCTGAACCAATATCAAGAACTGTTTGATTATCCTTAATATTTAATTTTTTGATTATGTGATCAATTTTGTTATTTTGGGCTTCTTCCAAAGTATCATTATCATTTTTAAAATAAGCGCAAGAATATTGTCTTTTTTCATCTAAAAATAAATCATATAGTTTTTCAGATATATCGTAATGATGAGCTACGTTTTTTTTTGATTGTTTTGCGAAATTAAAATTGGTCAAATATTTATATGTGCCTAATATTTTATTTACAATCTTGCTCAAATTATTTGGATGTCTTTTTCCAAGATTTTTTAAAGTAATTTCTAAAAATTCTGTGATACTACCATTGTGTATCTTAATTTTACCATCCATGTAGCCTTCCCCTAAATATAATTCAGGAAGTAACAAAAGTTTATAATGCATAGATGAGTCTAACAGTTCTAATATTAAAGGATTTTTTTTCTCTGGTTTTCCAATTAAGTATTCTCTTTTGTTTGCATCAATTAATCTAAATCCATCTTCTTTGAATAAATCATTTAAAAAATTAACTAGTTTCATTTTACGCAGCTTTAAAATCCTTTCCTAAAAAGTCTAAATCTTTAAGTTTATCTATGAGTGTTTTCTCATCCTGTTTACTAAGTAGGGAACATGTAGGTAATATATTTAAAAACTGCTTATCAGTTAAACTAAGAAATGAATGTAAGCCTGATATTAAATTAAACTGATCAAAAGCTTTTCTAACTTCACACAATTTATCATTTACAGTTTGATCTTTATTTTGTTCAAAATCATCAAAAACTTTTCTCGCAAGTTTGGCGGTAACATTACATGTGGCTGTTATTATTCCAGAACAATCTTTATTAAGCCCACTTAGGAGTTTCAATTCTGATCCAGGTAAAATAGAAAAATTTTTGATTTTAAGGTTTCCCATAAGATTGTATGAGCTGTCTTTTACACCGATTATATTTTTTGGAAATCTGGCTGCTAAATTTTCAACACAACCAACAGAAAATTTATATCCACAAAGTTTTTCAAAGTTATAAAGAATTACTTTCGCATCTGGAACAGATTTAATTAATTTTGTATAATATTCTATTACCTCTTTATCTCCATAATTATAGTAAGCTGGAGGCATAATCAAAAATTTATTAAGACCAATATTCAAAGATAATTTTAAGAAATTTATATTTTCTACTAGTGAATTTAGTCCAGTTCCAATGATCAACTTTTCTTTAATTTTGTCATTTTTTGAGACAAAATTAATCATCTCAATTTTTTCATTAAGAGGTATTAACTGTGATTGACCAGTGCTCCCAAATAAAACCACTCCATGACAACCATCATTTATTATATTTTCACAGTGTTTTACTGTTTTGTAAACATCTAATGATAAGTCATCATTTAGTATAGAAACAGCCGCCGCATAAATGCCTTTTATTTCTCCCATAATTAAATTTAACTAATATTTTTTTTTTAGTAAAGATACAAAGAATCTATGAAAATACTTGTTATTCAAAATCGAATGGGAATTGGGGATATGATCATGTTTCTTCCTTTCATAAAAGCAATTTCAAATTATTATGGGGAACAAGTCTCTTTAATGGTTAAAAGAAGTACTAAAGCCTCGGAATATTTAAATGAAGAAAAATATATAAAAGAAATAATTTATCTCGAAAGAAGCGAGGGTGAAAAAAGACATGCCGGTGTTAAAGGGTTTTTTAATCTTATAGAAGATTTTAAAAAAAAAAAATTTGATAAAGTTTTTATTTTTAATTCTTCGCTTAGATTTTATATGGCTGCTAAAATAGGTGGAATTAAGAATATAAATTCTTATAAACTTCTTAGAAAAAAAAATCAGCATATTATTGAGACAGCTAAAAAGTTTATAAGAGATACATTAAAAGTTGATGTCAAAGAAAACCCTACTATAAATCTTAGGTCAGATTCTGTTGCCCAAGAAAAGAAAAATTACTCAATTAGTAATGATGAAACTAACATTGTTCTTGGAACAGGTGGGTCAGGTGAAACAAAAAGAGTTCCCTCGAAAATATTTTTAGAAGTGATGAAAAACACATTAAAAAAAGGGAAATGTAAATTTTTTATTGCAACAGGAAATGCGAAGGAGGAAATTGAAATTTTGGATCAGATTTTAAAATCAGATTTAAAAGAATTTTGTATACCATTAAATAATTTAGATATTAGCAAAATAATTCCTATTATTAAAAATTGTGATGTCTCAATATGTAATGACTCAAGTTTCAGTCATTTATCTGCTGCTTTAAATATTCCGACAATTGTGCTTATGGCTGATACACCTCTAGTTTACGGAAGTTACAGTTCTCTAATGCACCCTATACTTCCTGAGGGAGCGAAAACAGTCAGCCATGATACTTTGGGGAAAGATAAGATAAGTCCCTCAGAAATTCAAAAAAAACTAGAAGAAATTTTGTCAAATGTTTCTTAAAACAACGTCCTTAGCCTCATTGACAATTGAAGCTAATCTAGTCAATTCAGGGCTAATGTCTGGATGAATTTTTTTCATTATCTTTTTATAAGAATTTAAAATTTCATCTTTTGAGTATTTTTTTTTTGGATCAAGATTGAGAATTTTGTACGCCTCATCCAGAGTAATCTCGCTAGTATTGAGATTTTTATTAAAGTTATTGAAATTAAATCTTCCGGAATTTTTTAGAACGTTTAATAAGCCCCAGAACCTAAATAATTGAAAAAGGGTAAAACCAGCTTTTGTTTTTAATATAGGAAGCACCATAAGTAAAAAAGGTAGTGAAAATATATATCTACCTGCAACTACCATAGCAATTGCAAGGACAATAGATAAGACAATTACAAATGATCTAATAAACTTTGAAATTTTTCTACTCGAGGTTTTAGCAAACCAATTTAATATCAAATATATTACGACAAAAATAACAAGTGTTATAAAAAAAAAATTCATGTAAATAGTTATTATGAAAATACCACAACTTTCAAAAAAATCAGAAACAAAATCCTGTCATAACGTCACCTGGACAGACGATTATAGCTGGGTTCACCAAAAAAATATATTGGAGGTTTTGAAAGACAGTTCAAAGCTTTTACCAGAGGTAAGAAAGTATTTAGAAGAGGAAAACAAGTATACTGAGTTTCACTTAAAAGATACTAAAGAATTTCAAAAAACATTGTTTAATGAAATCAAAGGAAGAATAAAGTTAGATGATGAGTCTCTTCCTTTTAAAGATAAAAATTATGAGTATTGGACGAAAACAACTAAAAAAGGAAACTACTCAATTAAATGCCGAAAGAAAATTGGAACTGATGAAGTTGAGGAAGTTTGGAATGGCGATAAAGAAAAAAGTAAACTGAAGACTGAGTATTTTGGAGTAGGCGATCTTGAAGTAAGTTATAATGATAAATTTCTTGCATACTCTTTAGATTTAAAAGGTTCAGAATATTTCACAATTTATGTCAGGGATATTAAAACTGGCAAATTAGTTACTGATAAAATTGAAAATACTTCTGGCACTATAAATTTTAGTCTTGATGACCAATACATATTTTACTCTAAGTTGGATGAAAATCACAGACCAAGATCAATTTTTAGACATCAAATTGGATCATCT
The DNA here is from genome assembly GCA_902562205.1 of uncultured Pelagibacteraceae bacterium. Classification (GTDB taxonomy): domain Bacteria; phylum Pseudomonadota; class Alphaproteobacteria; order Pelagibacterales; family Pelagibacteraceae; genus Pelagibacter. The sequence goes on along the minus strand of CACESO010000001.1, from coordinate 29,432 downwards.
GTTAATGAAGATCTACTTATATTTGAGGAAAAAACAAAAGCATTTACGGTAAACATTGGGATAAGTTCAGACGAAAAGTATTATTTTATAAATAGCTCAGATCATAATACATCAGAGAAATATTACTTTGGTGCAGATGAAAAAAAACCTGAGCCTAAGCTTATTCAACAAAGAAAAAGGGGGATAATTTATAGTGTGAATTCATGGAGTGGAAATTTTTATATGCATACGAATGAGAATGCTGAGGATTTTAAAATTTTAATTTCAAGTAATATCGAGTCTAAAATATGGAAAACTTATATTCCAAGTCAATCAGAAACCATGATTGGAAATTTAACATTCTTAAATAATTGGCAAATTAGGTCAGAGCTTAAAAACGCTCTTGATAAAATTTACGTCAAAAATCTTAAAACAAATAAAGAGGAGGAGATAATTTTTACTGAAGAAACTGTTTATGACTCATCCGTTTCTCTTATGCAGAGAGATCGTGAAACGGATGATATATATATTTCTTACTCTACTCCTAAAACACCATCCAGAACTTTTATTTACAATTTAAAAACAAAAGAAAAAAAACTTGTCAAAGAACAAATAATTCCATCAGGTCACAATTCGAATGATTATATAGTTGAAAGACTTGAATGCGAAGGACATGATGGAAGAATAATTCCAATCACCATTACAAGAAAAAAAACTACAAAACTAGATGGTAATTCAAACTTACTTTTATATGGATATGGTTCTTACGGAAATTCAATGTGGCCGTCGTTCTCTTCTACCAGATTAAGTTTAATCAATAGAAATATAATTTGGGCAACAGCCCATATTAGGGGAGGAATGGAAAGAGGTATGAAGTGGTGGAAAGAAGGAAAATTATTGAACAAGAAAAATACTTTTCAAGACTACATATCCTGTGCAAAATTTTTAATTGATAAAAAATATACCTCAAAGAAAAAAATTATAGGTATGGGAGGTTCAGCTGGTGGATTACTTATGGGGGCGGTAGTTAATGAAAGACCAGATCTATTTTTAGGTATGATAATGGCTGTCCCTTTTGTAGATAGTTTGACAACTAATCTTGATCATTCTTTACCTTTGACGATTGGAGAATTTGATGAATTTGGAAATGCAAAAGACAACAAGGAACACTTTGATTATATTTACTCATACGCACCATACAACAATATTAAAAAAATGGATTATCCAAACATTTTAATTACCACTAGCCTCAGTGACAATAGAGTTTTATTTGATGAACCTCTAAAATTTACAGCAAAGTTAAGAGACAACAAAACTGACAATAATCTTTTACTTTTAAAAACTGAAATGAATGCGGGTCATGGAGGTAAATCTGGTCGCGATGGAATTATTGAGGAGATAGCTTTTGATTATGCTTTCATATGTAAGATTGCAAAAAAAATTTAATTCCAGCATCTTGAAAAAATAGAAATAGTTATCATATATTAGTTAAGGTTGCCTAATGGGACCTTTATAATTCTTGCTAACAAAGGAGGATAATATGACAAGTAAGGATCTATCAATATTCAATTCTTTAAGACCCTTTTCAATTGGTTTTGACGACATGTTTGATCAATTTGAAAATATGTTGGGTAATGGAGGAATGAGTATGCAATCAAATTACCCGCCTTACAATATTAGAAAAACAGGTAAAGATAAGTATTCTATTGAAGTTGCTTTAGCCGGTTTTACTAAGAAAGATGTAGAGGTGGAATTTGAAGACAATATGCTGACTGTGAGAACAAAACAGACAGATAAATCAGAAAACAAAGATCAGGACGGAGAGATTTTACATAAAGGAATATCTCAAAGACAATTCGCTAGATCATTTACAATAGCAGATGATGTTAAAGTAATTGGAGCCGAGTTAAAAGATGGTTTGTTAACTATCGCTTGCGAAAGAGTAATACCTGATTATAAGAAAAAAAAACTTATAGAAATTAAATAAGTTTTACCTTGCTTGTGGGGATTTTCCCCACAAGTCAAAAACATCCTTTTGATGAAAATCCCACAACTCTCTCTGACTCATCAACTTCGAAAGTTCTTACACATTTAATCCCTAATTTTTTTGTATTGTATATTAATTTTCCTCCACCACTTTCTGGATCTGGTGGTAAATATTGCGTTGGTTCTCCAAATTCTTGAATGACTTTTTCAATTTTTTTATTAATAAATTTTTCAAGGTATTTTTCCTCTTTTTCAACTATGTTATTTGTTTTATTTTGGACTGTTTGGCATCCCTGAAACATCAACATCATTAGAATTATAATTGATATTTTTTTTATCATTTAGATTAATTATTATAATTACTTTATAAAAAAAATAAACTTCAAGTTGAAATTTGTTAATAAAAAACAACTAATTCAAGTAATTAAAATAAGAATCTGATAATTGTAATAAATATTGGAGGTTAAATGTTAGATAAATATTTTGAATACAAAAAACACAAAACTAATTTTAAAACAGAGGTCATTGCAGGAGTAACAACTTTCTTGACGATGGCTTATATTATGTTTTTAAATCCTTTTATATTATCAGGAGAATTTGCCGGTCCTGAAAAAGGTTTTTTTGATTTTGGTGCAGTTTTCACTGCAACAATATTAGCGACTGCAGTAGCTTGCTTCATAATGGCTTTTTATGGAAAAACCTGGCCAATTGGACTTGCTCCTGGAATGGGAATAAATGCATTTGTTGCTTTCGGAGTCGTGGGTGGAATGGGTTACTCTCCACAAGCGGCCCTTGGTGCGGTGCTAGTTGCAGGAGTTTTATTTTTAATAATTTCACTTACTCCGCTGAGAGCATGGTTAATAAATTCTATACCAAGAAGTTTGAAATTAGGAATTGGTGCTGGGATAGGTTTATTCTTGGCTATAATAGGTCTTGAAATTATGGGTGTGGTTGGAGATCATCCAGTTACATTAGTTACTTTAGGTGATATTAAAAATCCATTAGTGCTATTAGGATGTTTAGCTTTTGTAGCAATGGTTGTTTTAGAAAAACTTAAAGTTAAAGGTAATATTATAATTGGAATTATTGCATTTAGTATAATTGCATGGGCAACAGGTCTTGCAAAGTTTAATGGTATAGTTGATACACCGCCTCCTATGACTTACTTGTTTGACTTTGACCTTAAAGCTGCATTGACTGCAAGTATGTCCACTGTAGTTTTTACTTTGCTATTTATTGATTTCTTTGACACAGCTGGAACACTAACTTCAGTAGCAAACGTTGCGGGTAAGGTAGACAGCAAAGGTAAAGTTCAAGATATCAACAAGGCGATGTTATCTGACAGTGTTGGTACAGTTGCTGGAGCTTTAATGGGAACTACTACCGTCACAAGTTATGTCGAGTCTGGAGCTGGAGTAAAAGCAGGTGGAAGAACAGGAATGACATCGTTAGTAATTGGTGTATTATTTTTGTCATGTTTATTTTTTTCTCCTTTAGCAACAAGTTTGCCTAAAGAAATTGATGGAGCAGCATTATTATATGTAGCAGTTTTATTTGTGAGAAATATCACGGATATTTCCTGGGACGACATTTCTGAGTCTGCTCCTGCTATAGTTGCGATGATTACCATGCCTTTAACGTATAGTATAAGCAATGGTATAGCGCTTGCTTTTGTGGCGTATGCTTTAATTAAAATTTTTACAGGAAAATTTACAACCACTTCACCAGCAATATGGATAATTGCTATTTTAAGTGTTTTAAGTTTTGTAGTTGCTTAATTTAAAATTATAAAAAAGGGCTAGATAAAAAATCTTAGCCCTTTTTTTTTAGTTCTTTTTTCAGTTGCTCTATTGAAATCAATTCTCTTAGTTCATAAGGAAAAACAATCCAAGGGTTATCTTTAAGATTATGAACAATATAATCTGATCTAAATTCAGATTTTTCTTTTTTGTAAAGAACAGCAGATTTAAAAATAATTTTCTTATTTTCAAAATCTTTATATTTTTTTAGCCAATCTAAAGTCTTTTCAAGTGTCACACCAGTATCAATAAGATCATCTGTTACTAAAATATTTTCCCCATAAATTTTACTTGTTGTAGATAAGTCTCTTGCAAATGTAAGTTCATTTTGAACATCGGATACTTTTCCCTCACCAGCTGATGAATAGCTTTCAACTCCAAGGTAACCACATTTTACTTTGAAAATTCTACTGAGTATATCCCCCACTCTCAAGCCACCCCGTGCGATGCAGATAATAAAAGATGGTTTAAATCCACTTTCGCTTATTTGAACGGCGAGCTCGTCTATTGATCTATTGTATTCATTCCAGTCAATAATAAGTTTTTTAGACATAAAAAATTGTTCTATTTTTAGATTTATATATCAAGATATATAAGTTAGAAATCATTTTATGCGAATCTTTGATTGTTTTATGTTTTATGATGAAGAGGCCGTATTAGACATAAGACTGAACTCTTTAAAAAATTCTGTTGATTGTTTCGTTATCGTTGAAAGTAAATTCTACCACAACGGTAAAAAAAGAGATTTAAAATTTGATATTAACAAGTACCCCAAATTTAAAGATAAGATAATTTATATTGTACAAGATGATGAACCTCCAAACTTAGAAAAAGTTAATAAAGAGGATGATGAAGCGTTAAAATCTCATAAATTTATTTTTAATGCTCACAAAAGAGAAAATTTTCAAAGAAATCAAATTCATAAAGGGCTAGATAAAGCCAACGAAGATGATTTGATAATGATATCTGATGTAGATGAGATACCAGATTTAAAAGATCTAAATGTAGCAAAAGTGCAAAATAAAATTGTTATTTTTGAACAAAACATTTTTTACTATAAGTTGAATAGATACCTTGAAGGTTTTAAGTGGTATGGAACAAAAGCTTGCAAAAAGAAAAATCTTAAATCACCTCAATGGATTAGAAACATTAAGAATAAAAAATTTGGATTTTGGAGACTCGATACTATTTTTTCAGAGACAAAATATATTAATAAAATTTTTATTAATGATGGAGGTTGGCATTTTTCAAATTTGAAAAGTCCAGCTGATATTGAGATCAAATTAAAATCTTATTTACACCACAGAGATTTTGAAGTTGAAAATATTGATCTGAAAGAAATATCAAGATTAATGAGAAATAATGAAACTATTTATGACATGTATGCAGACAAAACAGAAAATAAATTTACTGAAAAAAAAAGAAAATTAAGTTTATATCCTAAAGGTAAATTACCACAATACGTTCAGAGTCATGAGAGTAAGTTTAAGGATTGGCTTGACTAAATTAATACTGAATTGGTTCAGGATCTATTGATCTCCATAAATACCACGTTGCAACAGAGCAATAAGGAGTAAATCTTTTTTTTAATAATGATACAAATTTTTCAGGTGGTAAATATTTTTTTTTATAATTTTTTGATATAGCTCTTAAAAGACCAATATCTTGAACTGGCCAAATATTTGATCTATTATATGTGAACAATAAGATCATCTCAGCTGACCATCTTCCTATTTGTCTCAATTGTGATAAATAATTTATAGCCTCCTCATCGGACATCTTATGAATTAATTTAGGGTTAAAAGTTTTCTCAATTGTCTGCTTGGCTAAACTCTTTATGCCTAATACTTTTTGTCTGCTTAATCCACAGCTTTTCAATTGAGTAAAGGTCAACTTAGATACTGTTTTTGCATTAATTTTATTTTTACATTTCTTTTTAAATTTTAAAAAAACTGAATTCGCTGCTGCAACGCTTATTTGTTGTCCAATTATACTTTTGCATAACGAAAAAAAAATATCTCGCCTTGTGGTTAAGATAATTTCTGAAGGACTTTGATAACTTTTAATTAATTTAGAAATAGTTTCATCTTTTTTGGATAAATATTTTTTTGCCTTATTCCAATATTGAGGTATTTTAGTCATTAATTGGTCTAGATGTTATGATTTTTTTCTTATAAATTTCCCTTCTAAAAATTATAAGCGTAGAAACAACTACCAATAAAGCTCCGATTAGTGTTTTAAACAAAGGTATCTCGTCCCAAATGAGATATCCAAATATAACAGCAAAAACTAAAGCCAAATACTTGAGAGGAGTTACTAAAGAAACTTCTGAAAATTTATATGATTGACTTAACCATAAGTTCGCAGCACCCCCAAAAATACCTATCAATGATAAAAGTACAAAATGATTTAAAGTAGGCATAATCCAGCCCTGAGGAATAGTCAAAAAACTTAACAATAAAATTGCTAAAGAGAAATAAAAAGAAATCAACCACACTGGTTCAGTTGTTGAGAGTTGTCTAATAGTTATCGCTACATAGGAGAGACCTAAACAAAATATAATTGGAAAAATATAATAAATATTTAATTCAGTGATCCCAGGTTCTGTAATTATAAGAATTCCAAAAAAGCCTATGATGACTGCTAACCACCTAAAAATTCCAACTTTTTCATTTAGTAGAAAAATAGACAATATAGTTGTGAATATTGGAGCAGCAAAAGATATGCTTACAACAGTTGCTAATGGCAGCTGTCTTAAAGCAATAAATATTGCAATTAGTGCTATTAGCCCTGAGCCGCACCTTAAAGCATGTAATCCTGGCCGTTGGGTTTTATAAAAATTATGAAATCTTTCTCTAGGGATTATAAATAAATAAAAGATTATTCCAAAAAAGCCCCTAAAAAACAAAACCTGACCAATTGGATAATCGACAGACCACTTTACAATTAAATCCATTAATGAAAATGCACAAACAGAGAGAAACATGTACAAAAAGCCTAATTGATTTTTAGAAAGCATAAGTTTAACTTAGTTATATAATTTAAATAATCAATGGAAATAGCAGTTTTAGCTTGTGGATGTTTTTGGGGACCTGAAAAAAAATTTGGTAGTCTCAATGGAGTTTATAAAACTGAGGTAGGTTATTGTGGTGGTAAAACTGAAAACACAACTTATAAAGAAGTTTGTTCTGGTGAAACAAATCATGCTGAAGTAGTAAAAATAAATTTTGATCCAAAAATTATTACTTATGAGGAAATTTTAAATTTTTTTTTTAAGATTCATGATCCAACTACTTTGAATTCTCAAGGTCCAGATTTTGGAACTCAGTATAGAAGTGAAATTTTTTATTTAAACACAAAACAAAAAGAAATTGCTGAAAAGGTCTTAAAATCAAAAAACAATGATTTTTCAGGAAAAATTGTCACTAAATTATCTTTGCTAAAGAATTATTGCATAGCTGAGGAATACCATCAAAAATATTTAGACAAGAAATTTTAGATGAGTTTAGTCACGACAGATTGGGTTCTCGATAATTTAAATAGTCTAAAAATAATAGATGCCTCTTGGCACATGCCAGCTCAAAAAAGAAATCCTGCTGAAGAATATCAAAAAGGTCATATCCCAAATTCTATTTTTTTTGATTTAGACGAAAATTCTGAAAAGGATACAGACCTTCCACATATGCTTCCTAAACAAAAAACTTGGGAGAAAATAATGTCCTCCTTAGGAATAAATAATAGTGATGATATTCTTATATATGACAACTCTAATTTAAAAAGTTCATGTAGATGTTGGTTTAGTTTTTTATATTTTGGACATGATGAAAAAAAAATACATGTTTTAGATGGTGGATTAAAAAAATGGATTTTTGAAAATAAACCTATAACCAAAAGTACGACAGAAGTTATTGAGAGTAATTATGTTGCAAATATAAAAGAAAGTTTAGTAGTAAGCCTTGATGAGATCAAAAAGAATATTTTAAGTAAGAGTTTTAAAGTTATTGATGCAAGAAGCCTTGAAAGATTTGAGGGAAAAGTATCTGAGCCAAGGAAAGGTTTAAGAAGTGGACATATCCAAAACTCTTTTTGTTTACCTTTTAATCTTTGTATAAATCAAAAAACCGGAGAGTTTAAAAATGTGGAAGAATTAAAAGAACTTTTCAATCAAAATGAAAATATAGAAAAAAGATTAGATCCAGTTTTTACTTGTGGATCTGGTGTTACCGCCGCAGTCCTAGCTTATGCCTATAAAATGGTAAATAACGATTATATTCCAAAAATTTATGATGGTTCTTGGAGTGAATATGGTAAATATCCAGCATGAAAACTTCAAAAAAAATTACCATATTTTTAATAATATTGGCAATTGTCATTGCTTCGGTGATAGTAGCAAGACACTTTGTCGGAAAACATTTTCAAAAGAAATTTTCTAAATATCCGCCACCAGGAGTAATTGTGGAAGTTGTTCAATCATCCAATTTTTTTGACAGTATTGAAACATTTGGAACTGCTTTATCAAAAAAAAATAAAAACTTTAGAGTCAAAAAAAGTGAAATACTTGATGAAAAAATTCATATTGGAAAAGTATTTAATGAAGGTGAAGTTTTATTAAGAACAAAAAATGAAATTATAATTGCCCCCTTTAAAGGAGTTTTGGGAAAAAGAGAAATTGCTCAAGGTGTTCTAGGAACAGAGTCATTTATTCTAACTCTAGATGATACTTCATCGATTATTCTAAATATTAAAGTTCCCGAGATTTATCTTAAAATTTTAAAACCCGGTCTTATCGCTGAAGTTAGATCGGATGCGTTTGATAAAAAATTTTATGGCGAAATAGACTCTGTGAGTTCTCGTGTGGATCCTAGTACAAGGTCAGTTCTTGCAAGTATCACAGTGGACAACAAAGATTTAGAATTAGTCCCGGGAATGCTTTTAGATATACAAATTATATATAATGAAACTAAAGAAATAGGAGTTCCTGAAAACTCATTATTGATCCAGGGTGATACAGCTTTTGCATATAAAGTTTTAGAGGATAATACTATCGAGAAAATTGAAGTAAAAATTGGAAAAAGAAATTATGGAAAAGTTTCTATTCTTGATGGTTTGTCTGTGGGCGACAAGATAGTAAAAGAAGGAATTTCAAAAGTAAGAGATAAAATTAAAATTAAAATCATTAATTAAAAGATGTTCTTAACAGACTTATCAATCAAACGACCGGTCGTCTCAATGGTAATGAGTATAGTAATGGTTATGTTTGGTATTTTAGTTTTTTTTGAAATACCAACTAATGAATTACCAGATATTGACCGACCAGTAGTATCAGTTCAAACTGATTACAAAGGAGCTTCAGCTCAGGTTATTGACACTCAGATAACACAAAAGATTGAGGATTTTATTGGAGGCACCCCTGGTCTCGTTTCAATTGACTCTATGAGTGAAGATGAAAGGTCGAGAATTGATATGACCTTCAAAGACAACCTTGATATTGACGATGTTGCTAACGATGTGAGAAGTGCAATCTCAAGAGTGGTGGATAATTTACCAAAAGAGGCTAGCGCTCCAGAAATTTTCAAACAATCTGCAGGCTTTAGAACCACTATGTGGTTGAGTTTTAGCTCAGATTTTATGAGTGATTTAGAGCTCACTGATTTTGCTGATCGATATTTGGTAGATTATTTCTCAACTGTAGAAGGAGTAGGACGTGTGAGATTAGGTGGTGAAAGGGAGCTCTCTGTGAGAGTTTGGTTAGATCCTCTTTCACTAGCTGCTAGAAATTTAACAACTCAAGATGTTGAACAAGTTTTGAATTCAGAAAACTTAGAATTTCCTGCAGGTCGAATAGAGTCAAAAGATGTAGATCTTTCAATTAAACTTGAAAACGCTTATGAGAATTTAGACTCTTATAAAAAACTACCTTTGAAGAGGGCAATTGATGGTTCTGTGACAACTTTGGAAGATGTTTCTAGGATTGAATTTGGTCCAGTATCTACAAGAACACTTTTTAAAGGAAATGGAAAAAAAGTTGTAGGTATTGGTATTTATCAAAACTCAGATGCAAACACAATCGCGGTAGCTACAAAAGTTAAAAAGAAAATTAAAGAAATACAAAGTTCTATACCTGATGGATCTACATTAGAGGTTTCTTTTGATAGATCGAATTATGTCTCAAATGCAATTAAAGAGGTGTACAAAACATTATTTGTGGCACTAGTTTTAGTCACGCTCATTATTTATCTTTTTTTGGGTAACATCAGGGCTTTAGTAGTACCAATTGTAGCTTTGCCGGTCTCTTTAATATCAACTTTTTTAGCAATTTATTTTTTTGATTTTTCAATAAACCTTTTCACTCTTATGGCATTAGTTCTTGCAATAGGAATCGTAGTAGATGATGCAATTGTAATGTTGGAGAATATATACCGAAGGGTTGAGAAAGGTGAGAGTTCATTAGTTGCCGCATATAAAGGATCGAGACAAGTGTCTTTTGCAATTATAGCAACTACCTTAGTTCTTGTTGCTGTATTCATACCTTTAATTTTTATAGAAGGCTTAGCTGGAGTGTTGTATGCTGAAACAGCTGTAACTTTAAGTTTCGCAGTGATAATATCAAGTTTTGTAGCATTATCCTTAAGCCCGATGATTGCTAGCAAAGTTTTAGACACAAAATCAAAAAGAAATAAATTAACTCTTAAATTTGAAAAAAGATTAAATGATTTTAAGGAATTTTATATTTACACTTTAAAATATTGGATATTAAAGAAAAAAAGTATAATCACTTTTTTAATATCAATTTTAATATTGAGTATTGGTTTATTTATTTATATTCCAAAACAACTTATACCAAAAGAAGATAGAGGTGCTTTCTTTGTAATAGTGAAAGCACCTCAAAGCTCAGGGTTTGACTTTACCTCCTCAAAAACTCAGGATATTGAAAAATTATTATTACCGAAAGTGGGGCAAGGTGAGTATAGAAGACTAATTTTAAGGGTGCCGGGTTTCGGAAAAAGTAGCAAACAAGTCAACTCAGCTTTTATAATTGTATTGTTGGAAGATTGGAAAAAAAGAGACAGAAAAGGTAACAGAATAATGATGGAGTCTTTTAGAGAAATTTCAAAAGTTCCAGGTGTTTTATCATTCCCTGTTATGCCCCAAGGAATAAGAACCGGCGGTGTAGAGAAACCAGTCCAATTTGTAATATTAGGTAATACCTATGAAGAATTAATTCAATGGAAAGAAACTATAAAAAAAGAGGCTAGAAAAAATAATAATTTAGCTAATATCGAAGATGATTTTGAATTAAATAAACCGATTATAAATGTAAAGATCGATCAAAAAAAAGCATCAGATCTTGGCGTATCTACTTCAGAAATAGGTCGAACAATTGAAACTATCTTTGGCTCCAGAAGTGTCACAAAATTTACAAAGGATGGTAAAGAGTATTCAATTATCCTGCAGGGAGATATCAAAAATAGAAATGAACCCTCAAGTTTAAATAAGGTTTATGTTAGATCAAAAAACTCTGGTCAGTTAATTGCTTTATCAAATTTAGTAACAATTAATGAAAGAGGAACTGCTCCATTTCTATCAAGGTACAATAGACAAAAAGCAGTTACCATTTCTGCAAATATCGTAGGAGATTATACCCTTCAAAATGCCTTAACTTTTTTAGAAAAAGTTGTTCAAGAAAATACACCTAATGCCAGAATTGATTTCAAAGGGGAAAGTGAGCAACTAAAAGAAATAAGTTTTCAGATTTATGTAATATTCTTTTTAGCTTTAGTTACAGCATATCTTGTGATGGCGGCTCAGTTTGAAAGCTTTGTCCATCCTTTCACAATAATGCTGACAGTCCCCCTAGCAATATTTGGTGGAATTATAGGTCTGCTGCTCGTCGGCAGCTCAATTAATGTTTACAGTCAGGTAGCTTTAATAATACTAATTGGATTAGCAACAAAAAACGGAATATTGATTGTTGAATTTGCAAATCAGTTAAGAGATGAGGGGAAAAATCAATTAACTGCGATTTTGGAATCGTCAGCATTAAGATTAAGACCAATCTTAATGACTTCTATATCTACCATTATTGGAGTTCTACCATTGGTAATAAGTAGTGGCCCAGGTGAGGCGAGTAGATTATCTGTTGGTATTACTATATTTGCTGGAATGATATTTTCGACCTTTTTTACACTTTATGTAGTTCCAATAATTTATTTATTATTAGGAAAAAATACAAAAAGTATAAATCATATTGAAAAAGAGTTAGAAAAAGAACTTCATCAATAAACAATAAATTTTTTCCTGTTAAGGTTTTTTTTACATTTTATAAGCTGAGCTTTATATTGATCTGAATACTTTTTTACTTTTTTTGCATAAGAAATAACCTTTTCATTTCTTTTATAATTTTTATAATTTCCCCACCCTTCGTGATATGCAATGTATTGTTTGAATGCATCGCTTTTAGGAATCTTTAAAAGTTTTGATGATTTATTTGTATACCAGCCAATAAAATCAACACTATCCTTAAATCTTGTTCTAAGAGCTAATGGTTTGTTCTGTTCCTCCTTATATTGTTTCCATGTTCCCTTTACAGCCTGAGAATATCCAAATGAACTTGAGGGTCTTTTAAAAGGAATTATTTTAAAAAGTTTTTGTCGTTTAGGTTTTGCAAGCCAATGGAAATCTGACTCAAATTTAATAAATGCAAGTTGTATGTGCATAGGTGTTCCCCATTTTTCTTCAGTCTTTTTTGCATGTTTATACCAAAAGTATCTTTCAGAAAATATTGAGCAACTACTTGAGGTATTTTTTGGAATAGACGAACAGCTCAGCAAAAATAAAAAAATTGATAAAGATAAAAAAAATTTAAAACGAATCACCCTTTATTTATAATTTATTTACGTTTTTTTCTCCATTCCCAAGGCATTTCAAAATTTCCTGCCCATAAACCCTTTTTTTCTTTTTTTGCGTCATTTTCATTTATAATATATTTTTTTGAATATTTAGTGTAAGCAACAGCTAAACCGTTCCTAACAAGCCAAGAATTAATATCCCGTCTTTTCTTAAAGCAAATAGCAACAACTCTATTATATCTATCCATGGATTTCTTTTTACATACTATTATTTCGTTTTTAACAAACTTTTTTAATAAACTAGTAGTTTTAAGTCCACACTCATAATCTTTATTAAATGTGATTACGTTCAGGCTCAACCAAGGCTTAGAGCATATTTGATTGTTTTCAGGTGCATCGATACCATAAAGTCTAATTTTATTTCCCTTTATTCTAATTGTATCACCATCTATTACTTTTGCATATCCTGTTATTTCCTCTGAATAAGAATTGGTTTTGGAAAAAAAAATTATTAATAAAATTAAATATATAATTTTATTGTTTTTTAATTTTAAATAGGACTTCATAAACTTTGTAAATCAAAAAAGGTATTATTACACCCAGTAAGTTACCATTTAGATCACCAGCTTGAAAGCTGCGATTTGGTATGACCAAATGGAAAAGTTCAAGGATTATGGATAAACAAACCAAATATACAAATAATCTTTTTTTTGTTTTAAAGGCGAAAAGACCAAGAATTGAAATCAGAGAAAAAGCGTAAATGTGATTTGAGGATATTTGAAAAAAATCTCTAGTGATTTGAGGTTGATTACTAAAATCATTGTATAAAAAAAAACCTAATATACTTCCTGGATATAGATACAAAATTATTAAACATATATTGGATAATTTGAAAATTAATTGAAGATTATTTGTAAAAATTTTCATTAATTTTATTTATTTTATTTATTAATTAATATATCAAATATTTCAATGAAAAATCTTATTCTTATAAGGCATGGACAAAGTGAGTGGAACCAACAAAAAAGATTTACTGGTTGGGTCGATGTGGGATTAACAGATAAAGGTAGAGCTGAGGCTAAAAAAGCTGGTGAATTAATAAAAGAGAAAAAAATTAAACTTGATTCTTTTTATAGCTCCTACCAAAAAAGGGCAAATGATACTCTTAAAATTGTAATGAAAGAATTAAATGAAGATGAAAACTTAATTACTAAAAAATGGCAATTAAATGAAAGACATTATGGAGAGCTTACAGGTTTAAACAAAGAAGATATGAAGAAAAAATATGGAGAAGAGAAAATTCATCAATTTAGAAGATCATGGGATGTCAAACCTGGAGCTTTAGATAGGAAAAGCCCCTACCATCCGCTCAACATAGAAACTTATAAGGATATTCCAATGTCTGATATTCCAGATACTGAGTCTTTAAAAGATACCCATAAAAGGGTAGTGGATTGTTATAATAAATTAATCTTAAAAGATCTTCAAAATGGTAATGGTGTATGCATCTCAGCCCATGGAAATTCTTTAAGAGCTCTATGTAAGTATCTTTTTAAAATCAATGAGAGGGAAATTTCTAAAATGGAAATACCAACCGGAAATCCTCTCTTAATAATTTTTGAGGACAAACTTCAAATTTCATCTGTAACATATCTTGATAAAGAAAGAGCCAAAAATTTAGTTGCTTTTTAGAAGTTTATTATAAATATCATAATTAGTGACATGTTTAAAGTTCACTTTACTTTCAAAACCCATCAATTCATTTCTTGATAATAAATCATTCCACACCTCCGACATTGGGAAAGATTTATTATTAAATTTTTTAAATATTTTCTTTTCTAGTATCTGACATCCTGTGTAAATAAAATTTAAGGGCTTAGTTTTGTTTAGCTTATCCACTTCAAGATTAAAGTCTCCTATCAAATTTTGATCGAAGCTTTTGTCCTTATTTACCACTAGTAAAATATTTTTTAAATTTGAGCTAAAAAACTGATTTTCCATTTCTAAGATTTCATCAATATAATTTTCGTTCCATAAAGTATCTGGATTAAAAGTTAAAAAATATTCATTTTTGTTTTCCATGATCATGTTCAAAATGCCTCCACCAGTATTGAGAATTTCAGGGACTTCCTCAAATAATTCTATATCAATATCAAAGTTTTTTTTTTCAATAAAATTTTTAAGCTGGTCTCGTTTGTAATGGGTGTTTATCAGAATTTTCTTTAGATTTAATTTTTTTACAAGTTTAATAGTCTTTTCTAGTATAGTTTCATTTCCGATTTCAACAAGAGGTTTTGGAATTTCATTTGTAATTGGAGATAATCTTTTTCCAAAACCAGCACCTAATATCACTGCAACTTCAATTTTTTTCATACAATTAAATTTTATATAAATTTATTATTATTTAAAATAAACCTTAACTCATCAAATACTTTTCCGTTTTTAGTTCTTAATTTAATAAGACTCCATGTATAAGGAATGTATTTAAGATATTTGTTTTTATCATCTCTTTTTGCAAGTCTTGAAAAAATTCCAAGAATCTTAAAATTTCTTAATACTGATAAAATTAAGAAGTCATTTTCGAATTTTTTAAGATCTCTCTTTAAGTATTTTTTTGTAAAATGACTAAACATTTCTTCTTTTAAACTATTTGATGTTTTAAGTCTTACATCATCAATTAATGAAGCAAGATCATAAGCCGGATTTCCAATGACTGCATCTTGACTATCTATTAAATAAAATTTTTTTTGTTTAAGCATTATATTTGAAACATGGAAGTCTCTATGAACAAAAACATTATCAGGTAATTTAATTGCCTTTGATAATCTTAAAAAAATGTTTTTAAATTTTTTTTTAAATCGATTTAATTTTTTTTTACTAAGTTTTCGAGGAAGATACCATTCGTTAAATAAATAAGCCTCTTTTAAAAGTTTATCTTTTGAATATCTCACCATTTTATATTTTCTACCTGTAAAATCTTTATTATAAAATTTTTTTATTTTTTGAACTTTAAATAATAAATCTAATACTTTTATAAAAATTTTCTTTTTGTTTTTTCTATTTTTGAGAAGTCTGAGCAATGTAACATCTCCCAAATCGTTTACTTCTATTAAATTTTTTTTGTAATTTTTTTTTAATAATCTAGGGGCACAAATACCCCCTGAATTTAGTATTCTATTTATTGCATCATAGATTAATAAATTTTTTTTTTTATTTTTTTTTGAAAAAATTATTATAGAATTTTTTGATCTATAAAATTTTCGTTCTGAAGCATCCCCTTCTAATTTTATTACTTTTTTGTTATTTAATCGCATTTTTTCCAAAAAATTTAATCTTTAATAATCTTGAATTATAGTTATCAAAATACTTAAAATAAATTTCTATCCTTTTTTTGGGTTTAAAATGTACTTTTTCTGGCCATTCAATTATTGAAATCACATTATCATCTTCAAAAAGACCAATATTTAGACATTCTTTTTTATTTTTTAACCTATACAAATCAAAATGCTGAATTCTAAATTTTTTAATTTTGTACTCATAAACTAAGTTGAATGTTGGGCTTGGTATTTCTGAAATCTTGGTTTTTTCCTTTTTTTGCAGGTTATTGATCAAATATTTGGCAAATGTAGTTTTCCCAACTCCAAGTTCACCGTATAAAAAAATTGTATTAAATTTTTTTACAAATCTAGAAGTTTTCTCAGAAAATATTTTTAACTCAATTTCTTTTGAAATTTTTATATTGCTACGATTAGTAGCGGTAAGCATCTGGCTTATATGGCCCTTCTTGTTTTACGCTTATATAATCAGCTTGTTCTTTTGATAGTTTTGTTAATTTTGCACCCACTTTCTCTAAGTGTAACATAGCTACTTTTTCATCAAGATGTTTTGGTAAAACATAAACCTTTTTTTCATATTTAGATGAATTATTCCAAAGTTCTATTTGAGCAGTGACTTGATTTGTAAAAGATGCACTCATTACAAAACTTGGGTGCCCTGTTGCACATCCAAGGTTAACAAGTCTACCTTCAGCTAAAAGAATAATTCTTTTTTTACTTGGTAATTCTATTTCGTGTACTTGGGGTTTAATTTCATCCCACTTATAATTTTTTAATGCCTCAACTTGGATTTCATTATCAAAGTGTCCAATATTACATAGTATCGCTCTATCCTTCATATCTCTCATATGATCTGCTGTTATAATATCTTTGTTGCCAGTCGCGGTTACCACTATGTCAGCCTCTTTAATCATTTCATCCATTAAGACTACTTCATAACCTTCCATCGCTGCCTGCAAGGCACATATTGGATCAGTTTCAGTTATCATAACTCTTGCCCCAGATTGTCTCAATGATGCTGCACTGCCTTTGCCTACATCACCAAATCCTGCAACAATTGCCACTTTACCTGACATCATCACATCTGTAGCTCTTTTAATTCCATCGACTAAACTTTCCCTACACCCATATAAATTATCAAATTTTGATTTTGTCACAGAGTCATTAACATTTATTGCCGGTACTAATAATGTCCCTTCGCTCTCCATCTTTTTTAATGCCAAAACACCTGTCGTTGTCTCTTCTGACAGACCTTTAATATCTTTCATTAAATGTTTATAATCTTTATGCATTAGGGCTGTTAAATCACCACCATCATCTAAAATCATGTTTGGCTTCCAATCTTTTTTACCTTCGATTGTTTGCTTTACACACCACCAATACTCCTCCTCAGTTTCACCTTTCCAAGCGAACACAGGTATTCCAGCTTTTGCTATAGCTGCAGCCGCATGATCTTGTGTTGAAAAAATATTGCATGATGACCATCTACACTCTGCGCCAAGAGCTACCAATGTCTCAATAAGCACAGCGGTTTGAATTGTCATGTGCAGACAACCTAAAATTCTAGCTCCCTTTAAAGGAGACTTTCCTTTGTATTCTTTTCTTAATGCCATAAGTCCAGGCATTTCAGTCTCAGCAAGAGAAATTTCTTTTCTACCGAACTCAGCTAGCTTGATATCTTTTACTTTATAATCACTCATTTTTGCAAATCTTTTACATTAAAAGATAATTTATTCAATATATCAATTTAATTTTGGAAAAATAATTTCTACTTTTGCTCCCTTTTTATTAACATTATTAGATGCGATTACTTGACCTCCATGAAGATCGACTAGATTTTTAACAATATTCAATCCTAATCCAGAGTGTTCACCAAATTTATCTGGTCTATTGCTATAAAATCTTTTAAAAATCTTGTCCGTATTTTTTTCTTTAAACCCAATTCCTTCATCAATTACACTTAGAGAAATTTTCCCATCTTTTTTCTGTGAGAGTTTGACTACAATATTCTGATTATCTTTGCTAAATGAAATGGAATTTTCAAGAAGGTTTGCTAAAACTTGTTCAATCCTATTTTCAATACCTTTAATACTAAATTTTTCACCAGAATTTTTAAACTGTAAATCTATATTAATACCCCGTTTTGTATTGTATATGGCGTTAAAGTCATCAACAACTGAGTCAGCAATTTTTTTTAAGTCTAAGATTTTCATACTTTCCCTTGTGATCGCGACTTCGTCTTTAAGCATCTGGGAATAATCAGTTATTAATCTTTCAATTCTCTCTACGTCGTGAGTCAAAATTTTTGTTAATTTTTCCTTTTCAGGGTTGCTGTTAGTAACTTCTAATAATTCAGATGCACTTTTAAGTGAAGCTAAAGGATTTCTAATTTCATGAACTAAATCTGTGGAGAAGTTTTCAGCTGTATTTACCCGTTTTTGTAATTCATTTGTCATTTCATCTAGAGATAATGACAAAGTTCCCAGTTCATCATTTCGTTTTATTAAACTTTTAATATCTATTTTCTTTTTACTCTTTTCTTTTATATTTTCAGTGTAATTAACAAGATTTTTAATTGGTTTTAAAAAATATCTATTTAACACTAATGAAAAAATAAAGATTACAACTGCGATTAATATTGCCGTACGAATTACAAAAGTTTTTCTTTCATTGATTGCTGTTTTAACATCATTGGCGTTTTGAGATATCAGAATATACCCAACATTTTCATCACCAATCAAAACATTCTTTATCGTTGATAATTTAAATTTATTATAAGTTTCATTTGTAAAAGTAACAGGCTTACCATAATCATCAGATATTGAATATTCTTGAAGTGTTTCTTCAAATTCACTTTTTTTTTCTGAATTAATTAATTGATCTGCAGATTTTTCATTATCTTGGTTATTTTGTAAATCAAATTCAACTATTTCAATTCTAGATGAAAAGGATCTTGGGTCAAGATCGAGTGTATCAGTGTCTGCTAAAATCTCGAATGACTCATTAAAAAAAATAACCCTATCAAGATTTTGAAATAAAAATCTTGTCGACAATAAAAATTTTTTTACCTCATTTTTTTCAAATTCAATATTTAGTCTATTAAGATTATTAATTGTATTATTTATAACTTCAATTTGGAGAGATGTTTTTTTTTTAATTAAGTTTGGTTGAACGTAATTAAGGTAGATTATGGTTAATGTACCAATAAATATAAAGATTAAAAGATTGATGAATAAAAATTTTTTAAGAATAGAGAGGTTTTTGATGAGTGAAGAAAACATTAATTAACATTCCACCTATAGCCACTTCCATACCTTGTTTCTATTGCGGAAAAATTCGAGTCAATTTTTTTAAATTTTTTTCTAATTCTTTTAACGTGACTATCAATAGTTCTGTCTTCGATATCAGTATCTTCTCTGTACGCAATATCCATCAATTGTGCTCTTTCTTTGATTATCCCCGGTCTTTTAGCGAGTTCTTGAACGATTAAAAATTCTGTTGTTGTCAATTTATCTGGCAACTGTTTTCCATCCCATTCACACTCAAGTTGTGAAGGATCTAATTTTAGTTTGCCATGAGCAATAATGTTTTTACTATCATCTACACTAATATTTTTCTTTCTAAGTTGAACCCTAATTCTCTCAACTAAAACTTTTATTGAAAAACCACCAGATTTTTTTACAAAGTCATCTGCTCCTAACTTTAAACCTAAAAGTTCATCTACTTCCTCATCTTTTGAAGTTAAAAAAATTACTGGTAATGAACTTTTTTTTCTTAATTTTTTAAGCAACTCTTCACCATCCATTTTAGGCATTTTAATATCAACGATTGCTAAGTCTGGAGGTGTTCTTGTCAATCCTATAAGCGCACTCTCTCCATCTAAATAAGTTTGGACTTTAAAACCCTCTTTTTCTAATGCAATACTTAAACTGGTAAGAATATTTCTGTCATCATCTATTAGTGCAATTGTTTGTGTCATAGCCTAGTATAAAAATACTAAATTGTCCCAATTTAGACAATACACTAATATTTAATGCAACATGCCCCAATTATCCCCAATATTTACATCTACTAGAATAGGTATAGAGAAAGTGTGATGATCACTTGATTTAACACTAGTCATTTCTGTTTTAATTAGTTTTTTGATTCTATCTAGTTCGTTATTTGGTATTTCAAATATTAGTTCATCGTGAATTTGCAATAATAATTTTGTTTTAAATTTTGTATCATCATTAAGTTTATTAAAAATTCTTATCATCGCTATTCGCATTAATTCCGATGCTGACCCTTGTATTGGTGCATTAATCGCTGCCCTTTCTTGAAAGTTTCTAATGTTAAAATTCTTATCATTGATACCTATAATGTGTGTTTTTCTGCCAAAAATATTGTTAACAAATCCACTCCTTCTACAATGTTTTATTGTGGTTGACATGTAGTCTTTTATCTCAGGGAATTTTTTAAAATACGCCTTTAGAAAAATTTCAGCATCAGCTGTTGAAACAGAAATTTGTTTAGCTAGTCCATACTGTGAAATACCATAGATAATACCAAAATTAATTGCCTTTGCTTTTCTCCTCATCTCTTTAGTGACTTTATTAATTTCTACGTTAAATATTTGACTGGCTGTTAAAGAATGAATATCTTCATTATTATTAAATGCTTTTTTTAATTCTTTCACATCTGCTAAATCAGAAAGTATTCTCATTTCAATTTGATTATAATCAGCAGATAAAAGTAAATTTCCTCTTTCTGAAATAAAGGCTTTTCTTATTTCTTTTCCATCTTCAGACTTAATTGGAATATTTTGTAAATTCGGATCACTTGATGCTAACCTTCCGGTTGTTGTAGCTGCCAGCAAAAAAGATGTATGAACTCTTTTTGAAACAGGATTGATAAATTCTGGAAGTGAGTCTGAATATGTATTTTGGAGCTTTGAAATTTGCCTCCACTCTAAGACTAACTTGGGCAATTCATGCCCTTTAAATGCCAGATCTTCCAAAACACTGGCACTCGTGGCAAAGCTTCCTTTTTTTGTTTTTTTCAATGTTGAAATTTTTAAATCATTGTACATTATTTCGCCAAGCTGTTTTGTTGAACCAATTTTAAATTTCTTTTTAGATATTTTGAAAATGTCTTTTTCTAATTCAGCTATTTTTTTTTCAAATTTTTTTGAAAGTTTTAATAAGAAATCTTTATCCAATTTTATTCCACTAATTTCCATTTTAGCCAAAATTTCAATCATTGGTTTTTCAAAAGACTCGTAAATATTTACTAATTTCTCCTCTTTGATATCTTTCAAAAATTTTTTGTATAACCTATAAGTAACATCAGCATCTTCAGCTGCATAATCTTTTGCTAGATCAATATCCACATCATCAAAGGTAATTTGTTTTTTTCCAGTTCCAACTAAATCTTTATAAGATATTGTTTGATGATCTAAATGTATTTTTGATAATTCATCCATATTGTGTTTATTTTTTCCAGCATCTAGAACGTAAGACATCAACATTGTGTCTTCCAAAAATTTCATTTCTATACCTCTATGATAAAAAATTATGTAATCAAATTTTATATTTTGACCGATTTTTTTAATGGTTTTATCTTCTAATAATGGCTTTAAAATTTTAAGTATAATTTTTTCATCCAAATTTTTCCCATTAGAATGATTTAAAGGAACATAATAAGCTTCACCTATTTTAAAAGATATAGATATTCCAACCAATTTGGCAAGATGCGGGTTAAGAGAGTTTGTTTCTGTGTCAATAGCAAGTTCTCCGACTTCCTCTATTTTGTGTATTAATTTTTTAAATTCGTCCTCGCTCTTTATCAAATTATATTTTGATTTTGAGAGATTATCTTTTGTCTTTTGCACTTGTTCTTTATTTTCGTTTTCAAAATCTATTTCTCCATATGTTGAAATCGCTGAGCTTAGCAGTCTATTAAATTCCATATCTCTTAAAAAATTGAAAAGTTTTTTTTTGTCAATTTCCTTCAATAAAAAATCATCTAATTTATTTTCGACAGGTACATCATTTTTTAAAGTTACTAGTTTTTTACTTATTAAAGCTTTATCTTTATTTTCAATAATTGTTTCTCGTCTTTTATTTTGCTTTATTGTTTCTGCATTTTTGAGAAGTTCCTCTAAACTTCCAAATTTATTTATTAATTCTGCTGCTGTTTTTACTCCGATACCAGGAACACCTGGCACGTTATCACTTGAGTCACCGGCTAAAGATTGAACATCAATAACCTTATCTGAAGTTACTCCAAATTTAGCAATTATATCCTCTTTCTTGATAAATTTATTTTTCATAGGATCGTAAATTCTTACTTTTTTATCATGAAGTTGCATTAAATCTTTATCAGATGAAACAATGGTTACATCAGACCCAAGTTTAGTAATTTTTTTTGAATAAGTTGCAATCAAATCGTCGGCCTCATAGTTAATCATTTCAACAGCTGGAATATTAAAAGCCTCTACAGATTTTCGAATGTACTCAAACTGAGGGATCAAATCATCAGGGGCGTCTGATCTGTTCGCTTTATAGTCTTCATAAATATCATTCCTGAAGTTTTTTCTTGCAGAATCAAAAATAACCGCGAAGTGAGTTGGTTTCTCTTTGTTTTCTCTTGATTTTGCATCCTCTAACAACTTAAAAAGCATATTGCAAAATCCTGCGACAGCACCTGTTGGTAACCCATCTGACTTTCTGGATAAAGGAGGAAGAGCATAATATGCTCGAAAAATATACCCAGAGCCATCAATAAGATAAAAATGTTTTTTTTTATTTAATTCAGCCATTTATTAAATTACTATTAATTTACCTTAATGTTATAAGCCTATAAATCTAAATGAGTAAAAAAAACGTACTTTCTGTTAAAAAATTAAATAAAATTTATCGAAAGAATATCCATGCACTTAAAGATTTAAACTTGGAGGTGAAAGAGGGAGAAATTTTGGGACTTCTTGGTCCAAATGGAGCTGGAAAAAGTACTTTTATAAATATTCTTGCAGGTGTTACAGATAAAACTTCAGGTGAAGTAGTTGTTTGGGGGTTTAATTTAGATAAAAATCCACGCCAAGTTAGAGTTTCGCTAGGAATTGTTCCTCAAGAAATTAACGTTGATCCTTTCTTTACTCCAAAAAAACTATTGGATCTCCAAGCTGGTTTGTTTGGTGTTAAAAAAAAAGATAGGATAACAGATACCGTGCTTGATCTAGTCGCTTTAAAAGATAAATCAAATAGTTATACAAGAAATTTATCGGGGGGTATGAAAAGAAGACTATTGATAGCAAAAGCTTTAGTTCATAAACCACCTATAATTATACTAGACGAGCCAACTGCAGGTGTTGATGTTGATCTAAGAAAAAATTTGTGGGAAAATATTAGATCCCTTAGAAAACTTGGAGTAACAATTATTCTAACTACACACTATCTCCAAGAGGCTGAAGAATTGTGCGACAGAGTCGGCATAATTCATAAAGGTAATCTTATAGCATTAGACACAACCGAAAATATGTTAAATAAGATTCAAACAAAAACTCTTAAATTTGAAATTAATAAAAGAATAGTTTTGAATGATATGAACAATAAAGACTTTAATATTTTAACCAACACAGATTCCGAATTTAAGATAGAATATAATAAACAGGAATTTAATATACAAAAAATAATTAAGTTATTAGAAAATCAAGAAATAGTGATTAAAGATATCAAATCTGAAGACCCAGATTTAGAGGACGTTTTTGTGAATTTAACAAATAACTAGATTAAAAACTAAAATTAATATATTATCAGAAAATGGAAACCGTTAAGATAATTCAAAATAATAAAGTAATTAAAAACACTATTATTGTTTTTTTAGGAACAATTTTGTTGACGATTTCAGCAAAATTAAAGATACCGTTTTACCCAGTTCCAATGACAATGCAGACATTCGTCGTAATATTTTTAGGAATGTGTTTCGGTTATAAATTGGGTTTGGCTACAGTTACGCTTTATTTAATTGAAGGCATTGTTGGAATACCAGTTTTTTCTAATTCTCCAGAAAAAGGTGTTGGAATGATTTATTTTACAGGTCCAACGATGGGATACCTTTTGGGGTTTTTAATAGCGGTTTATGTGGCTGGAAAATTTAATTTTAATAAAAACTATCTTTCAAATTTTATTAAGATTTTTTTCTCAGTTTTGCCAATTTATGTATTAGGACTTATTTGGTTAGGAATTTTAATTGGTTGGGAAAAACCAATTTTTGAATTAGGAGCAAAACCTTTCTTACTAGCAGAATTGTTTAAAATATTTCTTTTAGTTATAATATCTTCAAGAATTGATTTTATTAAAAAGTTTATCTAGGCGATCTTTTTGATAAAATTCTCTGTAACGTTCTTCGATGCATTTTCAATCTTCTAGCTGTTTCAGAAACATTTCTGTTACATAATTCAAAAACTCTATGTATATGTTCCCATTTAACTCTATCTGCAGACATAGGGTTATCGGGTGGTTCAGCTTTTCTTTTTGGATCCGCTAAAAGTGCTTTTTCAACGTCATCAGCATCAGCTGGTTTAGCAAGATAGTCAATTGCACCTTGTTTGATCGCTGCAACAGCAGTAGGAATATTTCCATAACCTGTTAACATCACAATTCTACTATCTGTATTAGAATTTTGAATTTCTTTTACGACTTCCAATCCGTTACCGTCACCAAGCCTTAAGTCCACTACAGCGAATGCGGGTTTATTTGTTTTGACAGATTCAATTCCTTTTTTTACACCTTCAGCTTGTGAAACTTTAAATCCCTTCTTTTCCATAGCTCTAGCTAAGCGCTCTCTGAAAGGATTATCGTCATCCACAATTAGAAGAGATTTATCCTCAAATTGGCTTATATTTTTTACGTTTTGGACGTTCATTAAGATCTATATGGAGCTTATTTTAAAAATTTCAAGAGGCTTGGTGGACATCAACTTTTATCAATTATTTTCTTTACACTAGGTAAAAAAACCCTTAAATGCTCAATTTAATGAAATTTGCATAGCTGTTATGCAGATTTTTTTTGTTAAATTTTTTTTTACGGAGCTAAAAAAATGAAAAAATTTAAAACGGTTGATGAACTTATTAATGTAATCAAACCTTCTGATCCAGTTTACTGCATCAGAAAGAACTCGATAAAAAAAGCTACCAAAGTTTTTTTACAAAATTTCCCGGGCAAAATCCTATATGCCGTTAAAACTAATCCACATCCTTTTGTAGTCAAAACTCTAATAGAATCTGGAATTAAGAATTTTGATGTGGCTTCAATAAATGAGATAGAGATGATTAAAAAGATCAACAAAGATTTAGAATGTTCTTATATGCATACTGTAAAAAGTAGAGAAAGTATAAGGGATGCGTATTTTAAATATAATGTTAAAAGTTTTTCATTAGATACAAAAGAGGAATTAATCAAAATTATTGAATCTACAGAACAAGCTAAGGATCTTGAGTTGTATGTAAGAGTGGCTGTTTCCAATGAACACGCCGAGATTGATTTATCAAAAAAATTTGGTGCATTAAGCTCTGAAGCAATCGGGTTATTAAGATTAACTAAACAATATGCAAAAAAAATTGGTTTAAGTTTTCACGTTGGTTCGCAGTGTATGCATCCTATTTCATATGCTAAGGGTATTTCTGAAATTGGAAATATAATTAAAAAAACAAAAATTATTCCAGATGTAATAAATATTGGAGGAGGATTTCCAACTATATATCCAGATCTAATTCCGCAATCTTTGGATAGTTACTTTAATGAGATTAAAACAGCTCTTCAAAAATTGAAGTTAAATAAAATGCCTGAAATAATTTGTGAGCCAGGAAGAGCGTTGGTTGCAGAGTCAGGATCAACGATAGTAAAAGTGAATTTAAGAAAAAAACAAAAGCTTTACATAAATGATGGAACTTATGGAACTTTATTTGATGGTGGAGTTCCAAATATAGTTTACCCCTCAAGGATTATTACAAATGGAAGAATGATTTCAAAAAAAATGACTGCTTTTGATTTTTATGGGCCAACTTGTGATAGCCTTGATTATATGAAAGGACCCTTTATTTTACCTAACAATGTAAAAGAGAATGATTATATAGAACTTGGTCAACTAGGAGCGTATGGATTAACTTTTAGAACTCAATTTAACGGCTTTTATTCTAACGAGATTTATGAAGTTGAAGATGAACCAATAATGACTATGTACGATAGAGATAAAAATAAAGGATCTCTAGTCGCATAAATGTCAGAAAAGAAAAATTTAGGCCACAATACAAAAAAAAATTTTCTCAATAAACCTGTAGAACACATTGACATAACTTCTTTTGACTCTCGAGATATCATATCATCGATGCAAAAGATGTCTTTTGTCTCGAGAGAAACAGGAAACGCCGCAAGTATTTTTAATGAAATGTTAAAGGATAAAAACTGCACAATTTTTTTAACACTTGCAGGATCAACATCTGCGGCAGGATGCATGAATATTTATAAAGATATGGTCAAATATAACATGGTGGATGCTATCGTTGCTACTGGTGCTTCAATTGTTGATATGGATTTTTTTGAGGGTTTGGGTTTTAAACATTATCAAGGTTCACAATTTCAAGATGATAGTGAACTTAGAAAAAATTATATTGATAGGATTTACGACACTTATATTGATGAAGATGAATTACAAATGTGCGATAAAATTATATGCGAAATAGCTGACAAATTACCCCCAAAGACATACACTTCTAGAGAATTTATATATGAGATGGGAAAATATTTAAAAGATAATTCAAAAAAAAAAGGTTCCTTAATAGAAACTGCTTTTGATAATAATGTTCCTATTTTTTGCCCTGCTTTTACTGACTCTAGTGCTGGATTTGGATTAGTTATGCATCAAGAAAAAAATCCAAAAAAACATATAACCATAGACTCAGTTAGAGAATTTAGGGAATTAACAGAAATTAAAATTAAATCAAAAAATTCCGGTCTATTTATGATAGGTGGAGGTGTTCCAAAAAATTTTATTCAAGACACAGTTATTTGTGCTGAATTATTAGGTAAAGAAGTGGATATGCATAAATATGCAATTCAAATAACTGTCGCAGACTCAAGAGACGGGGCATGTAGTAGTTCTACTCTTAAAGAGGCTAGTTCTTGGGGAAAAGTAGATATAACAAAAGAACAGATGGTTTTTGCTGAAGCAACTAGTGTACTGCCTTTAATTGCTAGTGATGCTTATCATAAAGGTGAGTGGAAAAAGAGAGAGAGAAAAAATTTTTCTAAAATATTCTCTTGATAAAATAGGATCCTAAAGTGAAATATCTTTCAAATAAAAATGGTTTCTTAGGTATCGATAATAAATTTAGTTTTAAAGAAAAAGTAGTCGTTATTCCATTTGGTCTAGAAAAAACTGTGAGCTATGGTGGAGGTACCAGAAATGGGCCAAAAGAAATTATTAAAGCCTCTCATCAAGTTGAGCTCTATGATGAAGAGCTAAATTGTGAACCTTTCAAAAAAATTGGAATTAAAACTTTAAAACCTTTTAAAATAGAAAAAAACGTTAAAAAAGCACTTAGCGTGATGTCAAAAATTAATCGAGGGATTTTGGAAAAAAAACTTTTTCCCATGACTTTGGGAGGAGAGCATTCGATTACTCCAGGATGCATTGCACCTTTCACTAAAAAATTTAAGAATATTTATCTTTTACATTTTGACGCTCATGCAGATTTAAGAGATAGTTACAATGGAGAAAAATTTTCACACGCCTCTGCAATTCGAAGATGTTTAGATTATCCAAATGTTTCTGTTATTTCGTTTGGTATAAGAAACATATCTAAAGAAGAAATTCCATTTTTAAGGAAAAATTCAAAAAGAATAAAAATATTTTGGGCTAAAGACAAAAATAAATGGAACTTAAATGAATTTAAAAGATTGATAAAAAATAAAAATGTTTATATTACTTTTGATGTTGATGGATTAGACTCAGGTATTATGCCGGCAACTGGTACACCTGAGCCTGGTGGGTTGTTTTGGGATGAAACTTTGAATATTCTAAAAATCGCTGCGAAAAATTCAAATATTGTTGGTGCAGACTTAAATGAACTTTCACCTATTAAAGGTTTTAATTCATATAATTTTCTTGCAGCTAAATTGGTCTATAAAATTTTATCTTATAAATTTTTGTATTAACTTTGAACTGGCTTCAAAGTGCCTAATAATAACCTAAAAGGTATTAGCATTGCTAATGCAACAAATATTTTAACTGCTAGATCACCTAAAGATAAAGTAACCCAAGGAACACCAGTTGCATAAAAAGAAATTGAAAAGAATAAGAAGGTATCAATTGTGGATCCGATAAGAGATGAAGTTAATGGAGCAATAAACCATCTTTTTTTTCTTAACTTATCAAACACTTGAACATCCAAAAGTTGAGCAACTAAAAAGGCTGATCCTGATCCAATTGCAATTCTAACTGATATTAAATCATCAAAATTAGTTGAGAAAAATAACGTGAAACTGATACCAATTACAAATCCAAAATATACAATTTTTCTTGCTGCATTTTTTCCATATGATCTGTTTGCTAAATCTGTAATTAAAAAGGCTATAGGGTAACTAAAAGCGCCATAAGTTAGCAATTGATCCAAACCGTAATATTTTATTGGAAATTGAACCAAGTAGTTTGATGCTAGAACTACCAAACCCATTAAAAAAGAGAGGGTTAGAAAAACTTTACTCATTATGCGGATTTTTGCAGAATAATTTTTTTAACTTTTTTAAGTCTATCTGATAGATATTTTGACTTAACTTCCCTCATAAATTGATCAAAACTACCTTTTTTATCAATAGATCGCATAGCTGAATTTGAGACGTTTAATCTTAAACTTTTATTTAAAATATCACTTTTGAAATTTACTTTTTTTATACCGGGCAAAAATCTTCTCTTAACTTTATTATTTGCATGGCTTACTTTATGACCCTTTAAAGGTCTTTTACCGGTAAGTTCACATTTTTTTGTCATGATAATTAAAATGGTATAAATGTAGTTTAATTGTCAGTCAAGTCGATATTTTAAATTTTTCCAATAATATCACTTAATCTTTTTACATTATTGGTTTCAAGAATATTATTTAACTCATGTGAAATCTTGTTTACAATTTTTGGGCCTTGAAAAACCATACCTGTATATAGCTGGACAAATTTTGCCCCGTGTATAAACTTTTGATAAGCTGTCTCACCGGAGTCTACTCCTCCTACACCAATTATATCTATCTTATTATTTAATATTTTATAAAAATTGTTTATTAATTTATTAGATATTTCATTCAAAGGTTTTCCTGAAAGTCCTCCTTTTTGAAATTTCTTGTGATTTTTCAAACTGTCGCGATTACCATCTGTGGTGTTGGAAACAATTACGGCTTTAATATCATAATCTAAAATTGTTTTACAGATTTCCTCGACTTTTTTCTGATTAAT